>DATNPS010000259.1:0-77789 GCA_036703095.1 Crinalium sp. | reverse complement strand
CCATAACTTTCCCTAACTTTTAGTTATCGCGCTCCTACTATGTGGCGCATACAGTAGATACATCGAGGGAAACAAACCGTGAAAACACCTGAAAGTTAACCCTCACAAAAGTTTCAAGCAATCTTGAATCGGTGCAGACTTCACTCTGCTGCATATTATCAACGGATCGCCCGCAAGGTTTATCCAGCTTGGTTCATTTGCCTTGCTGATTCTGGCGTGCATCCTTTCCAGGCCCATCAAAAAATTAGGAGAAACAACATGGTTGACTTTACTGGCAATAACGCAGATAACGTTCTAATCGGAACAGATGGTGACGATCGCCTCTTTGGTCTGGGTGGAAATGATTTACTCGACGGTCGCTTCGGATTTGATTACATGGATGGTGGCGCGGGCAATGACACAACCACCTACGATTTCTACTATGGGAGCATCAACGCTAACCTCCAAACCGGAGCGGTTTCGTTCCCTGGAGGCGGCCCTGGTGCCGACACACTAGTCAACATCGAAAATGTCATTGGCAGTCATGGCGACGACGTGATCATTGGCGACGGTTTTGATAATTACCTCTCCGGTGGAGAAGGGAACGATATTCTCGACGGTAGCTTTGGGTTTGATACACTCGATGGCGGCGCAGGCGATGACACAGCCACCTACGATTTCTACTCTCGCGGCATCAACGCTGACCTCCGAACAGGCCAGGTTTCATTCCCTGGAAACGGTAGCGATCGCTTTGACACATTAATCAACATCGAAAATGTCATCGGTAGTCATGGCGACGACATTATCATTGGCGACGGCTTTGATAATTATCTCTCCGGTGGTGATGGCAACGACATTCTCGATGGTAGCTACGGGTTCGACACCCTGGATGGTGGTGCAGGAAACGACACAACCACCTACGACTTCTACGCTGGCGGCATCAACGCCAACCTTCAAAATGGAGTGGTTTCGTTCCCTGGGAGCGGTAGCGATCGTACTGACACACTAGCCAACATCGAAAATGTCATCGGTAGTCACGGCGATGATGTCATCGTTGGCGATGGCTTCGATAATTCCCTCTCCGGTGGTGATGGCAACGATATTCTCGACGGTAGCTATGGCTTTGATACTCTAGATGGCGGCGCAGGCAACGACACAACCACCTACGCCTTCTACGCTGGCGGCATTAATGCAGACCTTGGAACCGGAAAGGTTTTCTTTCCCGGAAGCGGTACCGATCTCACCGACACATTAATCAGCATCGAGAATGTGATTGGCAGCCAGGGTGACGACACCATCATTGGCAATGCGCTAGACAACACGCTTTCGGGTGGCGTAGGAAATGACATTCTCAACGGTAAAGGTGGCAACGATAAACTGATCGGTGGAGCGGGCAATGACATCTACATCGTGAATGACGCTGGCGACCAAGTAACTGAGCTTGGCAATGAAGGCACCGATCTCGTCGGGTCATCCGTAACCTATACCTTGTCCAATCAAGTAGAACATCTTAAATTAACGGGAACTAGCAATATTAACGGCACCGGAAATACACTCGATAACACTCTGGCCGGGAATGCTGGGGTCAATACGCTAGATGGAGCCGCCGGGAACGATACGTTGATCGGCTTAGGTGGCAAAGATGTTTTGAAGGGCGGCACTGGCGCAGACAAGTTTGTCTTCACCGCTGCAACGGATGGAGGCGATCGCATTACCGATTTCTCGAAACAAGCGGGTGACAAAATTGTTCTGCTTACGACCGGGTTCAACGGCTTGACTGCGGGTGTTTTGAATAGCAATCAGTTTGTTCTGGGCAGTCAGGCAAAAGATAGCAACGATCGCATCATCTACAATCAGAGCAAAGGCACGTTATCCTATGATGCGGATGGCAAAGGCGGCGTAGCTCAAGTGCTGCTGGCAACCTTCGATAACAAGCCAGGTTTGCGAGCAACTGACTTTTTAGCCGTAGCTACATCCCCCGTCCCCACACTACCAGCGGGTGTCTTCTAATGTGAATTCAAAAGTCCGATTTTGCAAGCGCGACGCGCTTGCAAAATCGGACTTTTGAGAGGGTGGCGCGACGCGCCACCCTCTCATACCGTTTTTTATGAAGATGCGCTGAATTGAGAAGGGGGTGAAGGGGGCGTTGCCCCCTTCGTGGGGATGATCTCCCCCCTTTAATAATCTAATTTTGAAGCCGACTGAGGGTTCTGAATGCCCGATGGACACGCAGAACCCTCGGTCGGTGGGCGTGCAAGCTCGCCGCAGGAGAGCTTGCACGCCCACGAATTTTCATCATGAGAAGTGCTGAATTCATTCTTTCGAGAGGGCTAAAATCTACCAACAGATGCATAGGAATTCTAGATGGCGTGCCATAGGGTAGTGTAAATCGCTAGCGAAGGAACATTATTTGTTCCAACTATTGCTATGTTCAAAATTTCCCGTGCTCCATTTTGGCCTTATGGGGTAGCTGTTGCCGTTGTTTTGCTGACGCTGCTCATCATGATGGCACTTGATCCGTGGCTGCACATGGGGCGATCGCCATTTCTCCTGTTCTTTAGTGCGGTCATGGTGAGCGCCTGGTATGGCGGGTTAAAGCCGGGACTGTTAGCAACCTGTCTAGCGACTCTGTTTAGCGTTTACTTTTTTATTGCACCCCACGATTCGTTTCTGGTCAATTTTCAGTCCTGGGTGCGAGTGGCTATTTTTGTATTGCAGGGCATTTTGTTTAGTGTACTGTGTGAAGCCCTACGGGGAGCCAAGCACCGTGCTGAACTGAACTTGAGACAGTTTCAGGCCAGTGAAGATCGGTTTCGGCTAGCGTTAAACAGTTCCAATATTTCCGTGTTTCAGCAGGATCGATCGCTGCGCTATGAGTGGATTCACACTCCAGCAGGGCTTGAAACGGACGGGGCGATCGCTGGTAAAACCGATCGCGATTTGTTTCCACCTGCTCAAGCTGAACCGCTGATTGAACTCAAACGCCGCGTTTTAGAAAAAGGCGTTTCAATGCGAACAGAAGTTCGACTCACGATCGATGGTCAGACTAGCGATTATGACTTGATTGTGCAACCGTTGCAGGCTAATTATGGAACGGTGTGGGGCGTGATTTCGATCGCGGTGAATATTACTGAACTCAAACAGATTGAGCAAGAGTTAGCCGCAGCTAATCAACGGGCGGCTGACATTTTAGAAAACATTACCGATGCTTTTTTTGCAGTCGATCGCCACTGGTGTTTTACCTATGTCAATCGCCAGTTTGAAGCCTACAGTCAGTATTCGCGGGAATCGCTATTGGGGCAAAACATCTGGACGCTATTTCCCGAAACAGTTGGTTCCGTCTTTTATGAGGAATATCATCGGGCAATCGCTGAAAATGCTGTGGTGAACATCGAAGCTTTGTCGCCCAATAGCACAGGCCGCTGGTTGGGCGCACGAGCGTATCCGACACCTGATGGGCTATCGGTTTACTTTCAAGACATTACGGATCGGAAACAGGCAGAGCGAAAGATTCGAACGCTGAATCACGAATTGGAAGATCGAATTGCTCAGATGGAAACGCTGTTGAATGTGGTTCCAGTAGGTATTGCGATCGCTGAAGATCCAGACTGTCAGATGATTCGCGCCAATCCCTTCTTCCAAAGAATCTTTAACATTACTCCGGATACCAATCTTTCGGTAACGAATGCCGGAGCGGTAACGGTACCCTGCAAACGTCTTCGCGATGGCGTTGAAATTCCACCTGACGAGTTGCCTATGCAGATCGCGGCCAGAGGGATAGAAGTGCGGAATACCGAGCTGCAAATCGTGCGTCCGGATGGCGCAACCTTTGATTTATTAGGGAGTGCGGTGCCCCTGTTTGACCATAAAAAGCGAGTGCGGGGTTGCGTCGCCGTATTCATGGACGTAACCCAGTACAAGCAGATCCAGATGGATCTGAAGACCAGCGAAGAGCACCTCCGGCTTGCCGTTGAAGGAGCTGAGCTAGGCATGTGGGATTATGACTTGCTGAATTATCGATTGCTCTGGTCACAGCGCTGCAAAGAAATGTTTGGCTTAGCACCCGATGCCGACGTTACCTACACCACGTTTATTCATACCATTCATCCCGATGATCGCGAAGGTGTGAATCGCGTTTTAGAACGGGCGATCAGCCAACAGGGTGGCTTTGAGCTAGAGGCGCGTACCTGCTGGCCTGACGGAACGATGCGCTGGGTGGCCGCAATGGGTCGCGTTTACTACAGCGGCCACAACAAGCCGACGCGTATGGCTGGCGTGGTTATGGATATCACCGATCGCAAACAAACGGAAGATGAACGCGATCGCTTGCTCTATCAAGAGCAGATGGCTCGCCAACTGGCTGAATTTAACATGCAGCGGGTTTCACAAATGCAAGCGCTGACGGCATCTCTGGCTCGTGCGTTAACCACCGCAGAAGTGAACGAAGTTTTGCTCCATCAAGGACTGGAAGCCCTGAATGCCAAACGGGGATGGATCGCAGAACATTTAGTGAAAGAAGGATCTGTGCGAGTCACAGCAGCATTGGGGTATCAAGATGACGAAATTACAACGTATCAGAATGTTCCGCTGACGCGCTCGGTTCCTGTCACAGATGCGATTTTAACTCGACAACTGGTGCTCCTGGAGTCTCCCGAACAGTATCACAAGCGCTATCCTGCCCTGGCTGAGCAGTTTGTTGAATCTGGAACCCAGGCGATCGCCGCCATTCCGCTAGTGGTTGAAAATCGAGTAATTGGTTCGTTGGGACTCAGTTTTGATCAGTCCCGTCGTTTTGATGAAGCGGATTGCTCCTTCATGCTGACGTTGGGACAGCAGTGTGCTCAGGCATTAGAACGAGCCAGGTTATACGAAGCCGAACAAATCGCCCGCGAATCTGCTGAATCTGCGAACCGGGTAAAAGATGAATTTTTGGCGGTGTTGTCACATGAATTGCGATCGCCCCTCAATCCCATTCTGGGATGGGCCAAGCTTTTGCGCTGGCGTCAGTTTGATGAGGACTCCCGCAATCGTGCTCTGGAAACGATTGAACGCAATGCCCGTCTGCAAGCCCAGCTAATTGAAGACCTGCTGGATGTGTCTCGCATTTTGCGCGGCAAGCTGAGCCTGACTGTGGCTCCCGTGAATTTGATTGTACCGATTCAAGGGGCGATCGAAACGGTACGGCTGGCGGCTGACGCGAAGTCTATTGATATTCAAACGGTTCTCTCTCCTGCGGTGGGGCAAGTGGCAGGCGACTCAGCCCGCCTCCAGCAGGTCGTATGGAATCTCCTCTCGAATGCGATTAAATTCACCCCGGCAGGAGGGATGGTGGAGGTGAGATTGGAGGAGTGGGGAGATAGGGGAGATGGGGGAGATAGGGGAGATGGGGGA
The DNA here is from genome assembly GCA_036703095.1 of Crinalium sp. Lineage (GTDB taxonomy): Bacteria > Cyanobacteriota > Cyanobacteriia > Elainellales > Elainellaceae > DATNPS01. Next base: position 72,419 of record DATNPS010000259.1, on the reverse strand, counting down.
GATAGGGGAGATAGGGGAGATGGGGGAGCTTATGGGCTTCTTCTTTCCCCATCCTCCCGACCTTCCCTATCCTTCCCACCGTCGTTTGCCAGAATCACTGTCACTGATTCCGGTAAAGGTATCGAACCAGAGTTTCTACCGTATGTGTTTGATCATTTCCGTCAGGCGGACAGCACGACGACCCGCAAGTTTGGCGGGTTGGGGTTAGGGTTGGCGATCGCTCGTCATTTAGTAGAGCTGCATGGAGGCATAATTCGGGCCGATAGTCTGGGCGAAGGGCAGGGTGCGAGTTTTACGGTAATGCTGCCGATTCTGAGGCATGAACATGAGCGGTTGCAGGATGATGGAGTCGCTGATGGTGATGGGGCGTCTCATCCCTCTGTCTTGCTCAGTGGCGTGCGCATTTTGGCTGTGGATGACGAACCAGATATGCGCGATTACATTGCCTTTGTTTTGCAGCAGTCTGGGGCCGACGTGACAGTAGCCGCTTCTGCGGATGAAGCGCAAACGCTGTTAACTCAACTCAAACCCAATATCCTGATCAGCGATATCGGAATGCCTGAGGTGGATGGCTATATGCTGCTCCGGCAGGTGAGGCAGTTGTCGCCAGAGGAAGGCGGCCAGGTTCCGGCGATCGCCCTTACAGCGTATGCGGCTGAATATGACCAGCAGCAAGCTCTGGCTGTAGGATTTCAGCTCCATCTATCGAAGCCTATCGAACCGGATCAGATGGTAGATGCGATCGCCAATCTTGTAAAACAAGGATGAGTTTGATAGCCAAATTTTGCTGTACTAAGTACAAGCAAAATTTGACTATCAAACACGCCTCATTCAGTGCTAAAGTCCACCTGTGTTATTTTTTGAGGCCCTTCATGCAACCCCTTAAACGAGTTTTGGCCAGCTTAAAGAAATACTGGCTGATTGCTGTTGGAGCCGTGTTGAGTATGTTGCTGTTGACGGTCGCTAATGCTATAACCCCTCAATTGTTTCGCCTGGGGATCGACGATGGCATTGCGCCGAAGAATTTGCAGGTGGTGCTGTATAGTGCGATCGCCATGCTGCTGGTGGCACTGGGACGGGGGCTGTTTAACTTTGGTCAGAGTTTTTGGGCTGAGCAAATCTCTCAAAACGTTGCATTTGATTTACGCAACACAATTTTCAAAAAAATTCAAAATCTCAGCTTCAGCTATCACGATCAGTCCCAAACGTCTCAACTGCTGACTCGTATTACCAGCGATGTTGAACAAATTCGCACGTTTATCAGCACTAGCCTGATCCAGGTGATCAACTCGGTTGTGACGCTAGCCACAACGGCGATCATTCTGCTGTTGATGAACTGGCAGCTAGCGCTGGTGACACTCGTTTTGGTGCCACTGGCTGCGCTGATTCTCTGGCAGTTTTTGCAGAAAAACCAGACGATTTTTGCATTGGCTCAGCAGCGGTTGGGAGACTTAAATGCCGTCTTGCAGGAAAACCTGATGGGCGTGCGGGTTGTGAAGGCGTTTGTGCGTGAGTCTGCTGAAATGACGCGCTACACGCACCTAAACGATGACCTGGTAAATGTGAACATGAAAACGATCCAGGCCATTCGCAATGCGTTTCCCTATATTTTTCTGATCAGTAATTTAATTACCGTTGCGGTCGTCGGCTTTGGCGGTGCGCAGGTGATTGGCGGCACGTTTTCGATTGGTGAACTGGTTGCCTTTAATGCCTATTTGCTGTTTATCCTTCAGCCGATTTTACTGGTTGGCTTTGCGGCTCCAGTGATCGCACAGGCCAGTGCTTCAGCAGAGCGGGTGTATGAGGTGGTGGACGCCCAAATTGAGATTCGCGATCGCCCCAACGCGATTCCCCTTCAGCAATGTGTGGGACGCATTACGTTTGAAGATGTCCATTTTCGCTATCCCGGTTCTGCAACTGAAGCGCTCAAAGGCATTTCGTTTGAAACACGGCCCAGAGAATTGATCGCGGTGCTGGGCATGACTGGGTCAGGCAAAAGCACCATCATGAATCTGCTGCCTCGCTTTTATGACGTGACGGCAGGCTCCGTGAGAATTGATGGTTGGGATGTGCGCGACTTGAAGTTGGAGAGTTTGCGATCGCAAATCGGCATCGTCTTTCAGGAAACGACGCTATTCTCCGGTACGCTCCGCGCCAATATCGCCTATGCCAAATCAAATGCCAGCCTGGATGAAATCGTAGAGGCCGCTAAAACTGCCCAGATTCACGATTTCATCACGTCCCTACCGGAGGGGTACAACACGATCGTGGGAGAGCGAGGGATTGGGTTATCGGGCGGGCAGAAACAGCGGATTGCGATCGCCCGTACCCTATTAACCAACTACCGCATTCTCATTCTGGATGACAGCACTTCTGCCGTCGATGCCAAAACGGCCCACCTGATTCAAGATGCTCTAGATCAACTGATGCACCAGAAAACCTGCACCAGTTTTGTAATTGCCCAACGGATCAGCACGATCAAAAATGCCGATCGCATTCTGTTAATGGATCAGGGCTATCTGGTGGCACAGGGCACTCATGAGGAACTGCTGCACACCAGCCATCTCTACAGTCTCATCCTGGAATCTCAATTGCAAAAGACCCAGGTGATACCGCAATCATCCCTGTTGAAAAATCCACCCTTTTCGTAACACCGCCGTCTTGGCGATATATCCTGTGTATCCCACCATTAACCTGAAGAGACGTGCCATTGGCACGTCTCTACCCCAATTGGCACGTCTCTACCCTAAAACCTGTCGCGGCCAAATCTAAATCGATTCGGGATTATCGACGGACTGCGCTTGCCCCATTTTGGGCGGTCTGGGAATCGGCCTCAGCCAATCCAAACACCTGACTGAAGACTTTATCGACTTTATAACCCGAATCAATCGACTCCAGGGGGTCTTTCCGCAGACGGTGACGCAGACATAGGCCAATCACCCGACGAATGTCATCAGTGGTGACTTCAGTACGACCTTCTAAAGCGGCGATCGCCTTTGCCGCACGGTTCGTCACAATGTCGCCGCGCAGTCCATCTACGTCCAACTCAGCGCAGACCTGAGAAATTTTAACGCGGTACTCATAGTCCAGTTGCACTGATTTCAAGCGGGTTTGAGCATCCACAATCCGCTGCCGCAGTTCATCTTGCTGGGTTTGGTAGTGCTTGAGGAATTCCTGGGGATTCTGGTCGAATTCAGTACGCTGTTCCACAATTTGAACGCGCAGGGCGGGTTCTTTCACCGTGCGAATTTCGGCGTGCATCCCAAATCGATCGAGCAACTGGGGACGCAGTTCGCCTTCTTCCGGGTTGCCAGAACCAACCAGCACAAACCGGGCCGGGTGACGAATCGAAATGCCTTCCCGTTCAACCGTATTCCAACCGGACGCTGCCGAGTCCAGCAATACATCGACCAGGTGATCATCCAGCAGGTTCACCTCATCCACGTAGAGAATGCCCCGATTGGCTTTGGCTAGCAATCCTGGTTCAAATGCTTTCACCCCTTCCGAAAGGGCTTTTTCAATATCGATCGTGCCGCAAACCCGGTCTTCGGTTGCGCCCAGCGGCAGGTCTACCATCTGCACCTTTTTCTTAGCCGTGGGAACCTCTTGCTGTTGCTCAAACCGCTGTTTGACCTCATCGCTCATCAGGTCAGCGTCAGTGGGATGGCTATTGAAGGGGTCATCTGCCACCACATCGATTTCGGGCAGCAGATCTGCCAGAGCGCGAATGGTCGTCGATTTGCCAGTGCCGCGATCGCCCATAATCATCACCCCACCGATTTTGGGGTCAATGATATTCAGCAGCAGTGCTAGTTTCATTTCCTCTTGGCCAACGATCGCCGTGAAGGGAAACACCGGACGACGGGCGAGGGAAGGCGCAGCTAGACTCGCGGAAGCAGTAGAACTCACAGCAATACCTGGGGGATAAAAAACATTAACGACTGTTTCTCATTTTGACACATAAGGTTAACTCACTTAACGTGAATTCGACCGCATCAGCAATTCTCAGTATGCAGATTGGTAGCCATGCCAGTTCGCCGCAGTGAACTGGCATGGCTTGCGGGTTTGGCGCGCCCGACGGACGCGCCAAACCCGCAAGTAGTTTCAAAATGAGAATTGCTGTGATTGCATTCACCTCGTGGTAAGATTCACATCAAGCTAGGGGTGCCTGAGTAAGTCAGGCTGAGATTACACCCTCGGAACCTGAGACTGGGTAATACCAGCGGAGGGAAGCGTTGATTGAGGTCATCAGCACCAAGACGACGAGCGATCGCTAAACCAACCACCGATCTCATCGTAGGTAGCATTCACAAATAGAGTCTGAATAGGGGTGTAGGGGACGTGTCCCCGACCAGGGGGCCACCCCTGCATCCCATTCAAATCCTAGAGTAAGGTTGCTGTAGATGGGCTTCGCTGGATATTTGAACGGGCGCGATCGCTAGGGTAACTACCGCAACAGACACGGGCAAAGAGCTTCACTGTGGCTCTGCGACGAGCCAATTGTCCTCATAGACTGCCTCTAGCCAACGGTCAACCTTTCTAGAGGAGAGAGTCCCATCGCCATGTCTATCGAAGCCATCGCGATTTTAGTGACGCTGGTGACGGCGGGTGTATTTGCCCTCCTGGGCTTACTTCATGCCAGCCAGCAGACGATTAATTTAGAAGAATACATGGTCAGCCGCAATCGGTTTGGCAGTTGGATGTCGTTTGGCACCATCATGGCCGCCGCGTTGGGCATCTGGATTTTGTTTAGCCCACCGGAAGTGGGGGCAACCAGCGGCATCGCTGGTATTCTCGGCTATTGCATCGGTTCCGCCGCGCCGCCTGCGCTGTTCACGAAAATCGGCACTCGCATTCGGCAACTGATGCCAACCGGGCATTCGCTCAATGAATTTGTGCTCTATCGCTTCGGCAACACGATGTATGTGCTGACGCTAGCCATCATTGTGTTCTACATGTTCATTTATCTGGCAGCAGAACTAACGGCGATCGCCAAAGCCGTTCAAATCCTGGCCGATGTGCCTCTGGGATGGACTGCCCTGGTTGTGATTGCGGCGACCTTTATTTACACCACGTATGGTGGATTAGGGGCGACCATTTTTACCGATGTGGTGCAGTGTGCGGTAATGGTGCCGCTGTTGATTGCCAGTTTTGCGATCGCCGTCTTCGCCCTGGGTGGATTTTCCGCCGCATTGGAGCCTGTCCGACTGGCCGCACCCGAATTACTCTCGATCAACAACCTGCCTGGACTTCAGTTTGGCGCAACTTTGATCATCGCCATTATTTCAGCGGAAGTCTTTAATCAGAGCAACTGGCAGCGTGTCTATGCTTGCCGTACCAACTCGACGGTGAAACGGGCGTTTTGGGGTTCGGCTCTGGCGATTTTGCCGATGATCTTCATTGCCGGATTTTTGGGATTACTGGCCCGCCACTTCGGATTTGATGATGATCGGGCTTTCTTTGCGCTGTTGCAAGAGTTAAAGCTTCCTGTCTGGGTTGTGATTGTGGTGCTGGTGCTGGCATTGGCGCTGGTGATGAGCACGCTTGCCGCCCTGCTGAACGGGATTGCCAGTGTCTTTACTGTGGATTTGGTGCGCCTGTTTCCGCATGTGTCGGCACGGGGCTTACTGCGGGCGTCTCGGTATCTGACGGTTGCGATCGGGTTACCTGCAATTGCGATCGCCGCTCAAGGCTTTGACGTGCTGTATCTGTTCCTGCTGGCCGATTTGATTTGTGCCGGAGCCGTATTTCCCATCATTTTCAGCATGTATTCTCGTCGGCTCAGCGGCATGGCTGCTGTTTGCAGCACACTCGCTGGAATTGCGTCTGGAGCGCTGTTTTTTCCGAAACCTGACTTTACGCCCTGGGTCAACATTCCCTTTGCCGGAGACCTGCTAGTCAGCTTTAGTATTTCCCTGATCGTGTCCATAGTCGTGGTCTTGGCCTGGATTTTGATAGCTGCTAAGACGGGCAAACCCCACGATTTCGATTTCACTCAACTGAGTACTCTCGCTCGTGCTTACTCAGAGACAGAACCCAGCACTGTCCCTGAAGCCGTTGAATAATCCGGTGATTTTCGGAGGAGAGATGCAGCGTCGCCGCATCTCTCCTCCAAAAAACATCCCCAAGAACCAACTGGAATTTTTATCTGAGGTAAACCGATGCGAACAGAATGGATTGCCAAACGCCAGGGTCAGGCGAATGTCACCCAAATGCACTATGCCCGTCAAGGCGTTCTGACGGAAGAAATGCACTACGTGGCGCAGCGAGAAGCGTTGCCAGTTGACCTGATTCGGGATGAAGTGGCGCGGGGCCGCATGATTATTCCGGCCAATATCAATCATCCCAATCTAGAGCCGATGGCGATTGGCATTGCCTCTAAATGTAAGGTGAATGCCAACATTGGGGCGTCACCCAACTCGTCAAATTTGGATGAGGAACTGGCGAAGCTGCATCTGGCGGTGAAGTACAGTGCCGATACAGTGATGGATTTGTCAACGGGGGGTGGCAATCTAGATGAGATTCGTCGTGCCATTATTAACGCTTCTCCCGTGCCGATTGGAACGGTGCCGATTTATCAAGCGCTGGAAAGTGTGCATGGGGCGATCGAAAAACTGACCCCAGACGACTTTTTGCACGTCATTGAAAAGCACGCTCAGCAGGGCGTAGACTACATGACCATCCACGCCGGAATTTTGATTGAGCATTTGCCACTGGTGCGCGATCGCATTACGGGTATCGTCTCGCGCGGTGGTGGCATCCTGGCCCGCTGGATGCTGCACCACCACAAACAAAATCCGCTCTACACCCACTTCCATGACATCATTGAGATTTTTAAGAAGTACGATGTTTCGTTTAGCTTGGGCGATTCGCTGCGTCCGGGCTGTCAACATGATGCCTCTGATACCGCTCAGTTAGCCGAACTGAAAACCCTCGGCCAGCTCACCCGCAAAGCCTGGGAGCACGACGTTCAGGTGATGGTGGAAGGGCCGGGACATGTGCCGATGGATCAGATTGAATTCAACGTCCGTAAGCAGATGGAAGAGTGTTCAGAAGCGCCCTTTTACGTGCTGGGGCCATTGGTGACAGACATTGCACCGGGCTACGACCACATCACCTCGGCGATCGGGGCGGCGATGGCAGGTTGGTATGGTACGGCGATGCTCTGCTATGTCACGCCTAAAGAACACCTGGGGCTTCCCAATGCTGAGGATGTTCGCAATGGGTTAATTGCCTACAAGATTGCGGCTCATGCGGCGGATATTGCCAGGCATCGGCCTGGAGCACGCGATCGCGACGATGAGTTATCCAAAGCCCGCTACAACTTTGACTGGAACCGTCAGTTTGAGCTATCCCTCGACCCCGATCGCGCCAGAGAATACCATGATGAAACATTGCCTGCCGATATTTACAAGACGGCTGAGTTTTGCTCGATGTGTGGCCCCAAATTCTGCCCGATGCAAACGAAGGTTGATGCAGATGCCTTAACCGAATTGGAGAAATTCCTCGCCAAAGAACCTGTCTAAGTCCACACAAAATCGGGTTTTTGGAGGTGTCGTGCGTCGCGCGACACCTCCAAAAATCCGTTTATCAAATTCACGTTAATCTCGTATAGCTGTATTCATTAGACTTTATCGGAAATTGGTTTGTAGCGCGGCTCCGCCGCGCTACAAACCAATTTCCAAACTCGAACCCCTTATTTCCGATAAAGTCTATTTGGGTTAAGACGGGGTGCAGGGGTGAAACCCGTAGCTGGGGCGAAGCCCCCATACCCCTCTTGGTTTTTGATGTCCTAACGGGTATGACTACAGCTATAACACTGCCGTCTCGGCGGTTATCCCAGTTGTGGAGACGAGAGTGTTGCAGAAAGTAACAAAAAGGGGATTGCGCTGTTAGCCATATTGCGCTTCAGGGATTAATGAGTGAAGAAAATTCTCCTCAACCCGGATTTACCTTTAACCAAGGGGATGAATTAGGGTGGGACCTTCATTTGCCATCGCTGGAGCTTTCATGCAATATCCCCTAGAACTAACCTTCAAAATCTGGACTCTTGCACCCAAGATTTCAGTGACTGATAACCAAGGAAATCTGGTTTTCTTTGTCAAACAGAAACTTTTTAAGCTAAAAGAAGCGATCACCGTTCACGCGGATGAGCAGCAGACCAAGCTGCTGTACAACATTAAAGCCGATCGCATTATTGACTTCTCGGCTCGCTACAACTTCTCAGACGCGAACGGTACTGACATCGGCGCTATTAAACGCCGAGGCCTGAAATCAATCTGGCGCGCCCGTTATGACATTTTTGATGGTGAAGCCAGTAACTTTATCCTGCAAGAAGAGAACCCCTGGGTCAAAGTTTTAGATGCTCTGTTTCAAGAAATTCCCGTGGTCGGCATGTTGAGCGGGTATGTTCTTAACCCCAAATATTTAGTGACTCGGGCTGATGGTAATGTGGTGATGCGCTTAGAGAAGCAGCCATCCTTCTTTTCTAGAAAATTTACCATCAAGCAAGTCGATCAGTTGAGCGATCGCGAAGAAAGCCAAATTCTGCTGAGTCTGCTCATGATGATTCTGCTAGAACGCGCTCGCGGTTAAACAAGTTTTCATTGGTTATCGATCTCCCTAGTTGACGGATGGCGATCGCTTCTTCTGAAGCGATCGTTTTTTTATCTGAAGGATCGTGGATTTGATCAAACCCGAAACTTCATTTGGGAAAGTGCGGCACTGCCGCACTTTCCCAAATGAAAAATTTGGTTTCAATTTATCCATGCTCGAATTCGGTTAACCCAACCCATATAGTCGAATCAACCGATCGCCCTGAGATTGAAGTGTGGAAATGCGATCGCTTCTTATCTTAAGAACCGAACTCCCCAAATTTCTAGCCTGGATACAGTGATAACAGGAGCGGACGAGAGAGCAAACCTTGAAATCCCTCGACCTCCTGCACCGAATTGAGAGTATATGGGAGATAGTTATGGCACTTGTTCACTGGGCACCATTCCGCGAAATTGAAACCTTACAGCGTGAATTAAATCAACTGTTCGACACCCTCGGCTCCGAACCGGGTCGCACTGAACCGACGGCTTTTGTGCCCGCCGCAGAACTTCACGAAACGCCCGAAGCCATTCAATTGAGCGTTGAAATTCCTGGCCTGGATGCGAAAGATCTGGATGTACAAGTGACGGCTGAAGCGGTATCGATCAGTGGTGAGCGGAAGTCTGAAACTCGCACAGAAGAAAAAGGGGTTGTTCGGTCTGAGTTTCGCTATGGGACATTCCGCCGAGTGATTCCGCTGCCTGCCAGAGTTCAGAATGACAAGGTTGAAGCTGAATACAAGAATGGCGTTCTGAAGCTAAATCTTCCTAAAGTAGACGCTGAAAAGAATAAGGTTGTCAAAGTCAACCTTGGCTAAATGTGTATTTGCCGATGTTAAGGATCGTGGGTTTAATCAAACCCGAAACTTAATTTTAGAAAGTGCGGCTGAGCTGCACTTTCTAAAATTAAAAATTCAGTTTTAATTTATCCATGAGCCTAAAAAGGGTTGTCTCGCTATTGGTGGGGCAACCCTTTTTAACGTGAGGTAATGTGAGTTCGCTGAATTAGTACAGCAAACCGCAAGTTTTGAAAGGGGTGCAGGGGTGAAACGCCTTCTTGGGGGCGAAGCTCCCAAACCCCATGTTGCAAAATTGCTTTGTTTGACAAAATTGCATAATTGTGGGTTTCACACGTATCTGATCAAAGAGACAGTAAAAATCGTGGCCCACATATCTGTAGACCACGATTCAAACGCTGCAACCACAAAATATGCAGTTGCGATCGCACTGATAAATTCGTATCAAATGACTAAGGCCATCCTGAGAGTAACCCGTCAGATGAAGCCTTAATGGAACAACATAGAATGCTGCCGATTCCGAGAATTTGAAACCATGAAGCAATGACACTCTGGACATTGCTCTAGCGTTTCCTAAATTTTGTTTCTCAGACAAGCTGAGTCACAACGAATAAAGCTTTTGATCATCAAAAATCTTTGCCTTTTGTAGCTTTACTTGAATGTAGCGTTCTACTCATACATAGAGGCCGCATTCAGCTAGGCTTAGATTTTCAAAGCTGATGACATAAGCGGCTGACGGTTTAATATTATGCATTGAGCGCCCGCTAAGGCTTGTATGCTGAACGCATAACATCAAACATAACCATCAGCGGCTAGCCACAGCCATTGGGAGTCGTTCTGCATCGTCTTCAGACACGCGCAAACTGGGGAATAAGAAGTGGTTTTCCTCAACATACTGAGCACCAAAAAGCCCCTTCTCTGCCCAAAAATACCGATCTGTAGTGTGTTCATTCCGCTTAACTAAAAGCAGGGCTGGAGGCAGAATGCCTTCAGCATGAATAAACTTCCGAGCGGCTGTAACAGGCTTATCTTCCCCGCACTCAATGCTGTATTGAGGTACTGATTCCAGAATTCTGCGCCCCTCTAAACGACGACGGCTTTTACGCTTGCGTCTCCTTGCCAACCTCCTTACCTCCTCTCTCGCTCAATAGTAAAGGTGTAATCCTAGTTACAAAATTGTAGACCGTGCAAAGTATATCGACTTGAGTTTAGAATTTCAACTTCCTTTAAATTATCGATACAAAATCTAAAGCTAACCTTAAGCAGATTTAATCTCTACCCAAAGGATGAAACTCAGCTAAATTCAGGTAATTTTGAGTTTTACCGCCTCTAAAGGCGTTATTTGGCAAGATTCTGTCAGGTATTTTTTTGTAAAAATTTTGTAAAGCTGACTTGGCTGAAAGGGTCGATCGCAGTACATCGGTACTTTTTTGGCTGAGATCCAGTTGTTGGATTAACGTAAATTCGACAGCGCCATTTTAGCCGCACGACGCGCGGCTAAAATGGCGCAAAGCCTTGTCCTGCGCGGTTGTCAGATTCACGGTTACAGTGACGTTGAGTGAAAGCGCACGGCTTTGTTGCATGGTTGCAAAGAGACGGAGTGCCTGTAAGCGCAACTTCAATTCAGCTTCAAGCTTCGACCTCATAACTATCAGGTTTAGCGATCTGGATCATGCGATTGAGCGCAGCACATTTGATGAACAACTCAGCGGCTTGATTGTCAAAGCTGCGGGCACTGAGCTTCCCTCCAAAGATCGTTTTGAAGCGAAACATAGTGGTTTCGGCCAATGAACGGCGATGGTAGTTGCTCTCTCGTTTCCAGGCTTTGCGACCAACTTTACGGATGCGACGCAGATTATCATCACGATTGTGTCGTTCTGCTTTGGAGTTGCCATGCTGCCAGATTTTGGCCCCCTTACGCGGTGGAATCGCCGCCTTAGCGTTGCGTCCTCGAATGGCATCGTAGCATTGGCGTTGGTCGTAGGCACCATCGGCTGAGACCTGTTCAATCTCGTCCTCAATCGCATTCAAAATGTCGGGTAATACTTCCCCATCACTAACATTATTGGTACTGACGACCGCTGCCAAGATTTCCCCGCTTGCCTCGTCAACCCCTAGATGCAGCTTACGCCAGGTGCGTCGCTTACTAATGCCGTGTTGCCGAGTTTTCCATTCCCCTTCCCCATACACTTTCACCCCTGTCGAATCCACGACCACATGACGAGTACCCTCCTTCGGCAACACTGGCAGTGAGATGGCAAGCTGACTCACTCGGCGCGACAGTGTACTGTGGTCTGGTACGGGCAAGTCAATTGCCATCAACTCAAAAATCGATTCCAGAAATCCTTGGCATTGCCGTCCTGCCAGTCGGTATACCGCTTTCAGCGTCGCCATTGTCTCAATTGCCAGGTTGCTGTAAAGAGTTGAGGCTCCTGGTTTGCCGCTTAAATTCGGGACAATCCATTGCTCCAACACTGACTCGTCAATCCAGAAGGTGAGACTTCCCCTCTGCTTCAGACCAGCGTTATACTCAGACCAGTTGCGGATGCGGTATTGAGATTTCATGGCAGGTTTTGGTGTGGTAATTGAAACTTACCATGTGCTACCCTTCCGCAACCCCTCTTCATGCAACAACGCCAAAGCGCACTGGCAGTTGGGGAGGAGTGGCGGTTAAAACTGTAGCTACCGGAACGAAAAACTGCCTTTGTAGGATACAAATACCCTCATTCGCAAAGGTAGACTTCGTTTGGATAACCGCGAATTCATGCGCTAGGCTCCCTCCCTCAACGATTAGATGCGCTCTAGACCAAGAAAGAGTAATGTATAACGGGGCTTGAGGAAACAAAACTATAATTTTTAAGGGGCTGTAACCCTGAATACTGGATTTTTCCCTTTTAGTAACCTCTTATAGCTCGTCCTTCTTTTATTTCCTCTGACATGCTGTTAAATGCTAGCCCTGAATTTGTGGCTCTTTGCCGTTCCCAGGTAGCCCTCACGCAAGGATTGGGAGCTTCGCTGAGCGTGGTGTATTTAACAGAGGATTTAACGGATATTCCCAATACCAAGCTGATTCCGATCGCCGCCTATCCTGATGCCGCAGAGAGTTGGGAGCCAGGACAGGTGTTATCGTTGCTGTCGCCCGGAGCCAATCGAGGGAGTACCCAGGCCCGCTTACTCAATTCAGGTTCATCTCAATCGACTGGCCGCTCGACTGGAGCAACATATCGGTCAGCGCTGCCTGCGGCGGGTAATTCCCAAAACATACCCTTTGAAGCAGATCAGGAGTTACTTCCTCAACAGCAAATTGTGTTGCCGTTGATCCATGACGATGTCGTGATGGGGCTGCTGGTGACGGCTCGCACTGATCGGGCCTGGACGGATCGGGAACAAACGCAAGTCGAACGAATTGCCTCAACACTTTCGTTGGCCTGTGTTCTGGATCAGCGATCGCAGTGGTTAGACCATGACTTGCGCCAGCAGCGACTGTTGCGATCGCAGCAGCACGATATTTTTGACGACCTGCTCCACCAATTTCGCAATCCACTGACGGCATTACGAACCTTTGGCAAGCTCCTCGTGAGACGTCTGCTGCCCGGAGACCCCAACCGAGATGTGGCTACCGGAATTGTGCAGGAGAGCGATCGCCTGCAAGAGCTATTAAAACAATTTGACCGGGCGATTGATTTAGGCGAATCGGACTTGCTGCCGATGCTGCCCTCTGCTCCCACATCCTGGGACAGCCAGCCGGATGAAACAACCACTTCCCATCCGGTAGATGTTGATGTGTCTGGTCAGGCTAAATCACTTCCCCTCTTACCCAGCACTCGCTTCCTGGCAGGCACAGAAATTACCCTGGAACAGCACACTGTTGCAGAGGTGCTAACGCCACTGCTCGACTCCGCCAACGCGATCGCCCAGGATCGTCAGCTAACGTTACAGATTCATCTACCCACCTCGTTGCCATCGATTCGAACCGACACGAGAACATTACGAGAGGTGTTGAGCAATCTCATCGACAATGCCCTGAAATACACCCCAACGGGTGGCACGGTCTATGTCTGGGCCAGTGATGAACCGGATGTGAAACCCGATATGCTGGCGATCGCCGTTTCAGATACAGGGCCAGGCATTCCGTCTGAAGATCTGGCTCATTTATTTGAACGTCATTATCGCGGTGTTCAAGCGAATACCGATATTCCAGGCACAGGGTTAGGATTGGCGATCGCCCGTGACCTTATACACCAGTTAGACAGTGAGATTGAAGTGTACAGTCCTGCCAGTAGCAGTACTTTAGCGAATCCGTTTCATCCTGGCCCCGATTCCGATTCCACACCAAATTCTGGAACAACCGTTGTCGTTTGGTTGCCCAAGGAAAATTCAGCCTAGCAAATTGATTCTCGGCTACCCAACCAATGTCCACTGATGCGGGCTCACAGGTCTAATCAGAGATCTAATTTGTTACACCAGCAATGCGAAGCGCCCCATCCCACAAACCATGAACACCTTGCGGAAGGGGTTTTGGGAACGCCGCCCGCTCCCCAATGGGGGGCTGGGGGCAAGCCCCCAGAGATCGCTTCAACTCAGCAATCCCAGATTGGAGAACCTGCAACCTTTAGATCACGCAGCTAGATCACACAGCCTCCTCTCATGGCTTTGTGAGCACAATGTGAATTTGATGGCGCGATTTTAGCTGCCCAACAGGCGGCTAAAATCGCGCAAAAACTACCCAAACTTAACCAAACGTGGATTCGACAAATGCGTTTTTACGCCGTTTCAGCCGCACGTTGCCCGGCTGAAACGGCGCAAACAAATTCACGCTAATCAATCGCCAACGAAGGCTCCAACGTTTTAACCGTTGGATTTGCATACGCGATCGCCGCCTGAGCCAACCCCTTAAACAGAGGATGCGGCTTGCTCGGACGAGATTGAAACTCTGGATGAAACTGAGTGGCAATGAAATACGGATGAGACGGTAGCTCAATGATTTCAACCAAACGGCCATCTGGTGACATCCCGCTCACCACGTATCCCGACTCCAGGAACAGCGTGCGATAAGCATTGTTAAATTCATAGCGATGCCGATGCCGCTCATAGATCACCTCTTCCTGGTACAGCTTATCCGCCAGCGTATTCGCCACAACGCGACAGGGGTAAAGGCCAAGACGCATCGTTCCGCCCAGATCCACCACATCTTGCTGTTCAGGCAGCAGGTTGATCACTGGATTTTGACAAGCGCTATCAAATTCTGCACTATTTGCATCGGCAAGATGTGCCACATGCTGCGCCCATTCGATGACAGAACATTGCATTCCTAAACATAGCCCCAGGAAAGGAATTTGATGTTCACGGGCATATTGAATCGCGACAATTTTGCCATCGATGCCACGAGTGCCAAACCCACCCGGTACGACAATGCCATTGACACCCTGTAAAACCTCATTAACATTCGTCGCGTCAATTTCTTCCGAGTTAATCCAGCGAATGTTGAGATCACCACTGGAGGCGATCGCCGCATGACGCAACGCTTCCACTACAGAAAGATAGGCATCATTCAGGCGCACATATTTCCCAACAATGGCGATCTCCAGGGGAATGGTAGGGCGATAGAGGTGCTCAACCAGCGATTGCCATTGCTCCAGTTCGGGCTGTCTCTGAGGCAGTTGCAGCAGATCCAACACCTGATAGGCCAGACCTTCTTTCTCAAGCATCAGCGGCACTTCATAAATGCTGCTGGCATCCTGAGACGTAATCACACACTCAATCGGAACATCGCAGAATCCCGATAGTTTTTCTTTGAGGCCGGCCAGGAGAGGGCGATCGCACCGACAAATTAAAATGTCCGGCTGAATCCCAATCGATCGCAGTTCTTTCACCGAATGCTGCGTTGGCTTCGTCTTCATCTCCCCAGCCGACGAAATCCAGGGCAGCAGCGTAACGTGCATATAAATGACATCTCTGCGGCCAACCTCCTTCCGAAACTGACGAATAGCCTCCAAAAACGGCAGGGATTCAATATCGCCTACCGTTCCACCAATTTCAACGATCACCACATCAGGATTGGTGTTTTTCGCCACCCGCAAGATGCGCTCTTTAATTTCATTCGTAATGTGCGGGATCACCTGTACCGTGCCGCCGTTGTAGTCTCCCCGCCGCTCTTTATTAATCACCGCCTGATAGATTGACCCGGTTGTGACGCTATTGAGGCGAGACATAGAGGTGTCTGTAAACCGTTCATAGTGGCCCAGATCCAAATCGGTTTCAGCGCCATCTTCGGTGACAAACACCTCCCCATGCTGAAAAGGACTCATCGTTCCGGGGTCAACGTTGATATAGGGATCAAGCTTTAGGATGGAAACAGAATAATCGCGCGATTTCAGCAATCGGCCCAAGCTTGCTGCCACGATGCCCTTGCCGATGCTAGAAACTACACCACCCGTGACAAATACAAATTTAGTCATACCTATAAACCGCCCAATCGCCCCGACTGAGATTTAACCCATTCATTGTGGCATAGGGTTAACGTGAATTTGACAGTCTTGGTCTTGACCAAGATTTAATAGAACCGTGTAGCTTGTATTAAATCGGACGGGCGATCGCTTAGCTCAATACGGAAGCCGATGAAAATAAAGTCAACGCAAAATGGCGTATAGGCCCTGAAAATCGATTCATTCTTCAGTGTGTGCAGTCTGCGAAACCGAAATTCTGAGGAGCTAGATTTTTCATTCAAGGAAACGATTTGGTTCTAACAGAGGACACGGTTTTGATGCTCGATCCGTTTCATCAAGCATTGCTAAAGAAAAGTAGTCAATCTTAAAACTATCCGGATTAGGATCGCTAAATTAAGGTAATGAAACGGGTGGTAATCCTTCAGGCTTGACCGTTTCGGCATTTGATAAACCTTATCAATAAACCTGTCTTGGACGACGCCGTTTCAATCAGTGCGTTCCAACTAGGGGGATCGCTGGGGAATCGCTTGATTCCCGTACCCCTTAACACCTTAGGTTAGGACACCAAGCATGGCAGTCCTGGATCATCTTTTGCTGGACATTCATCACTCACGATCAACCCACGAAAGGCAAGACGATGGCTGGCGGAATCTACCCCTCATCCAGAAGACGTTCTACAAATGCATCTCTCCTTCAAAATGCAGCAAACCGAGACGCCCTGAGCTGGCGGGCCGTATTTCTGATGTTGCTCATTACAACGGCCATGGGAGCACACCTGTTTCGGTTGACCCAACTGCAAATTGTAGAAGGCGCGCGCAATCGAGAGCGAGCTGAAGAAAATCGAATTCGACTGATCCCCATTCCAGCCGACCGAGGCAATATTGTGGATCGCAAAGGCAGATTGCTGGCTGCCAACCGCCTTTCTCATGCTGTCTATCTCTGGCCTCGGCAGCAAACCCCGGAAGCGTGGAAAGCTACTGCTGCTCGACTCCAAGCCATTTTGGGGGTTCCTGCTACAGAGATCATGGCTCGTCTGGAGCAAGCGGGTTTTAACTCCCCGTTGCCCGTTCGGGTGAGTCAGCAGATTACGCCCACCGCTTTTATCGCCCTGGCAGAACAAAAAGACAAGCTCCCAGGCGTCGAAATTTTTGCGGGTTCCAGTCGTTACTATCCCAATGGCACTCTGGCGGCTCACATTCTTGGCTACATCGGCGAAGCGACCGAAGAGGACATGAAAGCCAATCCCAATTATCCCAGCGGCATGATTGTTGGGAAAATGGGCATCGAGCGATTGGCTAATAAAGCACTGGAAGGCGTTTGGGGAAACCGTCTGGTAGAGGTGGATGCACGAGGCCATGAATCTCAAATGCTGGGAACCCGTCCTGCGGTCTCTGGAAATGCGGTGCGTTTGACGCTGGATGTAGACCTGCAAAAAGCGGCTGAGCGAGCATTAGGCAATCGTCGTGGGGCTGTTGTCGTGATGGATGTGAAGACGGGAGCTGTGCTGGTTTTAGCCAGCGGGCCTACCTTTGATCCCAGCATTTTTACCCGTCGTGTGACTCAGGCTGAATGGCAGAGACTCCAGGAAGGGAGCCAACCTTTCCTGAATCGAGCGCTACAGGGATATCCTCCCGGCAGCACCTTTAAGATCGTCACGACAACGGCTGGCATTATGTCGGGTAAGATGTCGGTGAATTCAACCCTGGGCACGTCTGCCTATATCAGCATGGGCGGCACCAAGTTTTGGGAACATGGGGATCATGGCTATGGCGTGATCGGATTCCGCGAAGCCCTAGCCGTCAGCAGCAACACCTTCTTTTATCAAGTCGGTCTGAGAGCTGGGCCAGAGCAAATCTCGAAGTGGGGCCATATTCTTGGGATTGGCGCAACTTCTAACATGGGTCTGGAAGGTGGCACGCATGGTCTGATCCCAACGCCCGAAGATAAGGAAAAACTGTATGGTGAACCCTGGTATGCCGGAGATACGGTCAGTATGTCGATCGGGCAGGGGGTTGTGCAGGTTACGCCGCTGGAATTAGCGGTGATGGTATCTGCGATCGCCAATGGCGGAAATAGGGTTCATCCTCACCTGCTGGCTAGCGAAACCAATACTCCTGAAACAAAGCCCGTGCCAACGGGGATCAAACCGGAAGTGATTAACTTGATTCGCTCAGGACTGACGGCTGTGGTGCAGCAGGGAACGGCTCGTAGCCTCAACGATGGTTCTATCCCTCTGACGGCAGGCAAAACGGGAACAGCAGAAGTATTGGGCCGCACACCCAACGCGATGTTTGTAGGATATGGCCCGGTCAGCAATCCTCAGATTGCAATGGCGATCGTGGTGGAGAACGGGGGATATGGAGCGGTTTCAGCGGTGCCGATCGCTCACGAAATTTACCGGACGTATTTTCGCGCCAACGGCAACCATCCGGCTAATCGAAAAGCGAATTGAGCCGTATGACCCGGATCGTCCTCATTGGTTTGTCACTGCTGTTGGGGATATTGGCGATCGCCTGTAGTCCGTCTTCCTCAGTCGATCCTGTCGCCTCATCTGGAGACAGCGTGTCTGTCATGCCTTCAAATTCGCCTGTAGCTTCGTCTGCTTCAGCCCAACCGCCTGCCACACTGATCACTGCACTCTCATCCTGGCTCTCCAGTGAAACGGGTATCCCTGCTGATGAAATGTCGGTCAAAACGACTGAAGTGGTGGAATGGCCTGATGCCTGTTTGGGAGTGAGTCGGCCTGATGAACTCTGCGCTCAGGTAATCACATCGGGATATCGGTTCATCGTCGCAACGCCACGAGGCGACTACATAGTTCATAGCGATCGCTCTGGTCGGTCATTTCGCATCGCGCGATCGCCTTGAACCGAATGCTTCTAGGCGACAAACTGGGATACCCAGGTGTGGATCGTCCATCCCAGCCCTAGCCCAACGAGTGAAATGGTTGCCAAGATCCAAAACGCGTCGGATGGCTTTAATCGACTCGTTTGCATATCTAACCTTGCCAGGGCTTCTGTGCCAACGATCGCCACGCCATAGAGAAACACGTGCCACCACAGCACAACCAGAGACATCAATGCGGCCATAACGATCACCAGCAAAACAGCCGACGTCTCTGTTTGCAGCCATCGTCCCAATGTATTGCGAATGCGCTCCAAGGGAGCCATAAAGAAAGTGGCTAGCAGCAAGACCCAAGCAATGGCGATCGCCCAAACGTTCCATCCAACCGGAACGGCGGATAAGAAGTTGCCAAACGTTGTGTAAGCGGCCAGCAGCAGTGCTAAAGAAACCCAAGGAACTCTTTGAGTCAGTGTCATAAATGTTCGCCGCTCCAAAGGTGTCTTAAAAAGGCAAGTATTCAGGGTGGAAGCCTTAGCTATAGCTGTAGCCACATGGGTTAGGACATAGAAGCAAAGGGTTGTGGAGCTTCGCCCCAGCCAGGGGTTTCATCCCTGCACCCCGTCCTAATCCAGATAGTTATAGCTATAACTGAAAAACTCCTGTGACTCTTTGAGTATAATTCCCTATTTTTTATAATTTAAGTCACCCTGATTACAACATGAATTCGCTTAAGCCATTTCAGCCGCCCGACGGGTGGCTGAAATGGCTCAAGTTGTTGTCGCGCGCGCTGGGTGGGACAACAACTTGAGCGTTCGCCGAATTCGCGTTAATTACAACATGAGAGCGATCGCTTGATGTGGTGGGTGCGATCGCACCTGCAAAATAGGGCTTTGAAGGGAGTAGCGCGACACGGCGATCCCTTCAAAGCCCATGCTTTAAGGCCCATTCTTCGTCGTTACGTCCAGTTAATTGTTCTTGCGTTTTTGGATGAAATTCCACATTTGAGTCACTTGATGTTTTAAGGTTTTCAATTCAGTTTTCAAGACAGTATTTTCAGCTTGAAGCTGTTGAATCATCGCCTTTAATTGCTCTGTTTCACTTAAATGATTGATAGTCCCAACGTTAGTTTTTTGAGGATGAGAAGGTGTGAGAGGTAAAGGAGCAGGTTTAATGTCTTCTAACGTCGGTACCTTCAAAGTTTGATATCGCTGTTTGGCTTTGCTGGTCGCGGCTTTAATCGCTTTGAGTAAAAGTTTTTGCTCAAACGGTTTACCAACAAATTCAAAATAATCAAATAGCTCTGGTACAGCCTTTTCAACGTCTTCTCGCCGTCCTGACATCATGACAATTGGAATCGGCTGGAGTTTAGGAAATGTCTGCATTTTTTGTACGACTTCCCAACCATTCATGCGAGGCATAAAGAAGTCAATTAATACTAAATTGGGGCGTTCTTGACTGATGATCTCAAACCCCTCAACCCCATCTTTGGCTTCTAAAATTGTAAAGTTGCCTTGAGGCAACATATCTTTAACCTGCATTCGAATCGTTCTGCTGTCATCAACAATCAGAATTTTCTGGCGTGCCATAGCTGAAGTCGTTTCTATCGTTGGTGTGGTGGGAGGCATGGCAGAAGACCCTTGACCGCGCTGGGAACTTGAGTGCCTAGATCAAGGTAAGAATTAGGTTTATGGGAACCGTGACTTACAGGCTATGGCGCTCATCATTACTCTCTTCGTGGGATCGGGATTGGTTTCAGGCTAATGATGCAAAAAAATAGTCAGGAAATATGAGTTAGTCCGCAGACGCTGAGGGGCAGGATCAGCAATGAAAAACCCGGCAGATTAGGCATCCACCGGGCTTATTCCGTATAGCGATTGGTCAACTTTTCAAAGGCGATCGCCTCCAGTCCGGAACGGCAGCGGAGAACGGCTAGAGAAAAAAGGTATAGATTTATCTTGAGGGTAACGGTTGATTAAGTAACGTTTGATGTCACCCACTATGAGCGATCGCTCTGGTTTGTTAGGCTACAAAAATAGGCAGAGGTTAATGGCTCCTATAGGTTACACATTGTCACATTCACTCGATTCCCTTTAACAGTATTGATGTCAATCTGGTTTGTTCCGATAGATCTCTAACGTCTGACAGAGCTAGCGCGTAGCCTAAAGGCAAAGAGGTCAAACCATCAGCAGATTCTGTCTGGTGAGTTTCTAGTTACGTTAAATTTCCCAATCACAATTTCCAGAAAACAAGACGGTCATTAATTTACCCGCTGATGCACTCTACTGTATTCAATTAAGTAAACGGTCTTATGAACAAGTATTGCAAAGTATGGATTCAAGAATGGTGCAATGAGAATGGATGGACGGATCTATTCATAGAGCGCTGCGATTATTGGGCGTTTCCTCCCCATGCTGTTATGCCCATGCCGATTCCAAATCAAGCTTTGCAGGTGATCAAGGCTCAAAAGGGCATGAGTCCCCAAGAGAAAGTATGGTGTGCGGCAGCATGGACAGCGGCGATCGCGGGTGCGGCATTCACCTATTTTCTTCAGTCACCTATGCCGCTAGTGACTGCTTTCATCTTTTGCGCTATCACGGTTGCTCAATTTGAGGATGATTGACGATTAAAGGGCGTTTAGAATCCTGTTGAGGGGCAGGGGACATGACAATACCATGTCCCCTGCCCCTCAAGGTTGTAATCCTGTTCTGTCCAATTCTCATTTTGAAACAGCTTGCGAGTTTGGGATGCCCATCGAATGCGCCATAACTGCAATCGGTGGCAGTGCGACCTCGCCGACGGTGAGGTCGCACTGCCACCGATCTGCATAATGAGAATTGCTGTCTTCTGTCCCTATCTTTTGCAGAACATAAATAGGTTGTTAATCTAGAAGAACTAAATTCAATATTATCCGCAGTCATCACCACTATCTGATCATGACCCATCCTTTCCTAGCCCGCCTCCACAGTCCCGATCGCCCGGTCATTGTGTTTGACGGCGCAATGGGAACCTCGCTGCAAACGCAAAATCTGACCGCAGACGATTTTGGAGGGGCAGAATACGAAGGCTGTAACGAATATTTGGTGATTACTAAGCCGGAAGCGGTTGAGAAGGTTCACCGCGATTTTTTGGCCGTTGGCGCAGACGTGATTGAAACGGATACCTTTGGCAGCACGTCTATTGTATTGGCGGAGTATGACCTCGCCGATCAGGCTTATCAACTGAATAAAATTGCGGCTGAACTGGCGAAACGCTGTGCGGCTGAATTTTCGACCCCTGAAAAGCCCCGGTTTGTGGCGGGATCAATGGGGCCAACGACCAAGTTGCCCACCCTGGGGCATATTGATTACGACACCATGAAAGCCTCGTTTGCAGAGCAGGCCGAAGGATTGTATGACGGTGGCGTTGACCTATTTATTGTGGAAACCTGTCAGGACGTGCTGCAAATTAAAGCAGCCCTGAATGCGGTTGAAGAAGTATTTGCGAAGAAGGGCGATCGCCGTCCTCTGATGGTGTCTGTCACGATGGAGACGACCGGAACCATGCTGGTCGGTTCCGATGTGGGTGCCATGCTGTCGATTTTAGAACCGTATCCTATCGATATTTTGGGGCTAAACTGCGCGACAGGTCCCGATCGCATGGCTGAGCACATCCGCTACCTGTCCCAGCACTCTCCCTTTGTGATCTCATGTATCCCCAATGCCGGAATTCCAGAAAACGTGGGTGGGCACGCTCACTATAAGCTCACGCCGATAGAGCTACGGATGGCGTTGATGCATTTTGTGGAAGACTTGGGTGTGCAGGTGATTGGGGGATGCTGCGGTACTCGCCCTACTCACATTGAGCAATTGGCAGAACTCGCCCCAACACTCAAGCCCAAAGACCGCCCTGTGCGCATCAGCATGGAGAAATGGAGCTATGGGGTTGGCGATGACGTGAGTCCTCACGTGCCTCACCCCGGTCCTCATCCGGCACTTCACTATATTCCGTCTGCTGCCTCTATCTACAGTGCGCAGCCGTATGACCAGGACAATTCCTTCCTGATTATTGGAGAGCGCTTAAATGCCAGCGGTTCCAAGAAGTGCCGCGATCTGCTGAATGCGGAGGATTGGGATGGTCTGGTTTCGCTGGCAAAATCTCAGGTGCGGGAAGGGGCACATATTCTCGATGTCAACGTCGATTATGTGGGGCGCGACGGTGTGCGGGATATGCGAGAACTGGTGTCGCGCCTCGTTACTAACGTGACCCTGCCCTTGATGTTGGACTCCACCGAATGGCAAAAGATGGAGGCGGGTCTGAAGGTTGCTGGTGGTAAGTGTTTGCTCAACTCCACGAACTACGAAGATGGAGACGAGCGTTTCTTTAAAGTGCTGGAACTGGCGAAACAGTATGGAGCCGGGGTCGTTATCGGCACGATCGATGAAGATGGGATGGCTCGAACGGCAGAAAGGAAATTTGCGATCGCCCAGCGGGCATACCGTGATGCTCTAGAGTTTGGCATTCCGGCTTACGAACTGTTCTACGATCCTTTAGCGCTACCAATTTCAACGGGAATTGAAGAAGACCGGGCGAATGGTAAGGCGACGATTGAGTCGATTCGGATGATCCGCCAGAACCTACCAGGAGTGCATATTGTTCTGGGGGTGTCTAACGTTTCGTTTGGTTTGAGTCCAGCCGCTCGAATTGTGCTGAACTCAATGTTCCTGAATTTAGCGATGGAAGCCGGATTAGATGCTGCCATCGTCAGCGCAGCCAAGATTTTACCCCTGGCCAAAATTGATGCCAAGCATCAAGACGTGTGCCGTCAGCTCATTTTTGATGAGCGTCGGTTTGAGGGCGATGTTTGTGTCTACGATCCGCTGACTGAGCTGACGACCTTATTTGAAGGGGTGACGACGAAGCGCGATCGCAGCCAGGACGAAAACCTCCCGATCGAGGAGCGGCTGAAGCGCCACATCATTGATGGTGAGCGCATTGGTCTGGAAGATGCGCTGGCAAAAGCGCTGAAAACATATCCTCCCCTGGCAATTATTAATACCTTCTTACTGGATGGAATGAAGGTGGTTGGCGACCTGTTTGGTTCGGGTCAGATGCAGCTGCCATTCGTGCTGCAATCGGCAGAAACCATGAAGGCTGCTGTGGCTTACCTCGAACCCTACATGGAGAAGGAAGAATCCGGGAATAATGCCAAGGGAACGGTGATTATCGCTACGGTGAAGGGCGATGTTCACGATATCGGCAAAAACCTGGTAGATATTATCCTCACGAATAACGGCTATCGGGTGATTAACCTGGGCATTAAACAGCCCGTTGATAATATCATTGATGCTTATCGGGAACATGGGGCAGACTGCATTGCCATGAGCGGTTTGCTGGTGAAATCCACGGCCTTCATGAAGGAAAACTTGGAAACCTTTAATGAACGGGGAATTACCGTTCCGGTCATCCTGGGTGGGGCGGCACTAACGCCCAAGTTTGTCTATGAAGACTGCCAGAGTGCCTATAAGGGCAAGGTCGTTTATGGCAAAGATGCCTTCTCCGATTTGCACTTTATGGACAAGCTCATGCCCGCTAAAGTGCAGGGCAACTGGGATGATCTGAAAGGCTTTTTGAATGAAGTGACTGACGCTGAAGCGGCAGATGTGGTACCGGATGTAACGGCTAAAACGGTTCAGCGGGATGAGGCGATCGCCCGTCCTGAAGATACCCAGCGCTCTGAAGCGGTCGCGGTCGATATCGATCGCCCCATCCCGCCTTTCTGGGGCACGACCGTGTTGCAGCCCTCCGACATTTTGTTGGAGGAAGTATTTGAGTATCTGGATCTGCAAGCCCTGATTGCCGGACAGTGGCAGTTCCGCAAACCGAAGGATCAATCTCGTGAAGAGTACGATGCGTTTCTGGCAGAGAAGGTCTACCCGATCCTGGCTCACTGGAAGCAGCGCATCCTGACGGAAAACTTGCTGCAACCTCAGGTGGTGTATGGCTATTTCCCCTGCCAGTCAGAGGGAAATTCGCTGCACCTGTACGATCCTAAGCAACCGAATGAGAAGACGGCGATCGCCACCTTCCACTTCCCCCGCCAAAAGTCCCTGCGGCGGCTCTGCATTGCTGACTTCTTTGCCCCTCAGGATTCAGGCGCGATCGATGTATTTCCCATGCAGGCGGTAACGGTGGGTGAAGTCGCCACGGAGTTTTCCAAGAAATTGTTTGAGGCCAATCAATACACCGATTACCTCTACTATCACGGTTTAGCGGTGCAGGTGGCTGAAGCGTTGGCGGAGTGGACTCATGCTCGGATTCGGCGAGAGTTGGGCCTGAGTGAACAAGAACCAGACAACCTTCGAGACATTCTGGCCCAGCGCTATCAGGGTTCACGCTATAGCTTCGGCTATCCAGCCTGTCCCAATATTCAAGATCAGTACAAACTGCTGGATTTGCTCGATGCGAAGCGCATTAACCTTCATATGGATGAAAGCGAGCAGCTTTATCCAGAGCAATCTACAACGGCGATCGTTGCCTATCATCCAGCGGCCAAGTACTTCAGCGCGTAGATGATCTATCTCTTGCCCAACTGATTAATCATCTCTAGCAATTTTTCGTAATCCGTAATGGGTTTTGCGAAAAACTCATCCGCTTGAGAGGAGGAGAGGAGGGCTTGCCGCTCCGACAGCATGGCATAGGCCGTGATCAAAATGATCGGAATGTGAGCTGTTCGAGAATTCGTTTTGAGGAGGCGTGCCAGATCGGCTCCGCTCACTTCCTGATTTTCCCAGGTAGCACCGGGGAGGTTAACATCCATCAAAATGAGATGAACCATGCCGGATTCACATCGTTTAAAGATTTCGGCAGGATCATCTGTAATATCAACCTGATGGCCTCCCAGTCGCTGGATTAATTTGGCAGTCCCCTTAGCCAGCAGGTAATCGTCATCAACTAGCAGAATGTTCAAGGTTTTTCTCTGAATCAGTCCAAATTTGAGATAAGCATAAACATAGATAACCGCCGAAGATGTGATCCTCGTCTCTCAGGGGTTGGTCAACCTTGAGAGTGAACGGGTAAGGTGAACGTGACGGTCGTTCCCTGTCCACGTCCCGCGCTGGTCAGCCAGATCTGCCCTCCCATCAACTCAACCAACCGTTTGCAAACGGTTAATCCTAAGCCTGTTCCCCCATATCGGCGTTTAATGGAACCATCAGCCTGGACGAAGGGTTCAAACAATATACTCTCTTCGCCAATTTCTATACCAATTCCGGTATCAATGACTGAAATCTCTACCCAAACCTGTTGATGTTGCATGTTCTGCGTGGCACAGACCTTCACACTTCCCTGTTCCGTGAATTTGAAGGCATTCGACAACAAATTGGTCAAAATTTGGCGGAGCTTCACCAAATCGGCCTCGATCGTCGCTACATCACATTGGATCTGTAGAGGAATTCCTTTTCGTCGGCTTTCGGGCCGAAATAGAATTTCTTGCTCCAAAAGTAGTTTGGGCAGGTCGATCGCTTCTCGATTTGCGCTCATTCGGCCCGCTTCAATTTTGGCGATGTCTAGCACATCATTGAGAATGGCTACCAGATTTTCGGCAGATTGGTGAGCGACATTAATGTATTCCTTGAGTTCTTCCTCGCTGTCATAAAAACCCTCTTTCAACAATTTCAGGTAGTTGAGGGTAGACGCCAGCGGTGTCCGCAACTCGTGACTGGTAGACGACAGAAAATTTGACTTGAGGCGACTGGCTTCCTCAGCCGTCGCGCGAGCCGTGTGCAATTCCTGGTTTCGCATTTCAACCAAAATGCGCTGTTCCCGCTCACACTGGTACAGGCGATTTTGCATGACGGCCATGGTGAGGTGGGTGGTCAGCGATCGCACCAGTTCCAAATCATCTGACGTCCACGCTTGCACCTGCCCCCGCTTCAGTTCTCGCCAGGCGGCAAACGACTCGCGCACCCGGTCGCTGCGACCATCGCTATCATAGCGACCTGCCCAAACGATATCGGTATCAAACTCATTGCGAAAAATGGTGAGACAGCCCATGATGTAGGCTCCGTATCGCAACGGTATCGTCAGAATGCTGCGAATGGGGGTGGGGCGAAACAACGGAACGAGTTGAGCGAGGCGAGGATCATGATACAGGTCGGCGATCGCCTCAATTTGGCCTGTTCGGTTGACCGTCAGCGAATCATCTAAATTATCCCGCACGACCAGATTTGCCAGAACATTGCTCTCTTCTAGCAACTGCATCAGCGTTTCGGTCGGCGCATTAATTAACTCTGTCCAGAGGAAATGATTTTCGAGCAAATGCTCAAGATGGCTGTCCGACTCTGGCTGAATGCCGCAGGTATAAAGCTCACTGGGCGCAACTCCCTCCGCGACCTTGAGATACAACCGTCCACCTGACCCACTTAAAGCCCGGACTAATCGCTCCAAAACGATTTGGAGAATATCTTGAATGCGTAACGGGGCATGAAGCAGGGTTGACACCTGATTAATTAACGCTTCGCGGCGGGCCTGATTGCGAGCTTGTGTGAGTAGTTCAGACTGGGCGATCGCAATTGAGACCTGGTCGGCCAACAGCTGCACGATTTGCAGATCTTCGTTTGAAAACGCCTTAGGGGTGGCATGGTGCGAAACCAATAGACCCCATAGCTCTCGCTGATATACAATCGGCACGACCAGAGATGATTGCACCCCCATTGCCGTTAGGTAATCCACATGACAGGGGTCAACGGGGCGAGCCAAAATGTCGAGAATTGGCTGCGATCGCACATCGTCTACAGTCAAGCTGCCCGTCGTATCCGGTATTTCTAATCGGCTCAGAGTAATTTTCTGGTCGGGAACGCTGACAATCGATCGCTGCCGTGCTTTCACAAACATTTCTCTGGCATAGGGCGGAATGTCTGTCTCTGGAAAGTGCAGCCCTAATAGCGACGGCAACCGATGATCGTCAATCGATTCAGCAATGACTTGCCCGCTTCCATCGGCCTGAAAACGATAAATCTTGACTCGATCGGTTTGCAAAAAAGAGCGAATTTCTGCTGCCGTAGCGGACAAGATATCTTGCAACTCTAGCGATCGCCGGATGCGATTGGTCATCCGGTTCAGCAAAGTTTCCCTGGTTAAGGCCGGGTTTGCAGTCATCGTAATGGCTGAAGTAAAGTAAGGGACTTAAAACTTCTGAGATTTTTTATATAGCTGTAGCCACATTGATTAGGACGTTGAAAACCAAAGGGTAAGTGGGGCTTCACCCCCAGCCAGGGGTTCTACCCCTGCACTCCGTCCTCATTCAGATGGCTGCGGCTATAAGTCCCTACAATTTACTTAAAGGAATGTAATCGACAGCATATCCTTAACTAATTTAATTGAAATGACGATCAATCAGCCAAACAGCTCTTCTGCTCGCTGGCGAATTGCCGTTAAGTTGACAGCTAGGTTATGGCTGAGTTTGCGTTCGATCAGCCCGACGGGCATGGTTCGGGGTGGCAGAATTTGAACCACGTAGCGAAGGTCGGTTCCCGGTTGCCCACCGATAGTTTGGGGTTGGAGTTGCCAGGTGCCCAAAAATTCTTTAAAGTCGCCCTCAACCATCTGAAAATCGATATTGGTTGGGAATCGCTCAACCATGTCGAGCACGACGCGGGCGCAAAACTTGAGCTTGAGGAACGACTGGCTGCCAATTTGCTCCAGGCGAATGCCCCCTTGGGGATGTTCAATCCGCTGACTTTTGGCCAGGTTAGGAATAAAGTCGGCCAGATGTTCGTAATCAGTCAGAATTTGCCAGACCTGCTCAACCGGATATGGAATTTGAATCTTGGCTGTAATTTGTCGATGACGTCCTTCGGCGCGATCGGTTGTCACCTCTACGTCCTGAAAGAGCGCATCGGAAAGCTCATCGTCCTTTCCTGTATCCAGTTCTGTAGCCATATCATCTAGCATAGAACACTCAAACTTTGAACTCACACCGTGTTGTAGCCTATCGATCATCTTAATTTATCGCGGTTTATCGCGTTCACAAATAGATTGTGAAAAGGGAGTGTAGGAGCTTCGCTCCCAGCCAGGGACTCCACCCCTGCACCCGGTTTCAGTTAAACTACTGCATCCGGAGATTGGGGTAGGGTAAGGGTAAAGCATGTCTCCCAGGATGAGCCGGATTCAAGCGGAATGCTAGACGCCGTAATGGTGCCATTCAGGTGTTCCACTAATCCTTTGACCAGCGCTAACCCCAGTCCGGTACCGGGAATCGCTTGTTGGGTGACTCCTTGCCCGCGCCGAAACTTATCAAAAATATAGGGCATTTCCTCGTCTGTAATTCCAGAGCCATGGTTGGAAAGCTGCAATACAACCTTCCCGACCTGATCTTCAATTTGATAAGACACTTGAAGATGGATGGTGGTGCCTGGAGTGGCATATTTCCCGGCATTTGTTAACAGTTCTGTCAAGATACGGTTAAGGCTGTCTGAGTCCGTGTAGAGGTTTACGGCTCGGGGTGGGAGGTCGATCGCCAGCGTAAGGTTTTTCTTAGCCCAGGTTTCTTCAAATAACTGAACGACATCCCGAATAGGATATCGAACGTCTAATGGTTGAAAGCGGGCTACGGTGGCACCCGATTCAAGCTGCTGAAGGGCAAGCAGATCGTTAATCAAGCTGGTTTCCTGAGCGCACTGCCGTTCCAGAATGTCCAGGTAGCGAGCCTGTTGTTCCGGAGAGAGTTTAGCCTGCCGCAGCATTCGGATGGCGAGCGTCATGCTGGTGAGTGGGGTCAACAGTTCATGGCTCATCGTGCTGAGAAATTCTTCCATGATGCGGTTGAGTCGGCGGAGCTGATCGACCTGCTGTCGGGTTTTCTCGTAAAGCTTTGCCTGAACGTCTAAACTGCGCTGAAGTTGGGCTGTCCGTTCGTCTACCAGAGATTGCACCTGGCGCAGGGTGCGATTTTGCATGATGGCTGTACTGAGCTGCGCTGCAATCAGAGTGACAACCGACAATTCTTCGGATTGCCAAAAGCGCTGCCGCTCATGCTGTAAGACCAGACAGCCCAGGATAGTTCCCTGATTTTCAAGTGGGACTAAGAGTAACGATGGCATGTCGCCTAAATTAAAGATGGGCGACAGGTGGGGTACCCGTTGAGTGGTGTCTGCACTAGACGTGATGAGACTGGCGTGATTGGGAATGACAACGGCTGTCGCATCTTCCAAAAAGAGCTGTTGGCAGAATTCGCATTCTGAGAGCCAGAAAGATTGCTTGGCCCAGGTGCCAGCGCACAAATCCGCCTCATACAGCGCTTCATTCTTAACGTCGTGGGAAGTAAGGTCGCAGGTCAGTGGATACTGACATTCCACCGTCGCTTTTGCCTTGGGAACTGCATCGACAGAGCGCATTTTGAAGAGCGGGTCGCTGTATTTGAAGAGCAGGATGAATCCTCTCGTGAGGTGCAGTGTCGAAACTAACCCTGCGATCGCCGATTGGAAAATTTGCTCTAGCTCACAGCTTCCTCGAACAGCGGTTGTGAGCTGGCTGATCAAGGATTGGTAGCGGGTCTGTTGCTGAACTTGGTGTTGTAGCTGCATCTGGGAGATGGCGATCGAGACTGGAAGCGATACTGTTTTTAACTGTTGAATCTCTGACTCTGTCCACTCATAAGGCTGCGATCGCGCTAATAGAATAATTCCATTGATGCTGCCTTGAAAAACTGTCTGAACGACAAGGATTGACTTGATCGGTGGTAGAGCAGTTGACCCTTGCAACAGACTGGCAATGCATTCTGGCTCTAAGGTTTTGCCGATGGCCTGAATATTCGAAAGGGCAACTGGATCAGTAGAAAGCAACTGCTCTTTGTAGACTAAATGTCCTAAGATATCCAGTACATCCGTAAGATCGTGGGCAAATGTAGCGGGACTTCGAGTAGACCAGTGAATGCTCTGAGTCAGGGTTTGAAACTGGTCGCGCAGACCAATCATGCAAATATCTGCTCGAAATGCGTCTCCTAGAAGCTGGGCGATCTGGAGTAGGCCGTGTTGAGGAGTATCGCTGGTTTGAAGCGCTTGCATCAGCGATTGCTCAGTCAATAGAGGCGCTAGGGCGATGCCTGAATGAGGCGTGTTGCGTTCTAGAGAATGATGGAGAGTGGTTGTGGGAGACGGTTGTGCCATTGCAGATGTAGTCCACCTCGTTGAAGTGTCAGGATCTATCAGTCCGATGCTTTCCTGAAAAGTCATGATCAATCACTCTTAGAACATGGCAGGTTTAGCGGTCGGGCATCGACTACATGTGACCTTTTGTATTGACCTTATTGACCCTTAGCGGCAGCTAGCGATCAACCCATCTGGTCCAGCAATCCCAATTGCATTGCACGAGTCTCTATGATTGTCTGATATGCCCATCTCAACCTGATTTAGATTAGCTGGTCTGTATCTGGATAGTATCCGTGATTTCCCTACGATTGGCAGAACTGCTTCGGGTGAGATCAGGGGATTCAGACAGTATTAATACTAAGTTGTTGTGCATGAGCCTTGGCTCTCTTAATCTATTTTACTTTCCTGACGTAATTTATTGCTGGCTATGACTTCAACACGAGTGACACTGTCTTCGAATAATACAATCGGTACGGTGAAAGGGCCTGGTGAGAATGGAAATCAATACGTCTTTATTACCGCTGACAATCGCTACGTGAAGATCGGTGAGTTTGTCTATTACGAAGTCAAGGCGGACGTGGAAGACAGTGCCAAGCTCCAGATTTTAGGCAAGATTTCTGCCCGTTGTTTGATTGATCATCTGCCCGACCGAATTTTTGCCGATACCGAGATCAGCCCGGAAGCGATCGCGGCTCTGGTCGGTTTTGCGCATCCCAACCCTGAAATCTATGAAGTCACTGTTGATGTAGTTGGGTATTTTCACCCAGCATTGGGGTTTATGAATCCCCGGCAGACGCCTGATCCGGGTGCGAAAGTCTATCTCGCCAATGATGAAGGGTTGCGGTATATCCTAAATCGTCGGCAGCCTGGAGACATTGGTGCGGCTCACATCGGCTCACTGCTGCTGCGGGAAACGGGTTCTGTGCCCGTCGTGGTGGATGTGAAAGAATTGGTCAGTACCCACATGGCGATTTTGGCTGGAACTGGATCGGGGAAATCCTACACGGCGGGTGTTTTAGTAGAAGAACTGCTGGCTCCGCATAATCGCGCGGCGGTTCTGATTTTTGACCCGCATGGGGAATACGGCACCCTGTCAGATATGCGCGGTCATGCAGCTTTTACCAGTGAAGATGGTTATTCGCCCAAGGTGAATGTCTTAACGCCAGAGGATGTTCATATCCGGATCTCGTCCCTGGATTATTACGATATTCTGACGCTGTTGCCGGAGATGAGCGATCGCCAGCAGGCTATTCTCAACAAAGCCTTTACTATTCTGAAGCGGCATCGCCAGGGCGATTATCGATGGGGCGTGCAGGATTTGATTGCAGCGGTGAATGAGGCCGATCGCACGCAAGATGAAGATGGCAATGAACGCGTTGGATCTTCGGCTCCCGCGATTGAATGGAAGCTGGAACGACTGGCGCGATCGCCCTACTTTCATTCGATGAATCACCTCTCGCCTAAAATGCTGTTTGAGCCGGGGCAGGTGACAGTGCTGCAAATGAATGAAATTAGCCAGGAAGAGCAGCAGGTGATCTGTGCGGCGGTGTTGCGGCAGTCGAATCAGGCGCGCATGAATACGATTAAAGAAAATATTGGCCCTGATGATGAAAATTACCTGCCGTATCCGGTGTTTATTTTGATTGAAGAGGCCCATCGCTTTGCCCCAGCCCATGAACCGTCGCGATGCAAAATGATTTTACGAACGATTTTGAGTGAAGGCCGCAAATTTGGTCTGGGTGTGGGATTGATTACTCAACGGCCCGGAAAGCTGGATTCGGATGTGCTTTCTCAGTGCATGAGCCAGTTCATTATGCGAATTGTCAATCCGGTCGATCAGGAGAGCCTCAAATATGGAGTGGAAGCGGCGGGTCGAGATCTGCTGAAAGAATTGCCTGCTTTAACGAAGGGACAGGTGATTATTGCTGGAGCCTGTGTCAACACTCCGGTTCTCTGTAAGGTGCGGTCACGCCTGACGAAACATGGCGGCGAAACGCTGAATGCTCCAGAACTCTGGCAAGATTACTTTCAAAGTCATCGGGTTCAGGTTAGAAAGGTTGAGCAAGCGCCTGTAGCTAGTCGTTCCCGAGCCAAAACGTTTCGCGGTGCGAGTATTGAATGATCTGTATGAATTGGTTTGTAGCGTGGCGGAGCCACGCTACAAACCAATTTCCGATAAAGTCTATATCTGTAGCAATCGAAGGGTTAGTTAGGATGAGGTGCAGGGGTAGAACTCCTGGTTAGGCGCAAGCCCACACACACCCTGTTCTAACCGTCTCGACGGTTGCCATATAACCTGTATCTTTTGCTGATTGCGTTATGTCTTTTGATGGGTTGACCACCAGCCATTTCATTATGTTTGGGCTGCTGATTGGTTTTGCGATCGCCCACAGTGGGTTAGCAGCGCTGCGGCCTATTGGCGAAAAATGGGTAGGGCCACGGCTTTATCGAATTTTCTTTGCGCTAGTGAGTTTACCGTTAGCGGTGATTCTCATCACGTACTTCATTAATCATCGATACGACGGGTTGCCACTTTGGAATTTACAAGGTCAACCGGGTGTTGAACCAACGGTGTGGATTCTGTCTGCCATCTCATTTGTATTTTTATATCCAGCCACGTTTAATTTGCTAGAGATTGCGGCAGTTCAAAAGCCTCAGGTGCATCTATATGAAACGGGCATTATCCGGGTGACCCGGCACCCTCAAATGGTGGGTCAAGTGATCTGGTGTGTTGCCCATACCATGTGGCTCGGCAATACGTTTATGCTCGTCACCTCAGCAGGATTGATCTTGCATCATTTATTTGGCGTGTGGCATGGCGATCGCCGTTTACAAGCGCGGTATGGTGAGGCGTTTGAAGCCGTTAAAGCCCGGACGTCAATCGTTCCATTTCTGGCGATTCTGCAAGGCCGTCAAACGCTGGAGTTAAAGGAATTCCTCCGTCCGTCCTATGCCGGAGTCACGCTGTTTGTTTTTCTTTTGTGGTGGGTTCATCCTCTGTTAATTCAGGCAACCAGTCGGTTAGCTCTATAAAGACAGCAATGCTGAGTATGCACATCGGCGCGATCTCGCCGTAGACGAGGTCGCGGTGGCATCAATTGCGATTTTGCGCGCCCATTGGGTGTGCAAAATCGCAATCAGTTTCAAAAAAAATTGCTGCTGTGAAGAAGTGGATTCGACGAACGCATAGAAGCAGGTTTCGCACGTCGGGTAGGGAATGGTTTTGTGCCATTTCAGCCGCGCGTCGCGCGACTGAAATGGTGCTATTGAATTCACATTATAAAGAGCTGAAGATCGTTGTCTGTGGCAGCCCGATTTTGTATGCGTGACGTACGTATAAAATCGAGCTTTGCAAGGATGTAGAGTCTTGTGCGTTATGTTGACAAACCTGTTTATTAAATTCACATCGAACGATTATTCCTAACGTTTCCTGACTATTTTGATCAGATCGATTCAGCCAAGTTTGCCCTGATCCCTATAGAATTGATCCCAAAGAGAAGTTGAATAGAATTTTTAGAGGAATCATGATATTGAATGTTGATGAGAAAACCTTTACGAAAGAAGTTTTAGGATCATCCATTCCCGTCTTAATTAATTTTTGGGCACCCTGGTGTAGCCTCTGCCGGATTGTTCAGCCTCTCTTGATAGACATTCAAAAAGATTGGGGAGATCAAATCAAGCTTGTTAACATCAACGCGGACGAAAACTTTAAACTCGCGAATACCTATCGGTTGACTTCTCTACCAACTGTTCTTGTAGTCAAGGATGGTGATACTCGGTATCGCTTGGATGAATTCCGGAATCGGGATGATTTGCGGGCGGCTTCTAGTGTGATTCAGGCTACCTTAGAAGATATGGTGGTGGCCTATCGGTACACCGCTTAGAATCATGGATAAATTAAAATCAAGCTTTTAATTGTGGAACGTGCAGCTCTGCTGCATATTCCACAATTAAGTCTCGGGTTTTATTAAATGCGCGATCCTTAGAACTTGAACATTTAGAGGGGGAGTGTAGCGATGCTGCATTCCCTCTCGCTTTCATAGATCATGAGTTCATATTTTTGTGCCATTTCAGCCGCACGTCATGCGGCTGAAATGGTGCTATCAAATCTACGTCTTGTTAGCTTCTGATCTGCGTTTGTTGGGCGATCGCCTGCACAGTCGCAATTGGAATTTCATAGAAATATTGGCGGCGGAACTGTTCTTCTCGGATGGCGGCCAAGAAGTGATTGATGGGTGCGATCGCACCTTCCTCGGATAGAGGTGGGAAAGATGTTTTATCCCAAGTGATGTAGAACCCCTGATCCGACGAGCGGATATCAAACCCAAGCGCTTTTAGACTTTCGAAGCCAAGTTGGAGCGTGCGATCGCCAATGTCCAATTTTTGCAGCAGTTGGAGGCGGGTGGCGGGTTGTCCGGTGCGGCTGAGATACTTAGCAATCCCGACCAACCGTCGCCAGGTTTCTACCGGAGCGTCCAGCGAGGGAGGAGGATAGGCGATCGCCAGTTTCCGGTCTTCCTGAATTGCGCGACGAAACCAAACCTGTAGCTCATCCCAACTGCTGGGACAATCCAGCACTTGTAAAACAGAGTCTTCGACGTTGAGGGGAGAAAGTGAGTCGGGCGATCGCCAATCCAGCACCCAATTTGCGGCAGGAGCCGTTGTGGGAATTGGATCATCTTGGGCGCTGGGTTGTAAGGCAATCAGCCGAATTTCATAGCGTTTGTGATAGGTGTTGAAATCGAGTTCGGCGATCACATCGCAGCGGCGATTTGGAATGTCATCCCGGTAGTGCTCCCACCACAAGCCCGGAAACCGCTCTTGAGTTGAGTCATCGCGAATCTCAAATTCCGTTTTGATATACCGAACTTTGCGGCCTTTCCAATCTCGAATATTCTGGTTTCGCACGTTTTCAAACCAGCAGTTTTGGATCAGCAGGCGTGGGGTAGGGTTGCCCATCCCGCACGGTTCCAGCAGTTTCAATTCGCGGAATAAGTCTTTGCCCAGATCCGCCACCGTTACCACTAAATCGGCCTGGATAACGCGATCGGGAGGCGAACCCAGCGCAAATTGCTGTTCTCGCAACTGCCGATTAATCGCTTCTGTAAACAGGGGAATGGTTTCAGCGGGGAGACTCAGTCCTGCCGCCAGCGGATGACCGCCAAATTTGTGCAGCAAATGCTCTTGCTGTTTCATCAGTTGGTACAAGTCAATCTGACCGACGGAACGGGCAGACCCCCTGGCCAAACTGCTATGCCCCTGAACGTCACTGCCTTCTGTACTGAGCAGAATGGTGGGACGGCCATACTCTTGAGCGATTTGACCCGCGACTAACCCCAGGACGCCGAGGCTCCATTGCGAATCGGCTAGCACAATTACGCTGGTCGTAGATAAATCCATTTCGGCCAGTCGGCTCCGAACCTGCTGCATCACGTCTTTTTGCAGCGCTTTGCGGCGAGTATTGGCTAGCTCGGTTTCTTCGGCTAGCAAACGGCAACGCTCTGGATTGCGACTGGTGAGTAGCTCTACTCCAAAGCGGGCATCGCCCTGAATGCGGCTAATTGCGTTGATGCGGGGGCCAATGCCAAAGGCAATATCAGTGGGGCGATCGCCGCTGCGTTTACATAGCTCCAGCAGTTTTGCAATGCCGGGACGTGGAGCCGTGCGGATGTCTTGATTTTTCTGAAGTTGCTCAATTCCTCGCTGCGCCAGATAGCGGCAATCGCCTTTCAGCTCAACCAGATCGGCGATCAACCCGATGCCGACGAGATCTAGCAGCGTGTCTAAGGGTTGCTTGGGCACGTCTGGCAGTGCGTTGTATAGAGCCTCTACTAACTTGTACGCCACGGCAACGCCAGACAGGTGGGCGAGGGGATGGTCAGAGGGCAGGTAGCGAGGATTGACGATCGCTACTACATCCGGTCGTTCTAACGGCAGGGTGTGATGATCGGTCACGATCAGATCGATGCCCAACTGGCGAGCGTAAGCTATCTCGTCAGGATTGGTACTACCTGTATCGCAGGTCACGATCAGTTGGCATCCCCGTTCTGCCAGTGTGTCCAGTCCCGCGATCGATAATCCATGAGATTCGGTCAGCCGATTTGGAATGAAATAGAATAACTGCTGGTCTGGCTGAAAAAATTGCCCTAGCCCTTCCCACAAGACAGCAGTTGACGTAATGCCATCTGCATCAAAGTCGCCCCAGATGGCAACGGTTTCTTTTTGCTGGTAAGCGCGCTTCAGTCGGTCTATCGCCCATTCGATTTCCGCTCCAAAGGCTAGTGGGCTGGCTGGTTGATAGCGATCGGGGTTGAGGAACCCGATTAATTGGTGGCGATCGCTCACCCCCCGTTGCCAGAGCACCTGCGCTGCAAACCGACCAGACAGGCCAGGAACACATTCTTGAATGGCCTGTACCAACCATTCTGGAACGTTAGTTTGAGGGACTACCTGCCATTGAATTGAGTCAGCCATAGTACAAGAATACCTGCAAACAGCAGTGTGCGCGCCATATGGCACGCACACCAACGCTATATATTTAGTTGAGATGCTGCAAAGCGCTCTAACGAACCGTTTTGAGGCTTTCAATCCGACGGCTAAACAGGTCGGTGAAGATGCTCATAACGGTACGGTTGCGGGTGATGATGTTGGCGGTCACCGACATCCCAGACTGTAACGGCACTTCTCGTCCGCCTACCTTCAGGAATTGCTGCTCCAACGTAATTTGAGCCGGAAATCGGTAGAACTGGTGAATTTGATCGGGGGGTAAGGCATCAGAACCCAGGCGAGTGACTGTCCCTTTGATGTCACCAAATTCGCTGAAGGGGAAGGAGTCGATCCGAACATCGACAGGCATCCCTTCGCGAATAAATCCGATATCTTGGTTTGTGATGTAAACCTCAGCGATCATCGCTTCACTCGGAACGATCTTGAGGATTGGTTCGCTGGTGTTGGCTACAAATCCCGTTCCTTTGGCTTGCAGATCGAATACCGTGCCGTCAACTGGGGACTTTAACTCCTGATATTTCAGGGTGACATTTGCCTGACTGAGCTGGCTCTGAGTTTCAGAGATCCGCTTCTCGTTATCGACGATCGCCTTATTCAGTTGGCTATCAATATTGGAAATTTGTTTGTCGTTGTCCGCAATTTTATTCAAAACATCGTTTCGGGACAGAGCAACCGTGTTTTGATATTTTTGCCGAGCCTGAGCTACCGCAAACTGGAGGCGCTGCTGCTCCTGGGCCAGCCGATCGACCTCTGCCTGACCTTTCATGACTTCCTGTTGCTGCCTCAGCACTTGCACGATGGCAATTCCACCATCTCTGGCCAATGGCTCCACTCGACCATATATGTTTTGGTCAATCTGTAACGTCTCACGCGCCGAGGCCAGTTGGGTCGTAGCTTGAACGAGTTGTTCTTGGAGCTGTGAAACTTCTAGACGGGCTGCCGCGACCGCCGATTGAGCTTCCAGGACACCTGTCTGGAAGCGGATTCGCTGCTCAGGACTGAGATTCATCCCGTCGCTAGACCCGACCAACTGCGCCCGATACAGCCGATTTTCCTCTAGAAGAGTTGCTCGGTTTGCTGTGAGGGCGAGCATTTCGGGTGGTAGCCGAACCCCCGCACTGCGTAAGTCTGCGGCACTTAAGCCGCTCATTTGAGTGCGATAAAAGGCGTTTTCCTGGCGTAAGGAAGCCAGAATTTGTTCTAGTGATTCTTTTTGGGCGGCAGCAGCTTCAGTATCAAAGCGAATCAGCACATCGCCTTTTTTCACATGCTGGCCATCTTGCACCAGGATTTCTTTAACAACGCCGCCAGTCGGTGCTTGAACTTCTTGCACGCGATCTTTGGGTTCTAACTTTCCTGTTGCTGGAACAGCTTCTTCAATCCGGGCGAAGCAAGCCCAAAGCACAACGAAGGTTACAACACCTACGATCCCCCAGACAATCGAACGAGACCAGAGGGAGGTTTGCTGCAAAATAACTGGTTGATCAAATGCCTCGGTGCGAATCATCTTGGTGGATGCCATTGAAGGCCCTTCGTCCTGGTCGTCACCCAATTCGGCTGGATTAAGCGGGTCTAATGGCTCGGCTTTAGTGCCATTGTGACCATTGCGTCCATTGCGTCCGTTGATTGCAGGCAGGTTTTTCATAACGTTGCGGTGGGAGTGTTGGGGAGTAAGTGGGAAATAGAGTCATTGAGATCGCGGAATTACATCTCAGCTTCTTGTTGCTGGTAGAGACAGTAATACCGCCCCTTAAGCGCCATCAATTCATCATGGGTTCCCTGTTCTACAACCGAGCCTTTATCCATCAAGACAATCTGGTCAGCATTTCGAATCGTTGTCAGGCGGTGGGTAATGAAGAAGACTGTACGACCTTTAAACGCCTCTGCCAAGTTCAAACATACCCTGCGCTCAGAATCATAGTCTAATGCGCTGGTGGCTTCATCCAGAATTAACAAGCGGGGGTTTTGGAGAACGGTACGGGCGATCGCAATCCGCTGTCGCTGTCCCCCAGAGAGAGAGGAACCGCGTTCGCCTACTCTCGTGTTGTAGCCGTTGGGCAATCCCATAATAAAGTCATGGGCGGCGGCGGCTTTAGCGGCTTCAATGATTTGGTCAGAAGATGCGTCTGGGCAGTTCAGGGCAATGTTTTCCTGAACACTACCTTCAAACAGCAGGGTGTCTTGAGGCACAATTCCGATTTGCTGTCGCAGGGAGTAAAGTTCTACCTTGCTAATATCGTATCCATCAATCAGAATGCGGCCCGATTCCAAATCGTAAAGGCGAGGCAGCAGCTTCATCAAAGTACTCTTACCGGAACCGCTCTGCCCCACAACCGCGACAAACTTCCCTGCTGGAAACTCTAAGCTAACGTTGTTTAACTGAAGTGGGCCAGAGGTACCAAATCGGAAGGAGACTTCGTCGTACGTCACTTCTCCCTCGATCGGAGGCATTGGAATATTGTAGCGATCGGTCTCATCGGCTTCGGGAGCCGCATCCACAATATCGCTCAATCGCTCAATCGACAGCCCGACTTCCTGGAAGTTTTGCCAGAGTTGCGCCAGACGGAGCAGCGGACTGGTGACATACCCTGCAATGATGCGAAACGCGATTAACTGCCCTAAGCTCATCTGATTCTTGAGCACCAGGTAAGCGCCAACCCATAGCACCAGCAACCCCGACAACTGGTTCAGGAAGTTACTGGTAGAGCCAGCCGTGGTTGAGGTGAGGACGGTTTTAAAGCCAGCGCTCACGTAGCGCGCATAGCGCTGTTGCCACTGCCAGCGTGCCCGCAGCTCCATATTCTGAGCTTTGACCGTTTGAATCCCGCCGACCACTTCCACCAGATAGGATTGGGTTTCTGCATTTCGTTCGGCCTTCACCCGCAACTGGTCGCGAATCAGAGGAGACGCCACGGCTGCCAGCAGAATAAAGAGGGGAATCGTAACCAGCGAGACGAGGGTCAATAGCCAGCTATAGATGAACATGACCACGATGTAAATGACGGAAAAGACCGCATCTAGCACCACGGTGAGGGCCGTTCCGGTGAGGAACTGGCGAATGTTTTCTAGTTCGTTAATCCGGGTGGCTAGTTCCCCAACGGGCCGCCGTTCAAAATAGCGCAACGGCAGACGCAGCAGGTGGTCAATGATTTCTGAACCCAGCGACATGTCGATCCGGTTGGTTGTATCGACAAATAAGTACGTTCGCAAACTGGTCAGAATAGCCTCAAAGACGGCTAACACCACCAGAAAGACCCCTAAAACCTGGAGCGTATCCACACTGTTTTGCACGATCACCTTGTCGATGATTACCTGAACCATCAAGGGATTGGCCAGTGCAAACAGTTGAACGAAGAAGGAAGCGACGAATACCTCAATCAGCACCCGTCGATGCTTTTTGATGGACGGCAAAAACCATTTCAAGTTAAACCGCTGTTGAGGCGTTTGGCGGGTTGGCCGCAGCAGCAGCACTTCACCCTGCTCACCCCACGTCTCGACAAAATCAGCAGGCTTGCGTCGAACAATCCCCAAATCGGGGACGGCAATGACCAGTTCGCGCTCGCTAATTTCATACAGCAAGACGGTGGTATCTTGCCACTTCACCATGGCCGGTGCTTCGAGCCGTCCAATGGCACTGGCAGGTACCATGACCAACTGGGCATTCAGGCCCATAAGTTCAGAAACAGCTCCGCATAGCTCAAGCGACAGACTGCCCGTTCGCTCAGACTGGCTGGACAACACCCGTTGAATCACGTCTCGTCGGAATGGAATGCTCAAGTGTTGGCAGAGCATCTGAAAGCAAGCCACAGCTGAATCGACTGGCCCACGACCTCGAATGAACGGAAACTTTTGAGAGGAAGATGGTTGCTTACCTGCTCTAGGGCGCAAGCCGGGATCAAGCTCTGGTGGGCGATCGTCCGCATCGCGAATATCCAGATCGGGAGCACTGTCCACGACGGTTACTTCCGCTTGGCCCACTGATGCGGCTACTGATGCTGATGATGTTGAGCGCATCAATGCCTTTGGGATGCCAATCAGGCGGGCCGCCTCCGTACCGACGACCTCGATCACGCCAGATGAGTTTTGTAAACTCAGCCGACTGGCTACCGGAAACTGCTCGATTGTGCCACCGCCGCTGACCAGCCAGACGCGATCGCGCTCCAGTTGATGAATGGGAGTTGTTCCCGGCGGCAGACTGCAAACAACCGCTTCTTTCTGAGCTTGGAGCACCAGATCTTTCAGGTCAACGTCCCCGATCGCCCGACGGTGAATCTCAGCACCGAGTAAGTCAAAGGCTTCGATGGGGGCACATTGATTTTGAAACACAGCTGCGAATTGAGGGTCCCGGTCTAGCAGGGCCAGAAATGCAGCCGCTGGAATGACCAGAGCGATGGTTTCAACCGAGGCGATCGCCGTTTCACAAGGCACTCCGCGCACCAGACCCACCCAGCCCAAGATAGCGCCGGGTTGCATCAGTTCCAGTGTGACGGGGCGTTGGGTACGGGGATCATAGCCCAGCAGTCGAGCCTGTCCTTCATAGAGGATATTGAGTTGGGCAGGCATTTTATCGCGGACTAAGATGGCCTGCCCCATGCGATAGCGGAGGAGTTGGCACTGCTCGGTCAGCGTCGCCAGTGCATCGGGTGAGAGCTGATCAAAGGGGGCAACGCTGGCCAGAAAATCTTGGATGGTGGCTTTAGTGTATGTCATGGAGTCGTTGGGGCAGAGGAGGCACTAGGTAGGGTAGGTTGGACTTGACTGAGCTGGTCTTGCATCCAGTTGTTAAATAACTCATTTAACAAGCGACGGCGCATGGCGTCGTCAAGCTGTGCTGGAATAAAGCGTTCCATTCGCACAATGACGAGCCAATCTCCGACTCGTGTGGGGGGCAACAGTTGACCTGGCTGGCTGGTAGACAGCATTTGCGCCAGGATGGGGTGAGGTACGCTCAACTCTACTGGACCAATGAGGCCATCGGTCTGAGCTTCAGGACCCTGAGAATAGGTGCGAGCTAGTTCTGCAAATGATTGTTCCCCTTCTAGCACCCGGAAATAAATTTCTTGAGCAATGCCTAAATCTTGGGTGCGGATGAGGGAGTAAATGACTTTATCTAACTGTCCTTTGCGGTTAAGAAAGTAAGACTCCAATTTTGGCCCCCAGGTCGCCTGCTTAAATTTCTCGACCTTCACACCTCGTGTGGCTCGTGCGACAAGCTGGTCAGGCGTCATGCCGTGACGGGCTAGCCAAGCTCGTAACGTCTCTTCAGAGGTTAGCTCGTTCTGAGCATAAAACTGTTGGCAGGCCGCTTCCTGTTCTTCAGGCGTGCATTCGATGGTGGCGATCGCCTGGTCTATCAATAGTTCTTGCAGAAGTTGAGGCAGCATTTGATAGCCCGCCAGCAACGGTACAATCTCTGTTGCTGCGATCGCTTTATTCCCAACCTGTAATACTACATCCATTAGAGTGAGTCTCTTTGCAATTTCATATCGATCGTGGCCATACGCATAAGACGAAATGATGAATAAGAAGCCTTGCTGGTTGGCATTTTGTCTTTATATCGTTATCAGTAATCAGTAAGAGATTGAGCAAAAGCCACCGGGTTGAGGTATCTCGTGCTCTTTAGCCATTACTTGAGGGATTCATCTTGCTTTGCGGTTTTTGCGGAACACCAACCTCCTTCTATCGGGTGAGACGTGATCAAACCCGGAAAAGATCGTCCTTTCGGATCTGGATCTACTTTAATCAAAACGCATATCAGTTTCATCAAGTCTTCCCTTCATTTAAGAATTGGGGAACATTCAGACCCAGGCCGGGTCAATTCGATGAACTCTACTATTTAGCCCGTATAAAGAATTATTAATTGTGCGTTTGAAGGCTTTAACCTACTGCCTGAAAACATCCCGTCAGAGAATTACTCGTTCATGTACCGCTTAATTCTGAGAAGAGAGCGTAGGACTTGGATGTCGGGCTGTTATTGAAAAACTATTGAGGAACGCACGCTAAAGACGACATTATCAATAGTTCGAATGAGTGACTGATCGCACTCTGTAATACCAATTTGGAATGCCTCATTCCATTCAATAGATCCAGTGAGTTGAATCTGAAAATGGATTGAGGGGTGCTATATGTTCCCTATCCCTTGATCCATTTCAGGTTTTATTCAAGATTTAAGCTTTAATCAAAGCACTCGCCTATAGAATTGATGATTTATTTTTTGAATTAAATCCATCGCTCTATAGGATCTATAAACAGATATAAACCCGACAGCGTTATCTCAGATCTATG
Source organism: Crinalium sp. (assembly GCA_036703095.1). GTDB lineage: Bacteria > Cyanobacteriota > Cyanobacteriia > Elainellales > Elainellaceae > DATNPS01. Next base: position 28,821 of record DATNPS010000259.1, on the reverse strand, counting down.
CCATCGGGGCTACCTAATTTGATAACGCAACGTAACACGGTAACATTCATCACTTGCTAATGCAAACATTTAGGAACGTTAAACTCAGGTTTAATCTCAAGAAAGTAAAAAATAGAATATCTGAGTTGAAAAAATAGCCTGAATTTTCTATCCTTAACCAAAAGCAAGTAGCAACCTCGCTGTAATGGTAGCCATCAGACGATGGCTAGATAATTTGCTACTCCGAATTCTATTGTTTTCCCTCCATTGATAGATTGGGAATTGAAGCGCCTGTGAAAAACTACTAAAGCTAGGGGCGCACGGTAAGTTCTACTTAAACCGTTGCTACAGGAAGCTCTAAGTAACCTGAAATGTAGGGCGATCGCTGTAACATTAGTTTGCATTTAGATGGCTTTTCATATTAGCTCGGTTTGATTAGAGTTTTATCAAGCAAGCTCTTATACTTTCAATCAAGTCACTGTCAGTTTGATTGCAATATAACATCACCAATTAATTTTTCTCTGGCCCATCCTTTTCCCTGAAGTCCTGTTAGATTGGTTTTGTAGTTAGGGCAACAACTGAAACCTCAATTTCATGTAGTTTTAGCAGCATGTATATATTTCTTGCTCAATCGACTACTGTCCACAAACGCTAACTATTCAGTGTTTCTTGGGGTGAGATCTCAGTTGTCCTATTTGCCAAAAAGCGATTTACAGGCTGTATCAAAATTGTTGCCAAACAAATGTTCCATCAATCTCATCTAAAAACTTCATTATTCGGCTAGCGCTTTTCATCTCCTTGGCTGTATCGACCAGCATCAGAAAACAGATTACGCGTAGGAAACTTTCTTCATATGACTGCGATATTTAATCACAACTCTAAACTCGGGATGAGCAGCTCTGCGGCTACTCCAGATGATGCTTTGCAGTTTGAAAGTAATTTTGTCGATGATTTTCTGGAGGCGATCGAATCGGTTGACTTGGATGGCGATCGATCGGCTGACATTGACGGTCGTTTAGAGGATGTTGATCTGGTTGCCGTCGATGTAGTAGAGGATGTCGAGCCGGATGAGGCGATCGACGTGGCGTTAGAGGATCTAATGTCCGTGGAGTCGGAAGATGATTTAACGGCGGCTCCATCTCCGGGCTATCGCAAAACGATCTCGGATGACGCGGTAGGAGCGTTCTTTAAAGAGATGGCCCGCTATCCCTTGCTGAAGCCGAATGAAGAAATTGAACTGGCCCGTCGGGTGCAGTATTTGGTGGAAATTGAACACCTGCGCGATCGCCTGCGAGAAAAGCTAGGTCATAACCCATCCAAGGCTGAAATGGCGGCTGAGTTAGGGTTTACGGAACAGCAGCTAGAACATCGTCTGTATCGCAGCCGGATGGCGAAGCGCAAGATGATTCGCTCTAATTTGCGCTTAGTAGTGTCGATCGCCAAACGCTATCTCAATCGGGGAGTACCTTTCCTGGATTTAATTCAAGAAGGCGCACTAGGATTAAATCGAGCTACTGAAAAATTTGACCCAGACAAAGGGTACAAGTTCTCGACCTATGCGTATTGGTGGATTCGGCAAGGCATTACGCGCACCATCGCAAACGACGCGCGCACGATTCGCCTACCCATTCACATTGTTGAAAAACTTAACAAGTTAAAGAAAGCGCATCGGGAATTGCGGAAAGAGCTCAATCGTAATCCGAATGAAGCAGAACTGGCTGAAGCGCTGGAATTGACTCCAGATCAACTCCGGAATTTACAGCAGGTTCGGCGTCGCTCCCTGTCGCTGAACCATCGAGTCGGTAAAGGCGAAGATACTGAGCTGATGGAACTGCTGGAAGACAGCAGCACCCTTTCGCCAGAAGCTCAGATGAGTGAAAACATGATGCGGCAAGAGATTCACTCAATTCTGGGAGATGTGCTGACGGAGCGCGAGAAGGACATTATCTCGTTGCGCTATGGCTTAACAACTGGAGAACCCCGGACTCTGGAAGAAGTGGGTGGTTTGTTTAACCTATCTCGGGAACGGGTGCGACAAATTCAAACTAAAGCCATGCGAAAGCTTCGCCGTCCCCAGGTCGCCGCCCGGTTGAAGAGTTGGCTGAGATAAATGCTGCGATAAATTTCGCCCAGCCAGGTCTATTGGTCATTTCTCGACTCATGATACTGTCAGGAACAGTGTCAACTTGTCTGTCATGCCTGAGCCTGTTACTCAACTAACCCAGAAGCTGGTTCTTCGTTCTGCCGATTCAACCGATGCGCCTGTTCTATTCCAGTTAATTCAAGCCTTGGCGGAATATGAACGGCTGACTCATGCTGTGTCTGGTAGCGCTGAGCTGCTAGCAGAGCACTTATTGGGCGATCGCCCCGCTTGTGAAGCTATCCTGGCCGAGTATGAGCAACAGCCTGTTGGATTTGCTCTATTTTTCTCGAACTATTCGACCTTTCTTACCAAACCGGGTCTGTATTTAGAAGATTTGTTTGTCTTGCCGGAGTATAGAGGACAGGGCATTGGCAAGGCGCTGTTGTCCTATCTGGCGCAATTGGCTTTGGAACGCGACTGTGGACGTTTGGAATGGTCGGTTTTGGATTGGAATGAACCTGCGATCGGGTTCTATCAGCGGATGGGAGCTACGTTGATGCATGACTGGCGGATTTGCCGAGTAACTGGAGAAGCGATCGCCCGTTTAGCATCAAATTCACATCACCCTTAAACTTTCGTTTTTCTTCACGTCGCCAGCGCCGATGTGGAGGGTATATTTGGGTTAAACACATCAGCTGGGTTAGATTCGGATACAAGCATGAAAACGATTTGGGTAAACGAGCAAATTGATCCGTCGGGCATTATCTATTCGTGCATTGCCTGTTATAACGAAGAACAAGCGCAAGAATGCCACCAATCGTTTGAATCGAATTTGACTGATGCTCAGAAGGAGGAGGGCTGGACGGCTCGCATCCGCACGGTAGACTCCTGGGATCAAGTGCCTGTTAATGCTTTGAAACTGAGTTAGATGTATAGCCGTTGTTGCTGGCGTTAGTACGGGGTGCAGGGGTGGAACCCTTGGCTGGGGCGAAGCCCCAATACCTCCTTGGTTTTTAATGTTTTATATGGACAAACGGGCTTTTGGGAGAATGGCGCGACGCGCCACTCTCCCAAAAGCCCAATTTTGCGTGCGCAACGCGCACGCAAAATTGGGCTATCGCATTCACGTTAAAACATGAGGTCGAGTCCAGCGTCTTTTAAGTTCAAATAATGTAAATCCCCCTGGTGGCTATCCCAGCTAGCGATCAGCAGTCTATGAGGTGGGAGAATGGCGATCGCCGTAGGGTCTGAAGGGCCGCTCAGTTGGCCTAAGGGCTGACCGTAATTATCCAACAGCACAATCTGGCCGCTCTGATTTGCTAAGACATATCCCCAGTCCGTGGCCGTGATCAAGGTTGGCTGAATCTCTAAACCTAACCTGGTGATTCTAAATGGCTTGAGATCAATCAGCAGCAGCGATTGAGGATTATAGTCATCGGTGGCCACCAGGCGATATGGAGTGCTGGTCGGGTGAATTTGTCCGATCGCCACGTGAGCCATTAAAGACCCTAAGCGAGGCCCGCGACGGGCAAAGATATCAAAAACAGTATGGCCTGTATAGCTATCTCGATTGGGCTTGCGCAAAACCTTCTCCCCCGTCACTTTTGAGAGAACTGCGACATGGCGAGAATCTAATGCAATCAGGTCATAAATTTGCCGCGACTGCACGGCCCATGACAGGTGAATTGGCTGTGGAGCTAGGCCGACCGTCTGTTTAGCGGACTGTAATGCTGTAAACGCGAGAGTACTTTTCTCGGCATTGTCTGGAGTAATGGTAGCTAACCAGCGTCCGCTCGGCTCGATCGCCACTAAGCTATCCTGCTCATATTCAGTCACGCGGTGAGCTTCAAGCTGAAATGGCGATTGATGGGTAGCGGTAATCAGATGGACGGAAGTGGGGGCGATCGCAAAACATCCCTGCGGGCGAACCGCTAATGCCTGGATCGGATTAGGTAATTCAACCGCTATCGTATGAGATTCAGGTGCGGAATTTAGGATGTTGGGCTGCCAGATGACATGGCGATCGCTTGCGTAAAACAGCGCCGAATTGTCTGCGGGAGGTTGAGGGGTGTGTGAGGGAGCGATCGCCAAGCTGTTTATTGGAGAAGACACAGGCAGGTCTGCGATCGATAGACCTGAAAAAGGGGGGAACGGAGCCTCAGATGTGGGATTGTGTGTGAGCGTGGGTAAATAAATTGGCTCAGAAGCCAATTCCAGTGTCAGTCCGTGAGTCGTTGCGGTGTCTTGTAATGCCGCCAACATTTCCGCTGCTGATCGAAACCGTCGAGCCGATAATTTCTGTAGTGAGGTAATCAAAATCGGCTGCCATACTTCCGGGATGGATTCCGGCACCTTCAGCGGTCGATTCAGATGAGCCGACATTAATTCGTTGGGCGTACCCGAAAACGGACGATAGCCCGTCAGTAGCTCAAACAGTAAGATGCCCACTGAGTAGAGATCAGACGTGTGGGAATATTGCCCGTAAAATCGTTCCGGAGCCATATAAGCGGGTGACCCCGTGTTGCCCATCTCTTCGTGACTAGCTATCTGCTGGCTCAATCGGGCAATGCCAAAATCGGAAATCCGGGCAACCCACCCTTTAGGCTGCACGCTGAGCAAAATGTTTTCGGGTTTGATGTCGCAGTGCACGATGCCGCGACTGTGTGCATGGTCTAAGCCCGCTAGAATATCTGCCACCAGCTTCAAGCTTTGCGACATCGTGAGGCGGTAATCCGCTTCGATGAGACTGCGCAGCGTTCCAGCTTCGCAATAATCCATCACCAGGTAGCGACCCGTGCGAGTGTGTTCCAGTGCGTGACAGGTGACGATATTGGGATGTTGTAAGCTCAGCAGAAACCGCAGTTCGCGCAAGAATTTGTGGGTAGGAAATCGCTGATGCTCCAGGTTCTTGAGCGCGACTAACCGACCCGTCTGACGATGTACGGCACAAAACACTCGCCCAAATTGCCCTTGCCCAACTAAACCAAGGAGACGATACTTTGAGCGTTTTTGCTCAGTTCCCAGTGGGCTTGACACGGCAATGGTAGAGCGATACTACGGTTGAAATATACGAGTTGAAACAGCGCGAGCTGTTGGAAACGATTAGCTACCGATTAACTACAGAGCTGCTGCATGATGGCTTCGTGATCCAGGTTGGTTACCATGGTTTCGGCTGGTTCGAGGCGTTTGGGTAGGCCAAGGACAAAGCGATTACAGTCGGCTCCCATCGATTCGCAGGTGGTCTGAATGCAGTGCAGTTCCCGGCCAGTAAGTTTGCTAAAGAAGGAGCTGAGTACCCCTGCCTCCAGGTAGCAAACAGGCTGATCTTTTTTGGGAGCCAGTTTTGCAAAGGGGGAATTCCAGATCTTAACGATAAGAAATCCTCGGTGCTGATAGCTCTGATCCAGATCAATCTTGCCCCACCCGTGAGTGACCCAGCACTGTTGCAATGATTGAAGAAACTCTACCATAGGCATTTCGGAAAGCGCGGTGCCGTAGTAATCTGTAATCTGTTCTGAGAAGCGGGTATAGAAGCTTTTGCCCCACCAGCGGCCACAGTTAAACAACACCAGGCGAGACGCTTGCCCAGTTTCTTTTTCAAGCCCGGCATAAATAGCCTGAATGAAGGTTTCTGGCAGCGCTAACAGGCGATCGCCCTGGCGGTTTTCTAGCAGCCCCATTTCCAGATCTCCCCGCACATACGCGTCGGTAGCGAAATAGTTGCCGGGGATGCGGTTATTTGTCAGTAAATCAGCGACGGAAATCATAGCGCGTGAATCGGGGATAAATTGAGTGAGAGAGGGGAGAAGCCAACGCGGGTCATGCGAATTACCAACCGAGAGCCGCTGCTGTTAACGGTTCCTGGCCAAACAGAATCTCTTGAGCCAGCGTTAACATTGGCTTCAGGAACGCCATATGTTGAGGATTCAGAGCCTGGCTCAGTTCCTGCTCCAGCAAGCGATACAGAGCAGAATCAATTGCCTGCGTGTTGTAAACCTTGGCCATTTGGCCTAACCAACCCGTCAGCCGTGTTCTGACCAACTCCTCATCATTCAGCAGCATTCCCATGGCGCAATATCGCAGGGTCAGTAGTGCATTTTTGATGCAGCGTTCCAGAGTGTCGATCGATTCCTGCGGCAGTTCAGCCTGAAGCTGATCGACAACCTTTTGCATTACGTCGATTTCTCGATCGCGCAGCGTGCGGTAGGCGTCTAAACGGTCGGGCAGCGAATCGACATACTGGCTGAGAACCCCCAATTCGTCGGGATTCAGGTAACGGTTTTCAGCGTCATCAAAAATGTTCTCAAGTTTTTTATCCATAAGTCTAAAAGAGGGGGAATGAAGAGATAGAGGGTCGATGGTCTGACGGTTATAGGGTGGCAATTCGTACCGAAATCGCTTAGAACAAATCGGCAAAGTCTTCAAGGGTGAATTTTTGCCCCCAATCTGCTCCATTTGATTCAACTGGGGCAGGGGTGGTGGGTGCAGCGATCGCCGCATCTTCCCAGTTCACTGCCTTAAAGAACTGACTAACGCTAAGTAACAGACTCAGGGCTTCAGGGTTACCCTGCGATGCGGATATCTTGAGTTCCTGCACTTCGGGCGGATGGTCGTCCCAGTTGATCGCACTAAAAAATTCGCGAGCTGTCTGTTTCAGCCAGGATTCAGCCGGGTCATGGGCTTTAGAGCCGTTGGTGTGGGGTAAGGTTGCCGTACTCATCGCAATAGCTCCCCAGATCTCAGCCGTTTTTCAATGTCACGGGCTGTAGCCCCTTCATTCTGCCAGAAGGCGGCAGCGTCGATTCGGTCTTGTCCACCCAACAGAAACTTACAGTAGGTTTCACCCATCGAGTAGCACTGAATTTCAATGCAGCTCAACTGTTTCTTCACCAGTTCTGTGAAAAAGCCTGCAAACAGACCTGCATAAATATAGCAAACGGGCTTACCCACGTCGCCTAGAGTACGAGCAACCGCAGAATCAAAAATGTTGATGAACATGAAGCCCTGTTTGCGATCGCCCATGTCTACTTCCCAACGTCCCCAGCCTTGGGAGGTAAAAGGCCACCACCAGGTTTCCAGCAAGAACAGCAAATTGGTTTGACGAACGCTGCGGTCAAACTCTTTCTCAAACCAGCGCTCAAAGAAGAAGGCATCTTTCTGTCCCCATTCGCACCCAATGGTGTACATCGTGGCAGCAGCAGCATCACCGACTTCTTCTTCCAGACCTTCAACCATGCCAATGATGAAATCTTCGGTGGTTAACAGGTTGTGCGCCCCGTTCCAGTCAACAATGGTGCCTTTGTCGGGGTCAAAGTGGAAGAAGTCACGGAACCCGTAATGGTTGTGCTTCTTGGGGTTTCTAAGCTGAACAGGGTTTTGGCTTGCAGTCACCATAATATTCTCTTAACAAAGATTGGTCAGATTTGAAGGGCAGTCAGTTACAACAATAAAACCCGATTTAGAACCGATCGTTTTACAGTAAATAAATGTTTGTATTCGCCCCAGACGATAGGCAAAACTGAGGTTTACTGGATCAGTAGTGCTGAACTGAATAAGAATAGGAACTTGCTGTGAAGCTGTGTATGAGGAAGATGCAACCGACTCAAGCACGAGTAGCCAGACTCAGACTGAGGCAGAATCCTGTTAGCAATGAGTTCTAGTCTGAATATGCCCCTGCAATGCGTAGATCTAACATCTGAGATTTACCTAGAACGTCGGTTCTTAGCGTGTTCTTTACTTAGAGATATCAGTAGATCCACCTTACGCAGAACGCGTAGGGCCTTGAACCTGCATTGCAAGGGAGGTAGGAATTCGCCTTTATTGCAAGTATGCCCTGTGCCATTGCGAATCTCGCACTGTTAAAACTATGCAAAGCTTCTTTCTAGAGCTAGTTCCTCAGGTCAGGACGCTTGATTAAAGATTTATCAATGCACGCTGATAACGCTAAACCAATGTGAATTCGATAGCGCCCTTTCCGCCGCCTGTTGGACGGCGAAAATGACGCGAATTAGTATCCTGCGCACCGCTTGGGGACTAACTCGTGCATTCGTAAAATTCACGATAAATCAAATTAAGCCAATGGAAGGACACTCCCATTGGCTTCAAAGCATTAATAGTAGGTGTAGCTGAGTTGCGATCGCCATTGTGCGATCGCCTGTTGAGCTGCACGATAGGCGGGTGCATTTTGAGGAATTTGTTCTGCGGTTTGGATGGCTACATCTAGTCGCCCTTCGGTGGCGCGGCTTCTGGCCAGTTGCAGAATCGTCTGGCTCCATTGCGACACAAACTGTTGCGCTACAGTCCGTTTTGAGTGGTTAACAGGTACCAGGCTGGCTGCTCCAATAGCAGCTTTGTAGTTTTGAGCCGCGATCAGGCTCGATCCGCGATTGGGCTGGCTGGCGCGACTGCGAGCCAAGTCTAAAATCATCTGGCCCCACCGATCGATGGATTGCTGGGCTTCTGCATAGAGCGGGTGGTCTGGCTTGATCTGATTGGCGAGCTGAATGGCCGTATTAAAGTCAGATGCCTGGTTCATGGGCGTCAACGCTCTGGGACGCGAGAGTGAAACCCGCGCTTGAGTGAGGATGCCCTGGTCAGCCTGTCTTAAGAGCGCCGTGTAATCTCCTGTCCGCTGCTGCGGTGGAATCTGTTCCAGTAGATGAATGGCATTGCTGTAATCCTGCGCTTGAAGAGCTGCACGGACGGACGGAAACGATTGGCCTGATGTGGCGATCGCTCCTGCGGATGTATTGCCAGCATTCGATGGAGCCGCCGTTCCAGTTGGATTTCCTGTAACTGGAGCAGTTGCAGTCTGAGGAACCAATATGGGAGATGTTCCCAGGTTGGCATTCGGGGATGTGGATTCAGCATTGGGAGTGCTGATAGCATTTGCTGGAGCGGTGCTCGACGAGCTGGATGAAGACGGTGCAGTAAAGACCTGGGCTGTTGGATTGATGGTTGAACTGGTTGCGTTATTAGAACCTGCCCCCGGTTTAGGAGCCGCATTGGATGCAGGTGGAGTGCTATCTGACGAAGAGGCATCAAATGCCCCTCGATTTTGGATGATGACGGCTAACACCAGTAGCGATACGAAGCCGACAATCCAAGGGAGTGTCCGTCGCCAAAACAAATCGTCTGATGCGGCTGGTTTAGTCGAGTCGGGGCTTGGCTGATCCGTAGAGGGCTGTTGTGGAATAGTCTTGCCGTTAGACATGTGGCCGTTTGAGGCTGGCGGCATTTGAGTCGCTGCCTGAGCAGTGCCATTTGTGCCATTCAACGGATAACCGTTTGCCGTTGGGTGAAAGCCGTTTTTTACCGTTTCAATGGGAGGCTGAATGGTTGGAACCAGAGATTCATCGGGATAGGCGGAACTGGTAGACGAACTAACCGATGGCTTCACCAACTCTAGAGTGGGTTGGGTACCAACGGTGGCGATCGCTCTGGCTGGAACAATAAAGTGATATTGCTGATCGGCTGGAACAATGACGATGGGATCTTGACGGGGCCGCCAGTGATGTTCGCTTAACTCTGGCAGTCGTTTACTTAAATATTGAGAGAGTTGAGCCAGTGTGGTGCATCCGTAGAACCGCAATCCTTCAATCAGTGCGGTGGTAAATAGCCCCTGCCGCAGGGCCAGGGTTTCATGGGAAAACTGATCGGGACCACACGACAAAATCGTTGAAACACCGTGCTGATGAGCCAAGGTTACAGCGTCTTTACCAACACCCTCAGCATCCAAAACGCCCTGACTCCGGTTGATGTCCAGAATCAGCAGAATGTTTTTGGTGGCTGCTGATTGAAAGTGAGCAAAGATAGACTCCAGTGGAACGCCTGTAGCAGGTGCTTGAGACGGATCGCCCTCAACGGGCATGAGATAGTCTTGACCTTGAAACCTTACCCCGTAGCCGCTGAAGAAGCACCACAAAAAATCATCCGGGTGCAACTGCTGGCAGAAATGAGCAATGGCATTCTCGATATTGTCTCGACTGGGATAAGCAGGATTTTCTTCGGTAATCGCTGCAACATCCGTTAGCAACAGGCAGTGGTCTTGCGTAAAGCCACCTTCATTTAGCCAATAATTCCAAAGCGTCTGTGCATCCCGTTGAGCATATAGTAACGGTTGAAAGCATCGATACTGATTAATACCAATTGCGATCGCCCAATAGTTTGCCATTACAGATGCCCCAAATCTTTATTTACCAGGGTGCCCCAAAAATAACATAGACAAGCCATTGATCAACAACATAACGTAGATTGGTTCGTTCAGCACGATGGAATCAAATTGGGACTGTCTAGCTATCGATTAAACGGACAGCAGGCGTGCCTCACAATTTCGATTACTAGTTTGTCATCCTTCGTGCTAATCGTCATTACAAATGGATGTTGAAACTTGTCACTTCCGATTAAATGTATGTGAAGTTTGATGGGCCTGTTTATGGTGCGGTAGAAATGGTTTGATTTATAGCCAGATTGTGAGAATACGTGAATTCGACAAACGGGCTTTTGGGAGAGTGGCGCGTCGCACCACTCTCCCAAAAGCCCAATTTTGCGTGCGCGTCCGCACGGCTGAATTAGCGCAAAAACGTGGTTCGCGCGTCGCACGAGCCACGTTTTTGGGTATTCGTCGAATTCACGTTAAGAATGGTTCGGTTAATGGCAATAGATTGGATTAAACATGACGTTTAATTTTAATTTCAACCAGGGCAAACTTAGTGGTCAGATAGCTATTTATCTCATGAGGAAGTAGTAACGATGAAAACGTCTAGCGGCAAAACGACAGGATGGTTGCGCGGCGGCTTGGCTTCCCTCAGTTTATGCGCCACATTGGGAGGCATTGGAACAATCTGGCTGATGACCGAAACCCTTGTCCCTCAGGTTGCTCAGGCTGAGCCAGCCCGTATGCTGATTCCGCTGAATCGTGAACCTGGGGAAACCTATGACACCCTCATTCGTCGTGCAGAAGCTACATCCAGAGTGTTGACTCAGCGTAGTTTTGACAACAATCCTGCGGTTACAGATGTTTCGATTACCGTAACCGCAGAACGAGAAGGGCTGATTGCGCCTTTATTAACCCTGGAAGCTAGCCGTGATCAATGGCGTAGTCGCCCAGAACCGCAGTATTGGACAACTTATTTTGAAACCAGCAGAGCCCTATTGGGGTTAGATGGTACGGCGGGTGGCGAAACGTTGCCAACAACTGCGGGTTCGCCTGCTGCTACTACGCAACCTGTGCAACCTGTTCAGCCTATGGGGCCTCAAGCTCAGCGTCAACAACCTGCTGCCAATCAAGGGCCTGGAGCTTCTGGCAATACGCCACCTGTTCAAATTAACTTGCCTGCTGCTCCTGCGGGGCAACTGGGGTTACCTCGATCGGTTCTGCCCTAGAAGGAGGTCGATAAACAACGTGAATTTGATAGCTCGATTTTGCACGCGTAGCGCACGCAAAATCGAGCTATTTGGGAGAGTGGCGCGTCACCCAAGTAGCCCGTTCGTCGAACTCATATATAAACAGCAATTCTCATTTTGAAACCGATGGCGATTTTTGCACTGCCACCGATTTGTATACTGAGCATTGCTGAGCTGTAAAAGTTAATTTTTGCGATCGCCTAAAACTGGGTTACTATTGAAAGGTTGTGAAGAATTTCAGCATTTGCGGTCATGGCTGTTCCTAAGAAGAAAACTTCAAATTCCAAGCGGGACAAGCGGAGAGCAACCTGGAGACATAAAGCTGCGCTAGAGGCTCAAAAAGCTCTCTCGCTAGGTAAGTCTATCCTGACTGGTCGTTCCACCTTTGTTTATCCCACCGAATCCGAAGAAGACGAGAACGAAGAGTAATACGCGGTTGCGTTTTGCTGATAGTCGATAGTTTGAATGTGCTGAACACTATTCGACACATTCAAATTAGTGATTACAGTTCTAATCGCAATTTTGTTTGATGTAAGAGCTATTCGGTTTCATCTCCAGTCTTTCTCATTTGTTAAGACCCCATATATTGAACTCAAGAGATGTGGCAATGCTGCATCTCTGCGCTCAATTTATGGGGTTTTAGCATTGCGGGCCGAATTGGCTCACATCTCGTAAAAACCGTTATAAGTAGATAGATGCTGCCTTGCAGCCTTGCTAGTTGCTGTATCGTCTTTGCCTGGATATTGCACTCTTATCTCTCTACCTTATGCTGGGAAAATTTTTTCAAAAGCCCGCCGCAGATGAACAAAATCGAGTTCCACCAGGGCAACACTTAGCTAAAGGATTTCCGGTTTTAACGTATGGCCAAACGCCAGTAGTCAGCACTGAAGATTGGGAATTTAAGGTGTGGGGCCTAGCTGCTGAGAAGACCTTTAGCTGGTCGGACTTTATGGACATGCCTCAGAGTCAGTTTACGGCTGATTTTCACTGTGTCACGACCTGGTCAAAGTTGGACGTGCAGTGGACGGGCATCAAGGTTGTTGACTTCATGAAGTATGTGGAGGTTGACCCGAAAGCGGTTCACCTGATGGAGCACTGTTATGGAGGTTACACGACCAATATTGCGATGGACGATTTTCTGAGGGAAGAAAACTTTTTTGCCCACACGCTATTTGGAGAGCCATTGCCACCGGATCATGGAGGGCCAATGCGACTGGTGGTTCCTCATCTGTACGCCTGGAAGAGTGCGAAGTGGATTAACGGTTTGGAATTTCTAGATAAGGAAGAGTTGGGTTTTTGGGAGCGCAATGGCTATCATCGCCGGGGAGAACCCTGGGCAGAGGAGCGCTACAGCAGTAAATTCTTTTGAAGGCACAGTTGCCCAGTAATTCTCATGGTGACATCAGTTAAGGGGCACGCACACCCCTCAACTGATGTCCGTGCAACCTTGCGCGTTGCGAGCGGAAGTGGCGCTATCGAATTTGCGTGAAGAGAGTGAAGCTTACTACCACCCAATAATTTTTTTCAATAGCCCCAGTTTGCCTTTGTAGGGGGCATAACGCAGCTTGATATCTAGCCAGAAAGGTTTGTAGAGGACGCTTTTGTAGTGGGAAAAGGTGTCAAAACTGGCTTTGCCATGATACTGTCCGATGCCGCTATCACCAACTCCGCCGAAGGGCAGGGCCGATACGCCGAATTGCATTACCGTGTCGTTGATGGCTGCTCCTCCTGAAGATGTTTCTTTTAATATCCGGTTTTGAATCTGCTGGCTTCTCGAAAAGATATAAAGCGCTAAAGGTTTAGGACGGGCGTTAATCAAGGCGATCGCCTCTTCCAGGTCTTCATACTCCACGACTGGTAGAATAGGGCCAAAGATTTCTTCTTGCATCAGTGCAGCATCCAGTGGTACCTGATCCATCACGGTAGGGGCTAGGTAGCGATCGCTCGGATTTTTGTCGCCTCCAATCACGACTCGTCCGTCTCCCAGGAATTGCACCAACCGTTCAAAATGGCGATCGCTGATGATTCGAACATAGTCTTCGCATTGCGACGGATCGTCTCCATAAAATTCTCGAATGACGATTTGCATCGCTTGAATGAGATCAGCCTTCACATTTTTTTGAACCAACAGATAATCTGGAGCGACGCAGGTTTGCCCCGCATTCAGAAACTTGCCCCAAATGATGCGGCGGGCCGTGTGTTCCAGATGAATATCTCGATCCACAATGCAAGGGCTTTTGCCACCCAGTTCTAAAGTGACGGGAGTGAGATGCTTGGCGGCAGCAGCCATCACGAGTTTCCCGATCGCCGCGCTGCCTGTAAACAAAATGTGGTCAAATTTTTCCTCTAAAAGAGCCTGGCTGACCTCGGCTCCGCCCTCCATGACCGTGACGTATTGAGGATCGAAGGTTTTGCTAATCACATCGGCCACGACGCGCGAGGTATGAGGAGCGATCTCAGAGGGTTTCAGGATGGCACAATTCCCTGCTGCGATCGCCCCGACTAGCGGAGCCATCATCAACTGAAATGGATAGTTCCAGGCTCCCATAATCAACACGACGCCGAGCGGTTCTGGGTAAATGCGCGATCGCCCAGGCAATTGTTCCAGAGGTGTGGAAATTCGGAGCGGTTTTGCCCACTGACGGATGTGCTTCAGCGCATAGTCAATTTCCTTTAAGACCAGCAATTCGCTGAGATAGGCTTCCCCGGTAGATTTATGCAAATCTGCTTTGAGCGCAGTCAGAATCTCGCTCTCATGCGCCTGAATGGCTTGTCGCAGTGCTTTGAGTTGGGCAATCCGAAAGTCAACATCTTTTGTGGTGCCTATGTTGAAGAATTGCCGCTGGTTTTGGAGGAGAGAGTGTGGCATTGGGTGTTGGGTGTTGGGGCAGGCGTGTGGGAAGAGATGGGGAGGTGGGGAGGCAGGGGAGATGGTGGAGGTAGGGGAGATAGAGACGTAAATGGAGGCTTTATTTTCCTTGTCCTTGTCTTCCCTAGTACCTAACACCCAACACCTAACCCCTAAAAACAGCGCCTCACTCCTCGTCTAGGCTAGCGTCCTGCACAGGGTCTCGTAGGGCGTCGATCATGTTTTTGATGAATCCGGCGGTGGGGACGGCGATGACGAGGCCGAGGAGGCCGCATAGTCTAGCGCCAAGCAGGAGGACGATCAATACCCAGACGGGATTTAAGCCTGTGAAGCGGCCTAGAAGACGGGGAGCGATGCCGCTTTCAATGCTCTGATCAATTAATATTCCTACAAAAAGGACTCTTAGCCCAAGCCAAGCGCTGCTGAGGGAGACCAGGAAGCTAACCACCCAAATGCTAAACACGGCACCAAACGGAAATAGCGTCATCATGCCGATCACCAGACCAAACAGCAGGCCAAAGGGGACTTGCATGATTAGAAAGGCGACGATCATAGTCAGGCCCATCAAAGACGCCAGAGTGGCCTGACCGATGAAGTAGTTGTGGAAGTTGCGACGCAGCGATCGCCTCAGTTTTGCACTCAGGGGGGTGGGGAGCCATTGAAAAATGCCGTCCCAAAGGCGATCGCCATGCAGCAGCATGTAAAACGTCACAACGATGGTTAGCGTCAAATCCAGAGCGCTACCGACCAGGCCCAGGCCGAAACTCAACACGCCGCTGCTCAGGGTTTGTAATTGGCTGGACAGGCTGTTTTGCAACTGTACGACCAGCTCGGTTAAATCAACGGGCAGACGGCGAACTAAGGCCCAGTGTTGAATCGCTTGCAGTTGTTTCACGCCGGATTCAAGCCAGACGGGTAAGCGATTGATAAACTCATTGACCTGCTCCAGTAGAACCGGAAAGATGGTGACGGCTACGATCAGGAAGAATGAAAGGGCAATCAAAAAGACCAGCAGCACGGCATGAAATCGCAAAATTCCCCGTCGCTGTAGCCACTTCACTGGATAATCTAAAACAAACGACAGAATCGTGGCGCTGACTAGAATCGTGACGAGCGATCGAAAGTAATCGAGGAGCAATAAGAGCAGCCAGCCATTCAGCACCACAAGCGGTAGCACCAATCCCCAGATCAACCAGCGGGGTGACTTTTCCATCCATTTCATACGCCGTCAACACCTTGCCTGAGCTGAAAATCCCTCATTAGATTGAGGTAGGGATACGGGGAAAGTGAGATGATTTTCTTCAAACTTTAATATTTACAGTTCTTTTTATATAGCTATGGTCGCGATGGATTATCCAGCACTTCCCCAACAAACTGTCCAAGCCGATCGTATTTTGGTGGTGGATGATTCGCCTGACAACTCGTTTTTGATTCAGGCCATCCTGAAAGAAGAGGGGTACAAAATTGACATTGTAGACAACGGCGTTGATGCTCTGGCGCAAGTTGAGCAAGCGCCTCCAGATTTGGTGCTGCTGGATGTCATGATGCCGGGGATGGATGGGTTCGAGGTCACGCGGCGAATTCGTGAAAACAAGAATCTTCCGTTTATTCCCATTTTGCTGATTACGGCTCACGACAAGCCCCGCGTCTCGCAGGGTTTGGATACCGGAGCTGATGATTTTATTAAAAAACCGGTTGAGTTTGATGAACTGCTGGCACGGGTGCGATCGCTCCTCAAACTTAAGCACAGCGTTGATGAGCGCGACCAGATTGCCCGCCAGCGTGAAGATTTTGTGTCACGTCTGACCCACGATTTGCGCACCCCGCTAGTGGCGGCTGACCGGATGCTCTCTTTGCTGGAGCAGGGAGCGTTTGGCGATTTGTCGCCTGAGATGCTGGAAGCAATTACCATCATGAGTCGCAGCAATCAGAATTTGCTAGAGATGGTGAATACGCTGCTCCAGGTGTATTGCTATGAAGCGGGCCAGAAAACGCTGGCGTTTACCGCGATCGATATGGAGGAACTGCTGTCGGAGGTGATTCAAGCTCTGATGCCCCTAGCGCTAGAGAAAGGTCTGGCGTTGGCGTTGAAACTGGACAAGAGCGGTGGTTCGGTCGAGATTAAGGGCGATCGCCTGGAATTGCGTCGTGTGTTCACAAACCTGATTGGGAATGCGGTTAAGTTCACAGATACGGGTTCTGTAGACGTCATTCTTTGTGCCCGAAAACCGACTAATGCCGCGAAACGGGCGATCAGCCCCACCTGGATACAGGTAGACGTCAAAGATACGGGGCCGGGAATTCCACCGGAATATCGAGCGTTTTTGTTTGAACCATTCCGGCATGGCAAACACAAGCGATCGGGAAGCGGATTGGGCTTGAATCTATCGTTCCAGATTATTAAAGCGCATCAGGGGGCGATCGCCGTTCAGTCTGATGTGGGGCAGGGCAGCACGTTTACGGTTCAGCTTCCTACGCAACAGCCAACTGCATAACGCCACCGTCTTGGCGGTTGGATATTGTCAGGAAGGGGGCGATCGCTGTTCAATCCAAGATGGGCTAACGTGAATTCGATAGCACGATTTCAGCCGCCCGTCGGGTGGCTGAAATCGTGCAAGCTTGTGCGTGAGGTACAAGTTTGCACATTCGTCGAATTCACGTTGGGTTAGGGCAGCCCTGTACTGTCCTGAAGCGTGGAGGTACCGCCGAGACGGCGGTTTTATGTGGGTTCTAGAACAGCTAACACGGCTTTGGGCAACAGTTTGTCTTTGAACCAGATAACGTGGGCTGGCGTGTTGTCAACCTTAATTCCTGCTTTTTCTAAATTCAGCCTTTCTGAAACCGCCAAAATCAGATTGTCGCAGCCGGACTGCCGCACCTGAGAAAATTTCTTGCGGAGGTATTCGGGTCGCCAGTAGCCCACAATTTCTAACAAGAAGCTGCGGCCATCGGGATGCACTAGACGAAAGTCGGGGATCATGACGCTTCCCGGAATGGGGATCAGGTCAACTTCTCGTTCCAAACGCCATTCTGATTTCAGCGTATGCCAGCGCTCGGCAAACGACGCTTCTAACATGCTGTCGTAGGGTTTGCCAGGGGGGTAGTGGCTGACCAACCCCGTCTCGGAATCAAGGCTAAAGCGCCGATTTTTTTGAGTGTTGGTATAGGTGTCGCGGATTATGAGATCGGCTTTTAGGCTCCATCGCGTCACGTGCAGCAGGGCGGGGATCAGCTTGGCGATATCCAGACCATAGCGAGTGCTGGTGTTAAAGAGGCTGGCCGGGCCATCGATAGTGATGGTGAACCCATGGTCAGCGTCGCCTTCGATATAAGCCATCAGGCCAAACAGTTTGAGATACCGAAACAGGAGTTTATATTCGCCGGGATCATTGCGATGGGCGTTGATCTGGATGTGGGTGGCTTTGTAAAAAATACCCTGCACCTGCGACAGGTTGTAGCGATGCAGCAGTGCATCTGGGGTTGGTGTTTCAAATTGTGTGAGGATACGATTTTCGGCCAGATCCGCATACAATCCGGCTCGAATCTGATCAGGGTGGACTTCTTGCCCCAATTCTTCACTGAGGCGATCGCTCAATCGCTTCAACGTCACTGTGGTTGTTTGCGGTAGGGGAGCCGCCTCAGCCGAGAGGGCAAACACCCGTTCGCGCAACTGTTGGGGATCAAGGGGGCTAACGATTTCAAAGGTGCTGAAATTAGCCCGAAGGAGATGGGCTAACCCTCGCTTGATGCGGTAATCGGTTTCTTCTCCCTCAATTTCTTGAAGCTGACGGTTTAACTCTCCCTGCGTTTTACCTTGCATCTGCTGAAACAGGGAAATGAGATCTTGAGCGATCGCCCGATGATGGTCGTTTAAGGGCAATCGTTTAGGCACAATCTCTTCACCGGATTGCCGATACATTAGTAAATCAGTTGGGAGCATGTTGGGTGTTAAGAATGGGGTGTTGAGTGTTGGGTGTTGCGTGTTAGGGAATGGGGCTTCTGACTTCTGGCTCCTGACTTCTGGCTCCTACCTCCTGACTCCTGACTCCTGATCGAGGTGTGGGAAATACTGATTAACTTAAGGTAAATGAACGTTACATCTTTTTCTCTATGGGCATTCTGAAACGAGAATCGGTAGGGACGCTGACGAACTCTATAAAAATTACTGTAGTTCTAGTGAATACATCCCGATTTGCCTCTAATTTCTAGGGTAATAAATCAAGAGCCTGTCGCATTTGTGACGCCTGTTAAGCCATATTCTCAAGCATCATAATGTTCACTTTTATTAAGCTCCAATGCCTACGACTGTCTTGAAGAAATTGCTAACGATGACGAAAATCCTGGTGATTGAAGACCAGGAGATGTTGCGAGAGGAACTGGCGCACATTTTGCAGTTGGAGCGATTTCAGGTACTTACGGCTGAAAATGGCCAAGTGGGTTTAGAGTTGGCACGGACTCATCATCCGGACTTGATTTTGTGCGACGTGGTGATGCCTGTGCTGGATGGTCATGGGGTGCTGAAGGCACTGCGAGCCGATGCGACAACGGCCAGAATTCCGTTTATTTTCCTGACGGGCAAAACTGATAAGCTCGAACTGCGGCAAGGCATGAAGTTAGGGGCTGATGACTACATCACGAAGCCGTTTAGCCGCACGGAGCTACTGGAAGCGATCGCCGCTCAGTTTAGAAAGCAGGCGGTGATTGAGCAAAGCCTCCAGACCAAAATTGATACTCTGCGCAGCAGCATTACCCTGTCATTGCCGCATGAGCTGCATACGCCTCTGACGGCCATTATGGGGATGGCGGATTTGCTGCTGGAAGACTATGACACCTTTAAGCGACAAGACGTTTTAGAAATGCTGCGGGCCATTCACGGTTCAGCAGAAAGGCTCTATAAGCTGACGCAGAATTTTTTGCTGTATGCCGAGCTGGAGCTGTTGATGGCTGACACCGAACGGATTGCAGCATTGCGCCATGAGGCGACGTGCTTTCATGCAACAGCAGCCATTGCGGCGATCGCCACCCAAAAGTCAACGGAGGCGAATCGCGCAGCCGATTTACAGCTCAGTTTTCAGGACGGTACGGCTCCCATCTCGGAACCAAGGTTGCAAAAGTTGGCGGCGGAGGTGATTGATAATGCATTTAAGTTTTCTGAAGCGGGGACGCCCGTCAGCGTGGCGACGGAGGCCAGTGATGACCACTTTAGCCTGATTGTGACCGATCGCGGTCGCGGCATGACCCCCGATCAAATTGCCAATATTGGTGCCTACATGCAGTTTGAGCGACGTCTCTACGAGCAGCAAGGGTCGGGTCTGGGATTGATTATCGCGAAGCGGCTGGCTGAACTGTATGGGGGCGAGTTGAGTATTGAGAGTAACCCTGGCGTAGAGACGATTGTGCGAGTTGACCTGCCTGTTTAGGTGTTGGGAAATTTGAGTTTGAACGCTGATATGGCGTGCGCGTCGCGCACGCCATATCAGCGTTCAAACTTATGTCTCAATTACAGCGGTCGATAGACTCGATAGTTAACGTTCGGGAAGATATTGTCGATCGCTTCTACTTTTTCGAGCCAGCCAGAGTCGATCTTGCCTTCCAGGATATCGTCACGCAGTTTGTTGAAGCGCATCAGGTGCGATCGCGTCCGGCGGACGGCGTAGGGCACCATGGTTCCAGTGCGCATGATGAAGGCCCAGTCGGAGGATTGCGCCAGCAGCACTTCTCGGGCTGCCTGGTTGAGCGCTCGCCATTCCAGCTCGTCGCTGGGTTCGCGACGCGACAGGTCGATCATGCGTTCTGCGGCTTTATGCAAATGAGGATAGATCCAGGAGTTGGTTTCGTTGAGCCAGTATTCGTGGAAGCCCCGGAATCCCCAACTGGATTGGGAGGGACGACACACTTGCTGAGTCGGGTGCATTTTCAAATAGTCGGCCAGGTGCGTCATCTGGTACGTTCCCTGGTCATACCAGGTTTTGCGGAACAGGTAATCCAAGAACCAGGGGCCCTCATACCACCAGTGGCCGAATAGTTCAGCATCGTAGGGCGACACGATGACAGGTGGACGCTGCATGATGCCATACAAATGTTCAACCTGGCGCTCGCGGTTATACATAAAGTTGCTGGCGTGTTCTGCGGCCTTTTCGCGTGCCCAGTAGGGGTCGTACCAGGTTTTGTCGGCTAGTCCCAAGCCCTTCCCGGTAATTTTGTGGTATTTAATGCCTGTATTTTTGCGCTGCCCGTTGGGCATGATGTAGGGCTTAATGTATTCATATTCGGCATCCCAGCCCAGGTCACGGTAAAACTCACGGTATTCTGCTGCACCCGGATAGCCGACCTCAGATGACCAAACTTGCTGAGACGATTCGTGATCACGCCCAAAGGCAGCTACTCCAGTTTCGGTAAAGATGGGGGCATAGGTGCCAAAGCGGGGACGGGGACGGGCGTAGAGAATGCCATGTCCATCGGTGAGGAAGTAGCGCAGCCCTGCATCTGCCAGCATTCGCTCTAGCCCTTCGTAATACGCACACTCTGGCAGCCAAATGCCTTTGGGCGGACGGCCAAAATTTTCTTCATAATGTTCACAAGCGACCTGGATCTGCGCCCAAACCGCTTGGGGATACATTTTCATCAACGGCAGGTAGCCATGTGTCGCGCCACAGGTGATAATTTCCAAATTGTTGGAATCGGAGAATTTTTTGAACGCTGCGACCAAATCTCGGTCATAACGCTCCCACATTTCCCGTACCTTGTTAAACTCAGTGGCGTAGTATTCTGCTAGATATCGCAAATGCCCATTATGGACATTGCGCTCAACTTCCATTTCGGCCAACTCTTCTAATGAGGAAAGATGGGCATCATACCGTTCCTGCAACAGCGGATCGCGCAGCATCGACACCAGCGGAGGCGTCATGCTCATGGTTAGTTTGAAATCGATTCCGTCTTGTTTCAGCCCCTCAAAGACTTGAAGCAAAGGAATGTAAGTTTCCGTGATAGCTTCATATAGCCACTCTTCTTCCAGAACGTAGTCGCTCTCTGGATGCCGAACAAAGGGAAGGTGAGCGTGCAGAACAAGGGCAAGATATCCAATACTCATAAGATTAGGAAGGTAGGGCCAGACAACAAAAGCGAGACGAGCAGAACAGGAAGCAGAACGAATCTGTTGCCAAGATTGTAAAGCAAAAGTTAAGCCAACACGTCATAAAGAATTCACCTCATTAATGAACCCAATGAACCGTTGTTGAACTATTGATGAACCGAATTTGATGAACTAAATTTTTCCCCCGATTTAGATAGTTATGACACAGTCGAATCTTCTGGAACTGGCAAAACAGGGTGATCCTCAAGCGATCGCCACTCTGATGAATCGCACGCTTCAACCCCGTGGCATGACGGCCACCGCAGACCTGCACGATCATTGCCTTGAGGTTATTTTAGAATCTGCCCAGGTTCCAAATCGACAGGTTTTAACTACATTTGTCCAAAAAGGGTTGGCGAATCTTGGCATTCAGTCCATCAATTCGGTCAAGATTTTGGGCAAACAAACTGGAGCTGCCTCGCCCGTCTGGGTGCAGGAGTTAAATCTGGCC
Source organism: Crinalium sp. (assembly GCA_036703095.1). GTDB lineage: Bacteria > Cyanobacteriota > Cyanobacteriia > Elainellales > Elainellaceae > DATNPS01. Next base: position 6,902 of record DATNPS010000259.1, on the reverse strand, counting down.
TCCCCGGATCTGGGTTCTCCAGCAACGATCAGTTCTACTGCTGACCAAACGGCTGCACCGCCAACATCCGAGTCCAACGGGAGCCAAAGTGGGGCGATCGCTCCAGACGTGAGCAACACTCTGGTTCCTCCGGTCACTGCCAATGGAACGGCAGATGCCCTGATGGGGACGGGTGTGGTGGATCAACCCGTCAGTACAGATGTAGAACCGTCGGATGATCTACTGGCCGCAGGTAGCCACGGACTCAATTATCCTGACCATCCGCTGGCCGAGGGAAATGACCTGAATGAGTATGACTTTGATGAAGCTGAGCTGAAAGGTACTCATGCACTCGATTTCCCCGACCATCCCATTGAAGATGAAGATTTAGACGCTGACGTCGAGCCAGCGGAAGATTATTTGCTTGGGCCTGACGAATCGAGTCCAGCGGAAGACCTGTTTGCCCCCGACCAACCTGAATCGGAGCCGTCAGACGAAAACTATTTGCTGCCCGATACGTCTGCTGCGGTATCGGGGGCGACCCTGTTTGATGAAGCAGAACCGCTTCCAGGTGTACAGCCGATTGAAGATGAGGATCGCACGGCTGATCTGAGTGATGACCTGTTTGGCCCGACTGATGACATAGCGGCTACCTCTACAGAACCACTGACTGAATCGCCCTCTGCTGTTGTCACGACAGATGAGCCGGACAGCGGTGTAGCACCTACAGAGTTGCCTCTGCCTGAGTCTGAGACGAGGCTACCTGTGGACGATCCCGATACCGGGCTGCCTGTTGATCGGTCGGATGGTGGGATTTTTGCCGATGCGCCTGATGCGGACGTTCCCATTAGCGTTCCAGAAACCGCTCCCGCCGAGCCGCCCGAGGAAGGCGAAGTGCTTGTGCCGGTGAAGATGCGCGCGAGCGACGGACGCGAGACGGATGATGAAGAGGCTGAGATCGAGGAAAGCAATATTCCCTGGGGATTCCTGGTCCTGGCTCTGGTAATCGTCTGGATTTTGGGGTTGATCGGAGCCATTATCTGGTCGTCGATGAAGCCGTCTTCGCAACCCCCCGTATTGCCCGATGCGGCCCAGTCGGCTCCTGGTACACCAGCACCGCCATTGGCTGACCCATCGGCTGCTGCTAGCCCATCGGCGGTGGCCAGCCCTACGTCAACTCCCACCCCAATTTTGGCCAGCCCGTCTCCCTCAGCGAGTGTGGCAGCGTCACCGAATGCGGCTCTTGGCGATCGCCTCCCGCCTCCTGCGATCGCCTGTGCAGCACCGCCAGCAGGTGCTACGCCCGTAATCCTCTCGACGACCAGCTTTAATCCTCAACCTAACGCGGATGGAGATTATGTGGTTGGCTGCATTACTAATAAATCCAATCAGGCGATCGCCTCTGCCACCATTGTGTTTGCAGGGACTTCGACCCGGAATGCGAATATTGCGCAGTCTGGCACGACCGAACTGGTGTTTAACAATCTTCAACCCGGTCAGTCTGTTCCTTTCCGAAGCGTCTTTACGATTAACCCAGAGGTTAATAATCTCAAGATTCAATCGATTTCATGGACTGCCACTGGGGCCAACCAACCGCAACAGGCGGAAATTAATGTAACCGTAACGCGGTAGCCCATTGAACCTACAGCGCTTTGCGCTTGAGTAAGCCAAAGGGTATTTTGTGGGAGCCTTGCACAGCAAGGCTCCCACAAAATACCCTTTGTTGTTCAGTGTCTTAATCACTGGAGTTTAGCCGACGACGCGCAAGAAAAGATCCGCGCTGCGAAACGCTCTTGCAGAGAGCGTTTCGCAGCGCAGTAGGAATAACTAGCCTAAAGCTCAGTTAATCAATGTGGCTACAGCCATAATTTCACGTTTAGCAACAATTGAATCAAGCCTTAAATTGGGCTTTCTAGAATGGAAGTAGCCAAACTGAGGCACGCAACGTATGGGATCAACATTTTTTAGCACGCTGGTGGGCTTTTTGATTCTGGCCACGGTGTCTGGCTTGAAGCTAGACCGGGAATATCAACGGGGGGTCATCTTCCGGTTGGGGCGACTGAGCGGCGTTCGGGGGCCAGGGCTGTACTGGGTGATTCCCTGGGTGGATCAAAAAGTGCAGATTGATATTCGGACTCGTACTGTCAATATAGAACCGCAGGAAACCGTGACGGCAGATAGCGTCACGATTAAGGTGAATGCTGTTCTGTATTACCGCATTATCGATGCGTCTAAGGCGATCAACCGGGTTGAGAACTATCAGATGGCGGTGTATCAGGTCGCGTTAACGACGCTGAGAAACGTAGTCGGTCAAAACATCTTGGACGATGTTTTGCAAAACCGTGACAAAATCAACGTTCGAGTGCAAGAGATTGTTGATGAGATTACTGAACCCTGGGGGGTGGTAATCGAGCGGGTCGAGATGAAGGATGTCGAAATTCCCAGCAGTATGCAGCGAGCGATGGCGAAGGAAGCCGAGGCAATTCGTGAAAAGCGTGCTCGCATCATCAAAGCGGCAGCAGAGCAAGAAGCCTCTATTAAACTGGCGGAAGCATCTCAGAAAATTGTGGAAAATCCGGCGGCGTTGGAGTTGCGCCGACTTCAGATGCTGACTGAAATTGGCGCTGAAAACAATACAACGACTTTGATCATGATGCCTTCTGATTTCCTGCTATTGGCTAAAAACTGGGCTACAGCTCTAGATACTGTAAATCAACAGAATCTTGCCAGTAATCTATCACAGCAGCCTTTTCAGCCTGAGGTGCTGTTGCAAAATCAGCCGAAGGTAACGGAAGACGGGGAATAGGAGTCAAAATTCAGGAGTCAGAATTCAGGAGTCAGGAGTCAGAATTTAGGAGTTAGAAGGCTGTTAAATCTTCTGGCTCCTGACTCCTGGCTCCTGAATTCTTGCAAGAAGATCTCTTCTCCTTTTGGCTCCTGCCCTCTTCCTGCTTTACATCTTGCAATAAAACACGGCATTATATAAGAAGATTCAATGCTTGAAGTTCATATGTAAACGTAATTTTTTCAGCTATGCCACGCTCCTCGCCTCAAGGAATATTGTTTGTGGACGGCTACAACATGATTGGAGCATGGCCTGATCTGAAAATTTTGCGCGATCGTGAGGGGCTGGAAGTTGCTCGGCGTGAGCTAGTCGAGTCGTTGATTGGTTACAGTGCCTATCAGGGGTTTGATACGGAAGTGGTGTTTGATGCTCAGCATCAGAGCACGGCAGGCACTCGTGAGGTAATTAACCAATACTTTAAGATTTTTTATACCGATTACCGACAAACCGCAGACTCGTATATTGAAATTTCCTGCTCTAAGTTTCGCAATGATTTACGGAAGTTTGACCATCGGTTGATTGTGGCGACGTCCGATCGCGCTCAGCAGCTTACGGTGGTTGGCTATGGTGCGGAATGGATGTCGGCGCATCAGCTTTGGTCGGAGGTGGAAGCATCTAGAAGCCGGGTGCGAACGAAACAAAAAAATAAGGGGCGATCGCCCAAACGGTTTTTAGCCAGTTCGCTTGATCCGGTGGCTCAACAGCGGCTCTCGAAAATGCGGATGGGGTTGGATCTGGACAAATAATTTTCAGCAATTCGCATTGCTTTTGGTGCGGGTGGTCAGTCAATCTCCGATGCGAAAAAATGTCGTGTCAGCGGAATTTTGTATATAGCAATTATTGAGATGGTTAGGACAGGGGGTATGGGGGCTGCGCCCCCAGCCAGGGGTTCCACCCCTGCACCCCGTCCTAACTCCCCCTCGATTGCTATAGGTGAAATGCTGATGCAGAGGGCATTTTGGGAATTGGGATGTGGATGAGTGCGAACTTGTTACCCAAAAAATCGAAAAAAATTTGGATCATCTCTTGCCAAAATGTTCCAATTCTCGATAACATTAGATTCGCGTTCCTCAGTAGCTCAGTGGTAGAGCGGTCGGCTGTTAACCGATTGGTCGCAGGTTCGAATCCTGCCTGGGGAGTTCAAGCGTTTTTTTGCATCAGTAAGGCGTTGGGGGGAATACCCCAATGCCCTTTTTGTTTTTGCAGCTAGTGATTCACTCCGGATGCTGAGTTTGATACTAAGCTTCTAGAAACGATCGCGAACAGCCAATGAGTAGCAGAAATCCATCTAAGGTGGCCTCTCAGCCTTTACCCCCAAATTGGAGGCATCTCTGGGCGCTTGACCCAAACATCACGTTCTTGAATCATGGTTCGTTTGGAGCTTGCCCAATTCCCGTTCTGGAAAAACAGCAGGCGTTTCGCGCTCAATTGGAGGCGGAGCCTGTGCGATTCTTTGAGTCTGAGTTGGAACCTCTGCTAGACGAATCGCGACGGCAGTTGGCCCAGTTTGTGGGGGCAGATCCGGCTCATGTGGCTTTTGTGCCGAATGCGACGACGGGTGTGAATACGGTGCTGCGATCGCTCACCTTTCATCCTGATGACGAGCTGTTGACAACTGACCAGGAATATAATGCCTCTCGCAATGCGCTGAACTTTGCGGCCAATCGCGCTGGAATCAAGGTTGTGATTGCTAAAGTACCGTTTCCGATCGGCTCTCCCGATCAGGTGATTGCAGCCGTGATGGAGAAGGTTTCTCCTCGCACTCGCCTGGTGTTGCTGGATCATGTGGTCAGCCAGACGGCCCTAATTTTTCCAATTCAAGAGCTAGTGCGGCAATTGTCAGAGCGCGGTATCGCTACGTTGATCGATGGTGCGCACGCTCCTGGGATGATTCCTCTGAACCTGGAGAATTTGGGGGCGACTTACTACACGGGCAATTGCCACAAATGGCTATGTGCGCCTAAGGGATCGGCGTTTCTTTATGTGCGGCCCGATCAGCAAAACTCAATTCGGCCACTGGTGATTAGCCACGGAGCAAATTCGTCGCGCCGAGATCGATCGCAGTTTCATCTAGAGTTTGACTGGACCGGAACGGGTGATCCGACGCCCTATCTTTGTGTGGCAGAGGCGATTCGGCTGATGGGTTCGCTCTTGCCGGGAGGTTGGCCTGAGGTGATGGCTTCTAATCGGGCCATGGCGATCGCCGCCCGTCAGTTTCTTTGCGATACGCTAAACATTGAGCCACCCTGTCCTGAATCGATGCTGGGAGCCATGGCGACGCTGCCGCTCTCGGATGGACTGGTGGAACCCTTGCACAAAGCGCTATTGCATCGCTTTAAGATTGAGGTGCCGATTATCCCCTGGCATGGGTTTCCCAACCGCTTGATTCGCATCTCGGCGCAGCTTTATAACACCCTGGCGGATTATGATGATTTAGCCAGAGCGTTGGTGAAACTGCTGGCCGAACCGAACCACCGCGAGCTTTGAGGGAATGACCGTTCTGCCAACGTCAACGATTCATCGAACCTGGTTTCACCCCCTCTTGCTGTTGGTCTGGACGCTTTTAGGTGCTGCGCTGCGGTTTACCAATTTAACGGCTAAACCACTGTGGACAGATGAATTTGCCACGATTGTGTTCAGCCTGGGCCACAGTTTTTTGACCGTTCCCCTCGACCAACCGATTTCTGCCGAAACCTTGCTGGAGCCGCTGCGCTACACGCCATCCACGGGAATTAGCGATGTCGTTCGTCATCTGCTCACTGAAAGCAATCATCCGCCGCTTTATTTCGTGCTAACTCATTTGTGGTTGAGGTTGTTTCAGTCCTCTGGGGAGTATATTTCTGTTTGGGGTGTGCGATCGCTCTCTGTGCTTTTTGGTGTGGCTGCCATTCCAGCAGTTTATGGTCTGAGCCGATTGGCGTTGCGATCGCGTTTAGTGGGTCACATCGCCGCTGTTTTGATGGCGCTCTCGCCGTTTGGTATTTATCTGGCTCAGGAGGCTCGCCACTATACGCTGCCGATGCTCTGGATTCTGTCCTCGTTGAGTTGCCTGATTGTGGCGGTTCGGGCATTGTGCAATCGCACTTCCCTTCCCCTCTGGGTATGCCTGGTCTGGATTGGGGTAAACGGATTGGGACTGGCGACGCATTACTTTTTCGCGCTGACGTTGGTTGCAGAAGCGATCGTACTTGCTGGCTTGGGAAGCGTTCAGTTGGAACGATGGGTGGGTTGGTTTAAGCCAATGAGTCGTTTCAAACCAGTGGCGTTGTCTCAGCTTCCAGCACGCGGGATCTGGTTGCGAATTGGGTTAGTCGCTGTGGGAACGCTGGCCAGCGGATTGGTCTGGCTTCCCTTCCTGCAACGGACACAAGATAGCGAACTAACTCGCTGGATTTATCGCGATGACCGGATTGGTCTGGCGCTATTGGAACCTCTGGCTCAGTTGCTCGGTGGTTGGATGACGATGCTGTATCTTCTGCCGATTCAGGCGGATAATCGGGCAATCGCCCGCATCTCCATCGTGCTAATCTTGCTGGCCGCAGCCTGGACAGCCATTCAGCTTTATCAGGGCATTCGAGTGGCGTATGGTGAGTCTCAGCGTCAGCTTCCGATTGTAGTGCTGGGTGGATTTGTGGGGGCGGCGATCGCTCTTTTCCTGGGCATTACGTATGTCTTCGGCATGGATGTCACCAGCGCGTTCCGCTATAACTTTGTTTACTTCCCCGCTGTCATGGTTTTAGGGGGAGTCGGGTTAGCGGTTCGCTGGCAGTCGGGACGGAGATTTGTTGTGATAGCGATCGCGCTGTTCAGCCTGCTGGGAGCCTTAACGGTGATTACCAATCTGGGCTATCAGAAAACGCACCGTCCCGATTTGGTTACGGCAGCGATTCAAAAGCATTCTCACCATCCTGTGCTGGTGGCGATCGCGCATCACACGCACGGCCAGACGGGACGGCTGATGGGAATTGCTTGGGAATGGCAGACGCATCGTTCAGCCGTAAGTGATCCGCTCTTTTTGCTAGCCCATCAAGATCAGGATGAACGGTCTCCGATTCGTGTATTGCGGCGATCGCTAGCT
>DATNPS010000245.1:0-18590 GCA_036703095.1 Crinalium sp. | reverse complement strand
TTGATTAACTTTGCCATTATTCGCACCATCGCACTCAATCTGTTTCGGCATCATGGGTTTGCTTCGATTACTCAAGGCATTCGCCAGGTTGCCCATGATATCCCTCGACTATTTTCCTTCCTACAATAGATCAGCCCTGCCTGGCTGGGGGCACAGCCCCCATACCCCCTTGTCTTAACCATCTCAACAGTTGCTATAGCGCTATCGAATTCGTCGAAGTCATGTAGCGTTACGCAGTCACGGTAGGACAATGGGGAGATGCGCCTCCTCACACCAGGAGTTCTACCCCTGCGCTCAGCTTCATCTTTGTCCGTACTGCCATCCTGAAATTGCATTGGTTATTCTGGAGACAGTGGCGATCGCACCAGGAACGCAGGATGAACAAGCAACCCAACAGGATTAAGCACGCATCTAAGTCCTCGAACAAGCTATTGCTGATTTTGGCTGGACTAATGGGCGCGGTCATCAGTTTCCTCCCCAGCCAGTCCGCCAGAGCCGATAGTCAGGAAACCCTGTTCTTGCTGACGGAGCTGCCACTTGAAGCGCAATTGTTAGAACCGGGCGCACAGCTTCCCAAAGATGGTTCTATCCGCACGGCAGACACGATTTCTCAGTCTGGCCTAACGTCGCCGAGCTTGTGGTGGACTGACGAACAATTTGGTGGCAAGCTGCTGGATAACTGGTTGGCCTATTCGGGCAGTGATGGCACGCCGCGTCGAGTGGATCTGGTCGTCAATCCCCAAGTCTGGAGCTTGTATACTTACGTAGAGCGATATGCATTTGTAAATCAGTTTGGCACTGCCGCCTGGAATTATGGATACAGCACTAGAGTGTTTACCCAGCAGCAAGATCTGCTAGCAGCCTACATTTGTGATCCTGCCACGACCAGTTCGAGCAGCTCTACCGCACCCGCAGGGCAGCCCTCCTGCACGCTGTTCCTGAACTCTAGCGGCACGGGCAGCCTCAGGGGGCAGCAATCTAACCCGTTTGGCGGAGGTTAAGCCATAACTGTCGGTATTGCTCGATCGCAGCGGCTGGAATAGGCTGCAAAAATTCGCTCTTTTGCAACACGTCGTCGGGAGGTAACAGGAGGGAATTAGCCTGTAACGTCTTGGGTAGCCGGGAGCGATCGCCCTCCTTCAACACGGGTGACGGATCAAGCCCCAACTGCGCCAGTTGCAGGGCTGTTTCGGGCTTCCACCAGAAGTCGATCCACTGAGAGACGAGAGAGGATTGGTTAGCAAGTTTCGTTGCTCCGGCTGGATGCACCCACAGATCTGCCGTCAAGATGGTGCCAGAGGCCGGAACAATGGCAGCTATGCGGCGATCGCGTTTTAACAGCGGCAGTATATCTGTAGACCAGCCTACGGCAGCCCAGGTATCTCCCAGCAGCAGCGGTTGCAGGTAAGCATCTGAGCTGTAAAATCGAGCCTGTTGCTGAAGGGCCTGTAGCTCTGACTGGAGACGGCTAACGGCGTTTAGATCGGTAGTATTGATGGATTGGCCCAGTTTCTTGAGCGTTAAGCCAATCGTTTCTCTGGGGCTATCCAGCAGAGAAATTTTGCCGCTCAGTTCTGGTCGCCAGAGATCGCTCCAATCGGTTGGAGTCCAGCCGAGCGACTGAAACTGCTCCACTCGATAGGCAATGACAGTGGTGCCCCAGCGATACGGAGCGGCCCATACCGTTCCATTCAAGTCGATCGATCCCTCCGCGTTGCGTCTTACCAGGGTTTGCCACAGGGACGGAAGCTGTGACCATTGCGTTAGCTCCGCTGGGTTCAGCGGTTGGATCAAGCCTTGCTGAATGGCAGGAGCCAGCCAATAATCGCCCAGGGTGACCAGGTCGGCAATGGGGGGTGGCGGTTGTGTTCCGACCACAGGAATCCAGCTCGGCAATCCAGACGACGATTGTTGCCGATGTTTCCAGGTCTGCAATAGCGTGAACAGGTCTGCCAACTGGGGTTTAGGACTGATCGAAACACTGGTCTGCTTTACCTGACGCTGAAATTCGGCTAAAAGCTGAGCCGGAATAGAATCTTCCAGAATTTGGATTTGCAAGGCCGCTTTTGATAAGGTGCTACACCCGGCCAGTCCCTGCCCCAGCAGAATGCTACCTAGCCCAATTAACAGCGATCGCCGATTCATCATGGTTGTTTTTGTTCTGCCCCAAAGCCAATCAGGTCAATTACAGTTGGTGTTTCGCCAGCCGGAGGTCGCTGGTATGTGACGATCGTGCGCAGGCGCAGATCAGGCGTCACAAAGCGCATTTGATCAACAGCAATCGAGCGTTTGTAATAGGTCGTCATTTCAAGAGTTTGCCGCACGGGCTGGTAGGTAAACCGTCCGGCGATCGCCCCCGTCTCTGAATAGCCTTCATCCCGCAAATAAAAGCCTTGAATCACGTCACCGTCTGGCTTCAAATTCACTTGAGCCGCAGGGGGCAGAAGGGGCAACTCCAAGCTAGATTCACCTGAGATCACCAGAGCATCGGGCACAAACAGCGCTTTCAAGCTCATCGACACCCGCTCACCCTTATCAGACACCGTATCAAAGGCGATCGCAAATCCAGGCACAGTCTGCTCATCCGTTAACGCTGCATCTGTATCGATCTTAACGTCACCGAAGGTCGCAGATGTGGCAATCTGAGCACTTAACAGCCGCTGCTTTTCATCCAAACTGAGAGAGGTGGCACGAAACTCGGTGTGCGATCGCTCAATTTCGTTTTGCAGCACAAAATGATACGTTCGCTCGGTGACCCAGAGTCCAGCACAAGCGGTAAAAAAGTCCTGAAAGCTTAACATGACGTGGATTCAATGAACGGGCTTTTAGGGTAGACACTTCTAAAAGCCCGATTTTGAGTACTGGACGTGCACCCAAAATCGGGCTATCGAATTCACGTTAACATGAGTGGGGGTTAAAGTGTTCTCCAAGCGTTATCCAGCCACGCTTTAGAACGGCTTTAATACAATATCAACTAGAGCTGTTGAACTCTGGAATTTCTATAGCAATCCAGGAGATTTGTAAGCATTTCTCACCATACGAATTAGCCGCATTGTAGGCTGGGAGTTTTTCGTCAGACGCAGCTTTAAGCTGCAAAATACATCAGGTTTAGTCAAGGTTGGTAGGATGTCCACGACGAATGGTTATAGGTGAAACTATTTACCGGAAAACCATATTGGCCGGGCCATAGGAATCCTATTTGGTTGGTGAAAATGATCAGTTGTGCAGGCGATCGCTCGAAGGGGAGGCGCTTTGACAACTAATTTTAGGATCGGTAAGTCATGATTTAGGACGGCTATAAATAAACGTTAAATGATTCAGGAATAATCTTATGTAACCGAATGGTTGTCCTTAATATGGAATGGTGAAATAACAAATAGGGCGTCAAATGGACCCAATCCAGGATCAAGTTACACTTTTGAGCTTAAAGGTTGACGCGCTGCATCAGATGATTGAACGGTTGTGTGACAAAACCTCTGAGATGACGTCGGAATGCAGGCTAACCAAAGATGGTGAACACCATCCATCCCAATCAGGAATGAGCTTGGGTTATCACCTCCACCAAGTTCGCAGCAATTATGATGGCGCAATGGGTCATAAAGATGTGTTGGCCGATACGAGCTATTCAGAAGCAGACAGCCAAAGCGGTGAACGCACCCTGTCTCCTGAGATCCAAATTCAACGTTTAACAGCGCAGCTCACAGCCGCTTACAATCGGATTGCGGCGCTAGAAGAACAGCTCTTGGCTCGCAGAATTCATTAGGTTCACAGCGACGAAACCAGAGCTGATCTGTAGACATCCGATTAATGAGAGGACAGTAAGTTTGCATCCGTTTGGGTGGAGCGTTTAAGTCAATCTGCCTGAACCTTGGATATGGTAAACAGCATCGTAGAAATGTTGGTAATCCTATCGAACCTGGTATTTTTTATATAAAACGGCAGAAAATATGGCTCGCGCGTTGCACGAACCATATTTTTTTAGTGCGAATTCGACGATCGGGCTTTTGGGAAAGTTGCGCGACGCGCAACTTTCCCAAAAGCCCAATTTTACGTGCGCGACGCGCACGCAAAATTGGGCTATCGAATTCACGTTTTTTAGCGCGAATTCGACGATACTCAAAAAAATGCCCGCGCGATGTGCGGGGTCTGTTTTTGAGCCATTTCAACGCGCGACGTGCGGCTGAAATGGCACTATCGAATTCCTAAGAAAACGTGTTTTCGTTTCGTTTTCCTAAGGGGGGTAGTAGTGCGCTGCACTACTACCCCCCTTGTTGGAGACTCACGTTTGATTCACCAGTTCAGATGATGCTTCGACGGGAGGGGTTTCTTCTTCAGGTAAACCCAAAATCCTGCGGTAAACCTTGACATACTCATGGGCGGATTTATCCCAGCCAAAGTCTTGCTGCATTCCCCGCTTTTGCAGTTCTCGCCATTCTCGCTTATATCGGAAGCCTTCCCAAGCTCGTACCATGCAAGTGTACAGGTCAAGCGGTTCATAGCGATCGAAGCAATAGCCCGTCCCCGTTTGCGCCGTGGGGTCATGATGTTGAACGGTATCGACTAAGCCACCCGTCCGTCGCACAACGGGCACGCAACCATAGCGCATCGACAGCATCTGGCTAATGCCACACGGCTCAAACCGAGATGGCATCAAAAACGCGTCTGATCCAGCATAAATGCGTCGGGCTAATCCATCACTTTGCAGGAAATAAGATGCGACGCGCCCAGGATAACGGGATGAGAGCTGCCAAAGTTGAGTTTCGTAATAGCGATCGCCTGCTCCCAACACCACAAACTGAGAATCGGTATATGCCAAAAACCGATCGAGCATTTGCAGAATTAAATCCACCCCTTTCTGCTCAACCAGACGAGATACCATCCCTACCAGAAACGCTTTTGAATTAACCTCTAACCCCACTTCTTCCTGAAGCGCAACTTTGTTAGCGGCTCGTTTGTCTATCGTGTCTATCGTAAAGGTCTGGTTGATCTGTTTGTCATTGCTTGGATCAAATACCTCTTTATCAATGCCATTGAGAATGCCGACCACTCTGCTGCTGATAAAAGACAGCAGTCCTTCTATTTTTTCGCCATATTCAACGGTCTGAATCTGTTGAGCATAGGTGGGCGAAACGGTAGTCACCATATCAGCAAACTGGACAGCGGCGGCCATTGTGTTGTGGCCCTGCATGTACCAGGGAATCCAGGTCATTTTTTCGAGCTTCCAGCGCCACGGTCCCTGATAGGCCAGATTGTGAATCGTGAAGACAGAGGTAATGTCGGGGGATTGGTGCATCCAGACGGGAATCATGCCTGTATGCCAGTCATGGCAATGAATAACTTCGGGCTTCCAGTAGTTCCAGCAAAACTCTGCTGCACCGTTTGAAAACAGCGTGAACCGCCAATCTTCGTCGTCTCCTCCGTAGATGCGCCGAGATGCGAAGGCTGGATGCCCAAACAGGTAGAGGGGAACATCAGTACCCGGAAGCGTGGCTTGATGCACAGTAAAGTTCTCGAACATGGCATAGCCATACCAGACCGGGTCTTTCGGGATCTCCATTTTGTCAGGGAGAAAGCCGTAGTAGGGCATAAAAATCCGGACGTCATGCCCCATCTTCCTCAATACTTTGGGCAGCGCACCCACCACATCTCCCATGCCTCCCACTTTGGCAACGGGAGCCGCTTCTGCTGCAACAAACAAGATCCTCATTGTGATTCTTCAGCCCTTGAAACAGTTTGGTCTGGCCTTGGTGATGAGCGATGAGCGATCGCCGCTTGTCATCGACTCTCTATAAACCCTACAACCTTCCGTAACCTTTTTGTATTTTTTTACGGTTAGCTTCTTATGGCAACCGTCGCGACGATTGAGACAAGGTTTGGGGCATTGATCCCAGCCAGCAGCAAAGCCCGAATTTTATGCGAAAAGCGCGGCAAGACCGCGCTTTTCGCATAAAATTCGGGCTTTGTTATTTCTAGACCCTTTAGCTACCCCGTTGGATGGTGGCGAAGATATCGTTCAAAATCACTTGAGCACCTTGCTCTTTCAACCGATGAGCCAGGTCAATGCCAATCTGCTCGGCCTGGTCGGCTGGGCCAGTAACACTATCTTTAACCACGGTCTTGCCATCCAGTGCGGCAACCAGACCCGTTAGCGTCAGGGAATCTCCCTCCAGCACGGTATTCACCCCAATCGGAACCTGACAGCCACCTTCGAGTTCGCGTAGGAAAGCCCGCTCCGCATAGCAGCGTTGAGCCGTTGGCGTATGCTCCAGCGCTTTAATCACCGCTAAAATTTCTGGATCATTAGCGCGGCATTCGATGCCCAGCGCGCCCTGACCGACGGCATGGAGAGATATGTCAGACGGCAGCACTTGATGGATGCGATCGCTCATGCCCAACCGATGTAACCCTGCTACAGCCAGGATTAGAGCATCGTATTCTCCATCATCTAGCTTTTGTAAACGGGTGTTGAGATTGCCCCGCACATCCTTAAAGGTGAGATGAGGATAATGATGCCGCAGTTGAGCCAATCGCCGTAATGAAGAGGTACCTACGACTGCACCTTCAGGCAGGGTATCAATTTGCTTACCCTGATGTTTTGCATGTAGCACCAGCGCATCCGCAGGATTTTCACGTTCTGTGACGCAACCCAGTACCAATCCTTCAGGCAAACGAGTCGGTAAATCTTTCAAAGAATGCACAGCAAAATCAATATCTCCATTGATCATGCCAACTTCTAATTCTTTTGTGAACAAGCCCTTGTCGCCAATCTTAGCGAGCGCTACATCAAGAATCTTGTCACCGTGAGTACTCATGGTGTGAACTTCAAATGTCCGATCCGGAAAGGCCTTCTGGAGTTGTTCTTGAACCCAGTAGGTCTGCACTAAAGCCAGTTGACTTTTACGGGAACCAATCCGAATGGTGCGGGGAGGACTAGCGATCATTTGTGAAGCGTTGTTTAGGAATACGGTGAAATGTTAATTAAACGGGTAGATTCGGTCACTCAACCAGCTTACCTTAGTGTGTAACCCAAAGTGCGATCGCTCTAGTACAGCTTGCTCAAACAAAGGCAAGTTTTGTCGTTATGAGTACTGAAATTCTCAGTATCAAATGCTTCAGGCGCATCTTCTCAGTACTGCCAGGATGGGGGATCTCCCCGCGTAACTGACTAACTTGACGGCGCAAGCGGGTGCATCAGTAGCCTAAATAAAAATTACTTCCACCCCAGTAGATATACGGGGATATTAGACTGATAGTTGTTCACTTTAGTTAGATGCCCGGATTAAAAGTTACCAGCCTTTAGGTCACTATAATCTTCGGTCGCGTCTATCCAACCCATATGGAAATCATCCTGTCAATCGTCCTCGTTGTTACTTCCCTCGTGTCAAACACAAACCTGCTTACGTCTAAAGGAACTGATATTCAAATCAAAAACCCGCCCTGTGATCCTGCTATTTATCCCGATTGCCAAGGATGACGTATTTCAATCTATGCTATACCCAAATATTCTATTCTTTGTTTTTTATTAAGCATCTCTGCTTAATGCATCCCTAAGTGATATGCCTGTCGGTGTTCCCCTCGTTCTTTAACCGTTAATTTCAGTTGATTTCACCGGAGGCCGTTCTTGAGTCATAAATGAATCGCTAACTATCTCAAATTAAATAAAACCCGGATTGTTATGAAAAAAGCGAGGCGTTGCCTCGCTTTTTTCATATCGTGAATTCGATAGCGCCATCTCAGCTGCACGTCGTGGGAAGCACGTTTGTGCGCAGTCGTTGAATTTACGATTAAGTATTTAAGCGGAGCTTTCTCCCTCATTTGTCAGATTTTCTCCGAAACATCCCAGAGATAGGGAAGGCTAAACTGTAGATTGATAGATAACCTTCTCGAACGAAATATCGTCAGTTCATATCCCAGAACAGGAACCTGAGGATGGACGTTAGTGGTCTATTAAACAAAGGTTATGCTTCAAGAAAATTGGTTTGTGAGCCGATGAGGTAAACCTTGCAGCAGCGTCAACTCCGGGGAAACCGTCAGACCAGATCAGCGATCGCTCTGCCATCCTTTGTGAAAGGAGTCAGTCTGCGTGTCAAACTCCTGATTGGCTTTAGCGTTTTATTCAGCATTGTGTTTGCTGGCGCTTTTTACTGGTTTTATAACTTCGCCACCGAAAAGATTATGGCGCGGTTGCGTGAAGACATGCGAGCCACGCTGATTGGTGCTGCGAAAGGGGTAGACGTTGACGAATTAATGGCTCTTTACACCGAGGGGAAACCCAATGCCGCAGGATTTTCAGACGATCCTCGCTACCTGAAGCAATTGGCCTGGTTTGAGGTCGTTCACAGCATAGAACCGCGCGTGTGGCTATATTCCTACGTCGTCGATAATTCCAGACACAATCGGCGGGTTGGGCGATCGGCCGTTAAGCAAGGGCAGTTAGAACTGATCTACTTAGTCGATCTATGGTCAAAGTATGACGCGTCAAAAGCCGCGAGATTCCTCCAATCGGACAGACCGGGTTCCGAATTGCGACAGGTGCTGGAGCAACAGCGTTTGATTGAATCACCCAAAATCTATAGCGATCGCTGGGGAACCTGGCTATCCGCGTTTGCCCCACTGCGAGATAAAAATGGCAACATTGTCGCGATTTTGGGTTTAGACATTCAGGCGGATTATGTCACTCAAGTGCAGCAGCAGATCCGCGATCGCATCGGGATATCCTTCATCATCACGTATGTCGTTCTGTTTGCTCTCATTTATGCACTATCTGGCATGTTGACTCGTCAGCTTTCGGAATTGACCCGGTCGGCTGAACGCATTGGGGCAGGAGATTATGGGCTGGATCTATCGCACCTGACGCAAAGCTATTTGCCGGACGAGATGACTTCGCTGGCTAGCGTGTTTGAAAGCATGGTCGATAGCATTCGCACACGGGAGCAATTGATTCGGGAGGGAAAGCAAACGGAATATGAGATTCGCATTGCCCTGCAACAGGAAAGAGAACTCAACGAACTCAAATCTCGCTTTGTCTCCATGGTCTCCCACGAGCTGCGAACGCCGTTGACCGTGATTAGAACGTCGTTGGAGTTACTGGAGCGCTACAGTGCGATCGCCAGTGAGGAGAAAAAGCAAGAATATTTTCAGCGCAGTCGGGCCGCTATCCAAAACATGACGCAACTGCTGGAAGATGTCTTGACCATTGGCAAAGCAGAAGCCGGAAAGCTGGAGTTTAATCCTACCCGCCTCGATCTAAAGCAGTTTTGTCATGAGATCGTTGAAGAAATGCAGTTAGGCATTAGCACCACACATACGATTCACTTTAGCTGCCAGGGCGGATGCACGGAAGCCTGTCTTGACCCTACGCTGCTGCGCTCTATTTTGACGAACTTGATTTCAAATGCCGTTAAATATTCACCGTCCGGCAGCCGGGTCGAATTCAAGCTGATGTGTCAGGATCAAACGGCCACGTTTGAAGTGCAGGATCACGGCATTGGCATTCCTAAAGAAGATCAGCCTCGCTTGTTTGAGCTATTTCATCGCGCCAGCAATGCCAGCCTGATTCGCGGCACCGGGTTAGGGTTGGCGATCGTACGCGAGTGTGTAGCACATCATCAAGGTCAGATTGGCTTCACAAGTCAGGAAAACATCGGCACGACTTTTATTGTGACGCTGCCTCTGCGCTCTGAACTCGACGTGAATCATGCAGAGCATCCCGAAGTGGAACTGTCGGGCGATCGCTAAGGAACATATTTTTTTGTAGGGGGAATGTGCGGCTGAGCCGCACATTCCCTCATTCCTAAGGATCGCGGATTTAATAAACCCCGCAACTTAATTTTGGAACGTGCGGCTCTGCTGCACGTTCCAAAATTAAAAACTCAGTTTTAATTTATAGCAATCGAGGGGTTAGTTAGGACGGGGTGCAGGGGTGGAACCCCTGGCTGGGGGCGCAGCCCCCATACCCCCTGTCCTAACCATCTCAACGGTCGCTATATCCATTATCCTAAGAACGAGAATCAGGTTCGCGATCGCGTTCTCCAGTGACCAGCGTTTGCACCACAGTCCAGGCAGCATAGCCCACTCCGGCAATCAGCAGCAGTCCCATGAGGGGAGCCAGTCCGGCAAAGGGAGCCAAAACAGCTAACATCAGCAGAATCACGACGAATAATTTTGTCCAGGCTCTATCCATACAACTTTGGGTTCAACTCGTTCCCTTTACCGTAAGTCGGGATACTGGGGATTCCCTCTAGCGTTGGCTACATTAAATTTACGCGAATTCGACGAATGCGCAAAAGGATGCCTCTCGCGTCGCGAGGGGCACCCTTTTGCGCCATTTAATCAACACACTCAACTATCCTCCAGCAATTCTCATTATGTCGGTGGCAGTGCAACTTCGCTGTCGGCGAGGTTGCACTGCCACCGATTGCGGGTTTTGCACGCCTGACGGGCACACAAAACCCGCAATCAGTTTCAAAATGAGAATTGCTGACTAGCCTCATTGGCATGTCCAATGAGTTCCTTCCAAAACATGACAACGTCTTTAGATGCGATCGAGTTACCCGTCAGTTATCAGGACGTCGAGATTGCCGCCAGCAATCTGGATGGAATAGCTCACCGAACTCCCGTTTTGACCTCCAGAACAGTTAATGAGCGAACGGCAAGCCAGGTTTTTTTCAAGTGCGAGAATTTTCAACGGACTGGCTCATTCAAATTTCGAGGCGCGTATAACGCCTTGTCTCAGTTATCGGCCAGCCAAAAGCAGCAGGGTGTCATCACCTACTCCTCCGGGAATCATGCTCAGGGAGTAGCACTGGCCGGAAAACTATTAAGCATTCCAACAGCAATCGTGATGCCAGAGGATGCTCCTGCTGTGAAACAAGCCGCCACGCGGGGATATGGTGCCGAGGTGATTCTCTACAACCGGGCTGAAGTGTCACGCGAAGAGTTATGTCAGACCATTGCGCGCGATCGCGGTATGGTCATCATTCCACCCTATGATCATCCGCACGTGATTGCGGGTCAGGGCACAGCCGTCAAAGAATTGATTGAAGAGGTTGGCCCATTGGATTATGTGCTGGTTTGTTGTGGTGGGGGTGGTCTGCTGTCGGGTTCCGCGATTTCAGCCCAGGCGTTAGCCCCTAACTGTCGGGTGCTTGGGGTTGAACCTGCGGCTGCCGACGATGCAGCCCGTTCATTCCACAGTAAAAGCTTACAAACAGTGCACAATCCCGATACGATCGCCGATGGAGCCAGGACTCCCTGCCTCGGTAAACTCACCTTTCCACTGGTGATGCACTATGTTCATGATTTCGTCACCGTATCCGATGAGGCATTGCTACGAACGATGTTCTTCCTGTGGGAGCGCTTAAAGATCGTCGTGGAACCGACCGGAGCGCTCGCGGCAACGGCAGTGTTAGAAGGAATGGTTTCCGCGCCAGGTGCCCGCATAGGCGTCCTGATCACAGGCGGGAATGTGGATTTAGCGCAGATCAGCGAGTTGCTGAAGTAATCCATGAGCGTTTTTTGGCGATCGCAAAATCTTAAGTCAGACAAAAGCGATCCCACAACGGGTGAGCCAGTGCGATACCATCCAGTTAATATCAGCAGAAACCCATTGTCATGGAGCAAGAGTCTCTACCCACAGAGATCATTTTGAGTCATCCTCATCAAAGCCTTGGCCAGGTCAGATTAGATTGGAATCCCCAGCCAGGCGCGTATCTCGATTTAGAGGGAAAAACGTACACGGTTTTAGAACGCAGTCACCGTTATCAGTTCCAAGCAGGCAAGTATCGACTACATAAAATCGCGCTCTACGTTCAGCCAGCCCAACGCCCCACCGAGAGCAGCTTAATTGGCGATCGCTGGGTGATTGGCGATGCAACCTGCCGTTTCAACGCCGCATCAGAACTCATGCGCTGCGCCGTGAATCCTACTGGCCCCTGTGCGTCTTGCCGACATTATGAGAGGGGTTAAGGGGCTGGGGTGTGAGGATGTGAGGATGTTGTTAGAAATGTCTTAATCTTCCTTGTCCCCCTTGTCTTCCCCATCCTCCTTGTCCCCCTTGTCCCCCTTGTCTCTTCCATTTACTGACTCCTGACTCCTGACTCCTGACTCCTGCCCCTACCCCATCTCTTCCCCAACAGTCAGTCGCGTTCCGTTGACAAAATCCCATCCCTGTTGCGATCGCTTGCCTGCCAACTGAATTTCTTGGAGTAACAGCAGTCCCTCGCCCGTTTTCACGACGGGGCCGTGATTTTTTAGAATGCCAACTACGGTGCCGGGCGGGGCTAGGGTTTCATTCAGGGTGGCAAATTCTGATGCTAGTTTCTGAAGCTCTGGAGAAAGGGAATCTGCCCATTCCAGCGACACGGTTCTAAACACCTTGAGCGAGTTGCCCCGAAAGGTAGTGACACAGTTGGGGTAGAAGCCCCGGATCTGGTTGTGAAGGGCGATCGCAGGTTTAGACCAATCCAGCATGTAATCTTGTTTCTGAATCAGGGGAGCGTAGGTCGCCTCATCGTTGTTTTGAGGAATGGGCTGAATCGTCTGTTGCGCGAGTCCCAACAACGTCTCGACAAGTAAATCTGCCGCTTGCAAGGATAGGGTTTGAGCTAAATCATGGGCCGTATCCAACGGTTTGATGGGGGTTGTCGCTTTGAGCAGCATTGGGCCTGTATCCATTCCGGCATCCATCAGCATGGTCGTGATCCCCGTTTCAGGCTCACCGTGATACAGGCACCACTGAATCGGCGCGGCCCCTCGATATTTGGGCAGGATAGAGCCGTGGGCATTCACGCAGCCGAAACGCGGCATATCCAAAATTTCTTGAGACAGGATTTGCCCATACGCGACGACCACAAATGCATCGGCATCCGCCTTGCGCAAGTACTCCAAGGTTTCAGCGTCTTTCTTGACGCTGCGAGGTTGCCAGATGGGTAAATGGTGCTCCAAAGCCAGTGTTTTGATCGGCGAAGGAGTTAATTCTGTTCCCCGTCCGCGTCGTTTGTCGGGTTGGGTGACAACGGCCAGTACCTCAAATTCGGGAGCATCCAATAAGCGCTTCAGGCTTGGCACAGCAAATTGAGGGGTCCCGAAAAAAATAATCCGCATAGGTTCGATATGGCTGTTGCTCACTGAGGCTCGATCGTAATCTGAATGCGACGATTGCGCTTCTGGTTAATCGGGGTGTCATTGGGCACGACAGGTTGGGTATCCCCAAAGCCTGCAACCAGCCAGTGATATTGATCTCCAGCCCGATTCGCGAGATAGCGCTTGATGACTTGCGCCTGGGTAAACGAGTGGTTCCGCTGCTGTTGAGCGGTTCCCGGAGAAACATCTGCGGTTGAGTTGGTCGGTTGGCTATCCGTGTAGGCAGACACTTGAACGGATGCTCCCGGATAGCGCTTTAAGTCGCTGACCACACTGTCTAAAATCGGTTGGGCTTCCGGGCGAAACACATCTTCATTGGCATTAAACAAAGCATCTGTCGGCAGCGTAATCACGAGTTTGCCCGTATCAGAAGTGGCCGTAACGGCAGGAGGAACAGCCAAAGATTCGTCTGAAGGAACCGTACTGGGAACAGGTGAGGCGATCGTCGAAGGAGATGCTGTAGGCAACGCTGCGCTAGAGGGACTGGGGGAAGGCTGACGGATATTTTGAACGGTGTTAAATAAGCGACCCGATTGCCGAAACACACCTTCTAGAAACGGTGCCCTGGACGAGTGGGCTGGGAAAAACTGAGCGATCGCCATTCCTAACAGCAGGGCAAATCCACCGCCGATTCCCAACAGCAGCAACCGAAACACAAAGACCAGAAACGACTGCACGGGGTGGCGCGATCGCCGGGGGGGAATGGTCTGATCTGGGGCAGAGGTAGGGGTAGATTTAGTCATGACTTTAGGTTGCTTGTGTCAGTCTGTTAAAAACTTTGAGAGTTCACACGTTCGCATCCATTCAGTTGCTATACATAAAAGAACAGGGAAGATTGTAGCTGCCAAATCGGATTAATCGCTTCCGCTTCACCTGTTTTCCAGAGACTTCTATACAAATGCATCACGCAACATCATACCCAGGATGGTTGTTTCGGCAATCGTCCTATCTGCTGATCGCTACACTCCTGCTGTCCATACTAGACGTTTTGTTACCGATTCTAAGGGGTTCCGGTTCTGCATGGGCTAACCCCGAAACAATATCTGTGTCAATCCCTGTTGCCCTTGCCCAACTGCCTCCTGACCCTTCTGTTCCTGATGCCGCTATGACACAGCAATCAGTTCAACTTGACCCTCTCAATAGCCCTCATCCTGTTCCCTGGAATTGGGTGTTGGCAACTCAGACTGAAGACAGTACTGGAATTACGCCCACCCTCCGATATTTTCGAACCCAAGCCTTGATCTCGCCCGATGGCCAGTTTGCTGCCTACAGCCGGATTCAAATGCAGGTGATGGCTGAATTTACGCGCAGCCGGGTCAACAGCGTGCTGTTTGTAGAAAATTTGCGGACTGGCAATTTACAAACCATTACAGCAGCATCACCCTTTGCCGATAATCCGTTTTCACCCGATTCAGAACCTCAGAGGGCCGGAAGTATTGCCATTCTGATTCCAGTGGCCTGGTCTGCATCGGGCGATCGCATTTTGGCACGCGAGTTTGAATCTCTGTTTGGGACAGACATTGCCTCCGATTTTGCGGTCGTTTGGGATCGTCAGCTCAACCGCATCTATACCATGGCTCCCCTGGGCATTCAATATACCAATGCCATTTTATTGGGATGGAGTCAGTCCTATCCTGACCGAGCACTCTTTCGGGCGGGAAATTTAGGCGATGAAAACTGGGGCCTTTGGGCCGTTGATCCGACCGGGCGAACGGTTGCGGCTATTGAAGATCAGCCTGTTACCTTTGGCCAAACCGTGAACAACATCTGGGCTGGCCCTCAAGCACACCGCTAAATCATCACAAAAAGATGCCCTGTGCTAGCACAGGGCATCTTTTTGTGATTGCTGATCCCTATGGGTTGGGTGATTCAGGTGTGCCATACCAGGGACTCACTTCAACTGCTCCACCCGGTGTAAACACAACTCGGAAATCGGCAGTCGGTTCCTGAGACGTCGCTTCAGTGGGGTTGTATAGCAAATCGGGCAGGGGGGTTTGATTCACGTACTGCACTGCCGTCTCGTTGGTATAGCGATATCCCAAAATATCGCCATTCTGCCCCACGCTAACTCGATACACCAGCTCCTCATCGAAGCTGGGACGGGTTTTCCATGCTTCGTCGAGCTTACTCCGGAGCTGTTGCTTTAAGCTGGATAGCTGACTGGGATCGGTAATTGCAACCGTCGTTGAGCTAGCCTCTGGAGACGAACTGGCCTCTGGAGAAGGACTTTCAGAGGCGATCGCACTCGCTTCAGGCGACGGACTAGCTTCTGACAATGGGCTAGTTTCTGGGGATGGACTAACCGCTGTACTTTCGACCGGAGATGGAACCACATTGGCAGCAGTCGTTTCAGGCGGAGAGGCTCCTGCCGCTGATGAAGTACTCGCCGCCGATGAAGCGATCGGGGATTCTTGAGTCGCACTGCCCTGAGCAGCGGGTTCCGGACGTCTCACCTGTGGGACTGGAACCAGGAAGAGTAGCCCTGCTGCCACCGCCAAGCTCGAAATACCCAAGGCGGCTGGAACGGCTCGCTTGGTAATCGGTTCCTGAGACACAACATGGCGTCTTGAGAGAGGAGCCAGATTCAGCGTTAAATCGGGTAGGGTTTGAGTGTCAGCACAGAGCTGATCGACAGCTTCGACCAGATCAAAGAGTTGAACCGTTTTGATTTCGAGTTTCAGCGGCTCAACCGAGCGAACAGCTCCATCGGCATGGCCTTCGTGAGGCAGCACCGTGAGCCGATGGGAATCTTCGTCAATGCGATGAAGCTGCACTACCCCATGCTTGCCGTGGCTATCCATGGGATGATGAATGCCACTCAAACATTCTTGAGCATATTGGCTGACCGCATTCACCAGGCTATCTAAAAATTCTCGACCGCCAGTTAGGGGCTTTTCAAACCCGGTCAGGTGACACTCTGCGTTAACGATCACCGAGATAGGCGGACGCGCCGCTGAGAAGCCACTATCATCGCCTACGCCTTCCAAAATGAGGGTGCAATTGGGCAGGCTGTACTGACGCTTAATCGTCATGCCACTTCTCCATCAAACAAACTACTCCAGAGGCGCTGCGTCCCAGAGGTTCCAGTACAGAACAGCAACTGGCCCAGTAGGGATAAAGCCAACCGATTCAGCTTTTCGTCGGTGTTGTAGGCCATCACCACAGCACGTCTGGGGTTCATGCGTGCCCGGAAGTGTGCCCGGAAGCGATCTAGATAATCAGCCAGACGGAAATGATGATCGGGCGTCAGTTGTTTCTCCTTTAACTGCTGCTCGGCCAGCAGCAGTTGGCGGATCAACACCGTTAACCGTCGAGCGACATGACAAACAATCAGCACCAAGGCTTTCGCTTCAACCAAACTCAGGGTTCGACGCTGACTGCTATTACGGCGGAGAGGGTTGGTATTGCGCATCCGCCAGAGCGTGACGCGATTTTTCACAATATCTTGCAATTCCAAATCTTTAGCCACAACCAGCAGCGCTTCGGAACCACCCAAATCTAACGCCTCAATGGCGAGCAGCAGTAGATCAATTTGAAGCCGAGTTCGTCTTGGACATACCCCCTGCTGAATCGGTGGATCTGGTAATGTATCCAAGATGACGGATGTTGGAGAAGCGGGCGAGTTATTAACTTGCATTACCCTCGTACTAATTATTCCGCAGAAATTTTATCAAACTGTAGCCTGCCCGGTTGTCGTAAGACGAAAGAAGTGAGCATTGCAAATATGCCATTCTAACACCGGGCATGGAGATGTGCATCGAAAAGTAGACAGAGGATTTGAATGGGCCTGAGGTCTATCTAAGAATACCCACGAATGCCCCTGATTTTAGCGATGTGCTGCTCAAAAACGCTCTCTCACAGGGCTAGACTAAGCCTCTACTTTGACTCCGCGCCAGAAGGCAATGTAGCCCGTGATGTTTTTAGCGGCATCTTTGGGTGTGGGATAGTACCAGGCGGCATCTTTATTCACCTGGCCCTCCACCTCAATGGTGTAGTAGCTGGCGACGCCCTTCCAGGGACAGGTGGTGTGGGTGTCACTGGGCTTGAAGTATTCAGATTTAATCGCATCGGGCGGGAAATACTGGTTTCCTTCCACCACTTCGCAACGATCGCTTTCGGCCAAAACTGCACCGTTCCAAATCGCTTTGGGCATTTGTAATTCTCCTACAGAAATAAAGTGAATCGCTACAACGTGCAGCAATCTTCATTTTAAGGTTGGTTGCGATAAACGTTTTCACCGAGCCAGATTGTTTTCTGTCCTCAGTTTCTACGTATTCTGGTGCTCTACGCAGTAGGGTAGTAAGCAGCAAAGTTCAAACCAAATTGGGTTGAGAAACTAGAATTTCCCTCATAAATTTGGTTTAAAGCATTGTTCAATGTTGCTCTACTTTATAAAGTGCTGCTATTTCAAAGAGTTGGAAATAAAACCAGGGGAATATGGGGACTGAGCCCCTAACCAGGGGGTTCCCCCCTGCACCCTGAATTCCTACCTTTACTTATGACTAGTTGTACTAAGAAGTCCCAAATATTCAATCGTCGTTCGGAGTTGGCTTATGGTTCGTGCTGCTGCCCCCAATCCTCAAGCTGGTAAGAGCGATCGCCCCTCTCAGCGTAATCTGGATGCTGAATTAAGCCGCTTGCAGTCTATTCCTGAAATGTGGAAATGGGTTGCCCAGCGTGAGGATGTATCGCACCATTTAGCGCTACACGATCCTCATGCCAGGCCAGCGATCAAAATTACCTATGCCGACCTGTATCAGAACATGCAGCAGTTTGCCGCAGGGTTGCAGGCGTTAGGCGTAGCAGAGAGCGATCGCGTGGCCCTGTTTGCCGACAATAGCCCCCGCTGGCTGATTGCAGATCAGGGCATTATGATGGCTGGCGCAATTGATGCGGTGCGGGGTGCGCAGGCCGAGCGCGGCGAACTACTGTTTATTCTGTCTGACAGCGGCAGCACGGCCCTGGTGGTGGAAAACCAGGCGTTGCTGAAAACCCTTCTGCCAGAGCTAACCACCCTGCCGATTCAGCTCATCGTGCTGCTGACGGATGAGACGCCAGATGCCATCGACGGGATTAAGCTGCTGAACTTCACGCAACTGCTGGAGCTAGGTGCTCAGCACGACCTGAAACCTGCGACTCCCGGTCGAGATACGCTCGCGACGCTGATGTATACTTCCGGCACGTCGGGTACACCCAAGGGCGTAATGCTCAGCCATGGCAACCTGTTGTCGCAAATTACGGGAGCCAGAGCCGTGGTGCAGCTTAATCCTGGAGAAAAAGTGCTCAGCATTTTGCCGATCTGGCATTGCTACGAGCGCACGTTTGAATATTTCATCTTTGCGCAAGGCTGTACGCAGATCTATACCAATATTCGGCACGTTAAGAAGGATCTGAAGGAATTTCAGCCGTCTTATATGGTGGCCGTTCCGCGCCTGTGGGAGTCCATT
>DATNPS010000237.1:0-5912 GCA_036703095.1 Crinalium sp. | reverse complement strand
AGATTCTGCTTGCGTTTAAACTCAGCGGTTGAAACGGAATGCCATTGGAACGGTGTGTGCGGTTTAGGCGTGAAGTTGGAAATCGTGACATTAAAGCTCAGTCGTTTTCGACCGGGAATGAAGCACTGCTGCTGCAACCAGCGCATGGTTTCAGCAATTCCCAATACATCTACGTCTGTTTCTCCGGGCAGACCAATCATGAAATAAAGTTTGATCTTGTCCCATCCCTGCTCATAGGCGGTTTTCACGCCCCGCAGCAGTTCCTCATTGGTCAAGCCTTTATTGACAATATCCCGAAGTCGTTGGGTTCCGGCCTCAGGTGCAAAGGTTAGCCCTCCCTGACGGTTGCCGCCCAGAATGTTGGCGATCGTTTCATCAAAGCGATCGACGCGCTGACTGGGCAGGCTGAGGGTGATGTTTTCGGTTTTAAGCCGATTTTTGATTTCCGTACCGACCGCAGGCAGAGCCAGATAATCGGAACAGCTGAGCGAGAGCAGCGAAAACTCGTTGTATCCGGTGGCTCGCATTCCCTGCTCGATCGCATCTACGACTTGTTCAGGCTCCACATCACGGGCCGGACGGGTCAGCATTCCCGGTTGGCAAAATCGGCAGCCACGCGTGCAGCCGCGACGAATTTCGATAATCAGGCGATCGTGCACCGTTTCGACAAACGGCACCAGGCCGATCGAGTAAGCCGGAATGGGGGCAGCCACCCGCCGCAAAATTCGCTCAGGTACATCCGGTCGGTTGGGATGAACCGAACCATCAGGATGCATATCGTAGAATTGCGGAACGTAAACGCCTGGAACCTGTGCCAAGTCTAGCAACGTGTCTTCTCGGCTCAGTCCGGCGTTCTTGGCCTCCTCCAGAATTAACCCAATTTCAGGCAATAGTTCTTCTCCATCCCCCAAGGCGATGAAGTCAAAGAAGTCTGCATAGGGTTCTGGATTTGAAGTGGCAGTTTGACCTCCAGCAAAAATGAGGGGAAGGCTGCCCGCTTCAACATTCCAAATGCCTGACGCGGCTCGCTCTTGCCAGGTCAGCGGAATGCCAGCCAGATCCAACATTTCCAGGATGTTGGTCGCGCCCAATTCATAGCTGAGGCTAAATCCAAGAATATCGAAGTCCGTCAGCGATCGCCTCGATTCCACAGCAAACAAGGGCGTTTGGGTCGCTCGCAGTTTGGTGGCTAAGTCAGGAGCCGGAAGATAGGTGCGATCGCACAAATGCCGGGGTTGAGCATTAAGAACGCTATAGAGAATGATATGTCCTAAATTGGACGCACCCACTTCATAGATTTCTGGATAGGTTAAGACCCACCGAACCCTGGCGCTATCCCAAGGTTTGTGGACGGAGCCTAGCTCATTACCTAGATAACGAGCGGGGCGTAAAATATCGGGACTCAATAACTGCTCAATTGCAACCACTACGGCAATCCGCTTGTGCACTTCAGAAGGCGGCCTTTTCCACTATACCGAATGGATGCATCGAACCACGTGAAACCGATTGCGGTTTTTACTCCCCCGTCGGCTGAGCAAAAACCGCAATCGGTGGCCGCATGTGCTCGCCTGAGACGAGCGTGTACGGCCACCGATTGGTAATATTGAGAATGGCTGCGAAACTTGCGCGTTGCTCAGTCCGAGCATGAACATTAGTCCTGAAATGACGCAAAACGTGGCCAACGCGTCCGCGGGCCACGTTTTACGCATTCGTCGAATTCACGTTAGTTTAACGGGCGATCGCCGCTTCAAATTCCACTGCGTTGTCAAAAATCTCAAATACGCGATCAAGCTGCGTTAGTTCGAAGATGATCCGGATGGAAGGAGCAACGCTGCAAAGGCTAAACCGTTTGCCGAGCTGCTGCGCTAAAGTGAGAGCAGACACCAGAGCCATTAAGCCAGCGCTATCGAGCGATTCGACCTGGCTCATATCGACCAATAACGCCGAATTCTGTTCAGAGGAGACAGATGCTATCAACTCCTCCTGAAAATCTGTGGCGTTAGCGGCGTTGAGATGACCACAGGGCTGAATGGTTTGGTTGTGGGAGCGAGTGAGAACGTTTTGCATCGTTCAAGTCCTGGAACGTTAATGGACAATAATCAATGGCACTTATCTTGCTTCCGACGATAGCCTCACGTTTCCGGATGTACCAGTAGATCAACCTAGATTTGTCGAAACTTCATCTGTCAACCCTCTTTCTTTAAAGTTTTCGTTAAGTATTTTCACGGAAAGGTATGGAAAAATACGGTTTCTGCACGAGTGGGAGGCCACCGGGTGCGAAGAGGTTGGCAGGAACAGTATGGGCTTTCTTCAGGGTTCTCTAACGTTTGTACTTTACAAGCCTCCCGTATCTGGCCTGCTTTACTAGCGCTACATGAGCCACTTGGTAGAGGCTAAATTTTGAAAAAAGTGTGAAGCTACAAGCATTCTCAGTGAGGCTTCTGTGGTTGTGATCGAAATCACTTTGCCACGAGACGTTAGATCACTTCCTTTGTTTGGTATCCGGCAGAGAATTCATACTAACGTAAGCCCTCCTCACTCAACTCAGCGGTACCTGTTATGAAAACAACGTATGCGATCCGCAAGCTGGTAGAAAAAGCCCTTCAAATTCGGCAATTGACTCCTGATATCGAGAATGAAATTAATTACGAGCTGACCCGCTTGGGTTATATCTCCGATGTGGATTATGAGGCATTAGAGTTGCTAATGTCGGAGATGGATGCAGGTCGGATTCGCCTGGTTCCTAATCCATAAGACCTTTCAACAATGTCGGTGTGAAATATCGATTTCACGGTTGAGGTTTGTGGGGCATCTGGCTAAGAAATTGAATTTAATAAAGTCCGAACGTTCAGGAAGAGTGTGGAGTTTCTAGATCCTCTTCGAACGTTTGGGCTTTATTTGTTTTTGAGGATGGCTAGTTTAACGTAGATTCGATAGCGCTATTTCAGCCGCATGACGCGTGGGGCAAGTTTTTGGTTTGTCGAATTCATATTAGGTTAAGGAAAGGCTGAGGAGTTAGCGTGCCAAAGCCGCCATACAAAGGATTGGAGCTGATGATGGGCCTGGCGATCGCCATCCGGTGGCGTTTTAAAGTCCTGTAATGCTGTCAACAGGGGAATGACTTCTGTATCTAAGGCTGTTCTAAAGAGACAGCTGGGTAATAGTAAATCTGAGTCTTGGCGCAGATCATACAAAGTGGCATCCTGATCGTCCCAGCCATCTGGGGTCGAAGGCGAAAAAATGCGCAGCACAATGGGCCGCACCCAACAAAGCTGGCGAGGTTCCACCGTTTGGATCAATTCTGCATAAAGACAACTGGCTTCATGCTCAATACAGAGGATCTCGTATGCCTGGAAGTGAGGATGTGAATTCATAGCCATCGAAGTGCGAACAAGCAAGTCTTGATTTAGACCCGCAATTCTAATTATGCAAATCGGTAGCAGTAGCTGCTCGCCGGAGGTGAGCAGCTACTGCCATGGCGGGTTTTGCACGCCTATCGGGTGTGCAAAACCCGTCATCGGTTTCAAAATGAGAATTGCTGTGATCCAAACAGGTCTTACGGTGAAATTTTAGGGTTCAAGCAGGGTAAAAACCTGATCTTTAGATCCAGTCTAGAATGTTATAAATATTGATAAACTGCGAAGCAAATGCTGACGCAACACATTGCTTTAGCGACTGACGCCTTTCTGACAAACGCATCTGCACATCACAGCTAAGACTAGAGCGGGATGGCAAAACACTGAACTGATTCGTTTCAGAAGGCTTCTGTGTGCTTAAGTAGAAAACCGTTTGATAGAGTCAATAGTCATATGAGAGGTTAGAGCTGTGGCAGTTGAAACCATTGAACAGCGTTCAACGGCACGCAAACATGCGCCCCGGTATCGAGTTTTGCTTCATAATGACGACTACAACTCTATGGAGTACGTCGTAATGGTGCTGTTAAAGACTGTGGCTAGCTTAACTCAGCCGCAGGCGGTCAACATCATGATGGAGGCTCACCATAGTGGAGTCGCTCTCGTCATTACTTGCGCTCAAGAGCATGCTGAATTCTATAGCGAGACTTTGAAGGCGCATGGTTTGACGAGTTCTATTGAGCCAGATGAATAGCGTATAGGCATACCGTACTTATATCTTCTTGAACGCCATGTTTGGCCCTTTTCAGCAAAGTAATCTCCGCCTTGAAGTGGAAGCATCTGAAGCGACGATTCGTGACAGTTTGACTCGGCCCGATCAATTTCAACAGTGGATGTCACCTCAACGGTTTTCCGCAGGTTTACCCGATGCTTTACAGGCAGGACTCGCGTTTAGCAGTTGGGTTGGTCCCATTGAGATTGTTCATCAAGTCGATGTTGTTAACACCAATACATTACGGTTTCTGCTAAGCCGAGGAATTGATGGATTTCATCAGTGGAGTTGGGGGGACGGCTGGGTGCAGTCGTCTCTGGAGGGCATTTCGCTGTTGCCGTTGAATTTAGGACAAACAGTTGCCTTGACCCGGTTGCGTCAATTCCTGGTCAATCAATAGGTCAGTTAGACTGTCGCCGACTGCGGGTTTGCATCTCCGTCAGGCTCGCGGGACTCAATAGCAGCATTTCCGCCGCGCGTCGTGCGGCGGAAATGCTGCAAACACGTTCAAAGGAGGAAGGAGGGGCGATCGCCCCTCCTTCCTCCTTTGAACGTACTAAATCGAGAACTTACATCACGTTTCGTCGTTCAGGTCGCCACTGACTCGCAACCTGACAGATTCTGCGTGAGAATGTAACCCTTCTGCTCTAGCCAGTGTTTCGACCGCACCTGCTACTTGTTGCAGCGCTGTCGGCGAATATTGGATGAGGCTGGAGTGTTTCATGAAAGTTTCTACACCCAGTGCAGACGCATACCGTGCAGACCCAGAGGTGGGCAGGGTGTGGTTAGGGCCAGCCAGATAATCGCCTACAGCTTCAGGCGTTGAAGAGCCTAGGAAGATTGCACCAGCATGGCGAATGTGCTCTAGCAAGCTCCAGGGATCGCTAATTTCCAGCTCCAAATGCTCTGGCGCAAATTCATTAGACAGCTCAGCTGCTACTTCTAGAGACTCAACCACGACGACCAGGCCGTAATGGGCGATCGCCTTTTCCGTCAGCAGGTTGCGAGGATGGTTAACCAGCTGCCGCTCCACTTCAGCCACCACTTGCAGCGCTAAACTAGACTCGGTTGTCAGCAGAATGGCGGCTGCCATGGGGTCATGCTCCGCTTGGGCCAGCATATCGGCAGCCAAGTGAACAGGGTTAGCCGTAGCATCGGCAATAATCAGCACCTCCGAGGGGCCCGCCAGTGAGTCAATCCCAACCGTGCCATATACCAGTTTTTTGGCTAGGGTAACGTAGATATTGCCGGGGCCTGTGATGACATCAACTTTTGGAATGGTTTCAGTGCCGTAAGCTAAAGCGCCGATCGCCTGAGCACCTCCCACCCGATAAATCTCGGTTACTCCGGCCTCTTGGGCGGCTACCAGTACGGCTGGATTTACCGCTTTGTCTCGGCCAGGAGGGGTGGTAATGATGATCCGAGGAACCTTAGCTACCTTAGCCGGAATGGCATTCATCAGAACGGTGCTAGGATAAGCCGCTTGCCCACCGGGGACGTAAAGTCCTGCTCGATCAACAGGGGTATAGCGTTTTCCTAAGACAATCTCATTGTCCCCAAACTGAACCCAGCTTTTCGGGATTCGCTGACGGTGGAAGTCTTCAATTTTGGTGCAGGCCAGCCGGATTGCGCTTAGCAATTCTTTGGAAACTTGCTGATAAGCTGCATCTAGTTCAGAACCGCTGACTCGTAAGTCTTCGGGCTTGAGCGTTTGCTGGTCAAATTCTTCAGTGTAATGGAGCAGCGCCCGATCCCCTTTGCGCTTAACGTCTTGGAGGACCTGCTGT
>DATNPS010000231.1:0-10152 GCA_036703095.1 Crinalium sp. | reverse complement strand
TTACGAAACGTCGATGGAGTACAGAACCGCTCCTTCCCTGGCTGTTTAGCCGACAAGATGCCTGGTTAAAGCTGCAAGTAGTGGTGGCGATCGCCCTCATCGTCTTCACAACAGGATTAGTCGTTCAGGAAACCTCCAGTCAATCAACGCGATATGCCGCGTATCAACGTGTATTAACGGCTGGCCAAAACAATGATCATTATGGTGTAGTTAGAGCCGCAGAAGTGTTTTTTGCACATCCACCGATGAACGGCGGCGATCAACGCGATCAACAAGTTAAAGCCCTATATGAGAAGGCATTTGTGTATTGGTTTCTACATCGCTCTAATTCACTGAATGCAACAGCTCAAACTCACATTGAGCGATATCAAACTATTATGCATTCTGCTGAAAACAAAAAATGATGAGAACTCGATGATGAGAGAAAGTATATTGCGTCGTCTTTAACTCTCAACTATAGCGATTTTCAATCGCTTAAAACCCGGTTTGTTGTTTGAGAGTTGCGCTCTGCGCAACTCTCAAACAAAAAACTGTAGTTCACCCAAGTGAAAACTGCTATATAGCCATACAGCACACCTGTGAGATAAACCAGCATGAGACAGGCCATCAAAATCCTTAGTTTTCTCGCTATTGCGATCGCCACGGCTGCTATTATTATCGTCGTTTCAGTCGGGATTCCCTTTCCTCAGTCGATCAGTTCGATTGAACCTGCGATCGCCTTTGAAACCTTTCCGCTGGGTGAACCACAGTTTATTGATATTCGGGCAGAAGAAGCAAGTCTTTCACGGTTGACTGAGCGCGAACGGGATGATCAGCTAAGAGATTGGCTATTGCTCACCATTGTCTCTAATACAGACATTTCGGCAGCACAAGCCAATCAAAGTCTGTACGATTTGTCTACAATTCGCTATGGCTACATGAAGCCGATCTCTAACTTCGAGTATGGCGAAATGCGATCGCTGTATGTCGGCAATGGAGAAGTCATAGCGTTGATCCCCGTTGGCCTGTCAGATGAGCGGCGCAAAGCCGCTTTAGCGCACGTTGCCGATAAACATCGCCAAAATCTCGGCAAAATTCCAACATCGCTAGTGGTCTTTGAATATGAGATAAATGCAGAACACCAGGCCGCACTCTTGAACAAACGAGACATTCTAGATGCCAAAGTGCTGTTTACGGCTGACTATGGCTATCATGAATCTGAGATCAGCGACCTAAAAACGCTTCAGCAGTTCATGCAGCAGGTGGATGATGTCACGCTGGCACGGGTTGATGGTACGCATTTAACGCTGGGTGGGCGCAAGCTGACGGACGACCCCAATCAGGCGATCACCGTTGAGGATATAGCCGCAATCTGGCAGGCCGACCGCAAGATTCAAGCGCAGTTAGCGAACTTTGAGTCACGCTGGCAAACCAGGCTGAGCACAGTCCCTACCGCTCAATATGACACGATTCGCCAGGAGGCCGCCGCAGAATTTAAGCGACTTAAATTAGTCGCGGGAACCGGGTTTTCTTTAGATCCGAGGTATGACTATCGCAGCCTGAAGGCGATACTAGATAAGGCCGAATCTGCCTTACTCGAATTGCGATCGGGCAATACGGCGGCTGTTACACGATCTGAGATAGAGCAGGCCAAGCAGGGGTTAGCTCAAAACAACGAAGGTCCCTATTTGGAACTGATTGACAAACTGCAAAAGCTGCTGGCTCAAGACCAACTTCAAGGAGGGCAAGCAACAACTTTTCAAGATGCTCAAACCGTCAACGCTTTTCTAGACTCACCCAAAACGTCCAGCTTTCAATCGGCCCGCTATGATGGTGACCTCCAGGGCACCGAAGTCGGGATGGTGCTGTTCTACACCGACCTCTTAGCTAAACTGTGGGCACTCGATTATCTCAATTCAACCCCCACTCAAGAGATTGTTGACTTTAAACCACTGGTCGAGCTATCTGAAACAGTTTCATCTATCTATCAGAAAGAGGTCGATGAGCTGCGAAACACACGTCTATGGTTTGGCCCACAAGACCGGGGATTTCAGGTCTTGGAGGAGGGTAAAAGCATTGCGTTTGCTCATAACTCGACTCGCGTCTATGCAGCATCTTCTAATCCGTTTAACCCCGGTGTAGAAACTGAAGCAGCGGCTAATTCAGAGGCATTTCTGGGATGGTGGAATGACCACTATGAAGAAATTGCCCGCTTTGAACCGCAGTATGAACGGCTCAATCAGATCATGAAATGGAGCCTGATTGTAAGCTGGCTGGGTGACCAGAAGCAAAGCGATCGCCTCAGCTTTTTGCAATCGGTTTCGGTGAAGCACGATAACTGGTTTCCAAATTGGGCCAAGGCCAATCGCGATCGCCTCAAGTTTCAACAGTGGGAGCAAGTTCCGTTTTTAGAGCGGGGCTATAAAGGCACAACCACGGAAACCATGCCGCTATTGGAATCTAGGAATTACAACTCGTTTGGAAGAACTCATTTTTTTAAGGGAGGAGTTTCGCTCGGCGATCAAGATTTGTTTGCCAAGCGTGCGGCATTACCTGCAAACAGCGATATAGACGAAGCCGTTTTCCGAGCCAATATTGACTATAAATCGCTCAACATTAATAGCAATACTCAAAAATTCACTACCTATGACAATACGCTTTATCAATTAGTCAATAACGATCCATCCACTGCTTCTCTGACGATAAAAGCACGAGATGTAGCTAAACTGCGTACTTTCGAAAGTGAGATTGTTAATGCGCAGGTTACTCGAAATCTTCGCAAAGAGGGCGATCGCCTCCAGATCAATACCTCGATTGGCGGAGTAGAAGTTGGGCAATTCAGCACAACTCACCAGGATCGTTCCATTATTACAAGCTGGCAGAGCCGCACTATGGATGCTGGACAGTCGCTAGCCGCAGAACTGAGTCAAGCTCCTATCCAGAATGCAGAACGAATTTTTGCGAATGATCCGATGGTACTGACAGCCGTTCAAATGGCGGATGAATCGGGGTACTTCGTGCGAATGAAAAACTCCGATCAGTGGTTGGAAATCGCGGCGGGAGGTGGCGGCAGCGCTAATATTCCCCCGGATTGGCAGGCGCGAGTCGGAATGCCTGGAGACCCACCCGGTAAAAGTTTTCTGCTTCGCTGGGTTGATGATGCCAGCGTTCAACAAAAGCTCAAAGCTGGACTTGTACGAGTGGTGCATGACAATCTGGCTCTTCCAAAAATCGTTAATGATGAAGCATTCCAGCAAGATCTGAAAAACAAAAATTATGATGCGATCGCTCAAGAGATCGTTGACAATCCTCAACAGATATGGGAGATGCGCCATCAAGAAATAGACTATCAGCTACAGCAGGTGGATGATGCCTGGAGAACGGGGCATTATGCACAGGCTGAACAGCTTTTAGATGTCTTGATTCTGAAATATGGCAAACAGCCAGAACTAATATTGCGCAAAGCAGACATTTTAGTTGAACGACGCCGACTGAATGTGACACGCATTAAATCTGACCGTTCTGAAGCTCCACCAGCACAAAGCCGACGAGTTTTTCATGATGAGGTGTATAGCCTGCTCCAAAACACAGATGGAAAAGCTAAGTTTAAGCGTGTGCGAACCCGTGATGATGCCTTTGTGTATGTCCAGGATTCACCTGGTTTAAACAATGTTGATTGGAGTGCACCCATTGATGAAACGGTGCCGCTCGCGTCTGAAGCACGCGCCTATCGGGTAGAACCAGGCAGCATTGGTGACCTGGGATTAAGTGGAGGTGGCTTTGGAGACAATCCCCCACCCAACAGCAATCCTCCGGGTGGAGGTGATACAACGCCTCCAGGAAACTCTAACCAACCATCCAATTTCCGATTTCGCTCCATCAACACATCCAATCCCTTGAATTCGAGTAGTCTAATCCCCGTCTGCGAAACCGAAGAACCTGATGCATCTGATCAAGCTGAAAAGAACGATTCATCTAAGCCATCAGCCGACGATTTAAACAAGCTTGAATCATGTCAGGATGAACATGCTGCACAACAACGTGAGGTGTACTTCGTGCTTGATAAAAATGATGTTGAGGAATTGTAGCGATCGCCATTGGTTCTGTTAAAACAGGGCGCATCTAATCATTGGGAACTATGAACATTGACCCATGCTCCGATCTAGAAGCAGCCATTGAGGAAGCCGAGCGACTGCGCCAACAGGGCAATCTGTACGGTGCTTATATGGCTTATGCAGAAATCCTGAAAGCACTCCTGATGCGCTGTCCACAACATTTATCAATGGGTGCAGGTTTGCTTGTCGTCCATTCGATCGCGGATCTATCGCTGCTATTCGGTGATTTTGAAGCGAGCGATTATTTCCTAATGGGAGCCATCGGACTCTGTGAACGGGCCGGAAATCGCGTCAGGGCAGATTTTGCCAGACTGAAACAAATTCAGATGGCGATCGATCGGGGAAGGTTGCTGTATGCCGAAGATCTATTGCAGCAAATGGCCGCACCTGTCGGTCGTGGGTCAGCCATCCCGACAACTCCAGATGAATTAGATCAATGGGAACAACGTTATGGTGAACAGGTGCGCGATCAGCGCGATCGCACTGTCCTTCTGGCCCATATATACCTGACGAAAGGCCGACTCTTAGCCGCATTAGGGCAATATGGTCATGCTTTGCTCCTGTTACAGCGAGGGCTAATTCATGCCGAACCTCAAGAGCTGGATGAATCCTGGCCTGACCTGGCTCGACAGACAGCGATGCCATTGAAGTTAGCGATCGCCAATGCCTATTTTGAAAAAGGAGACCTGGCGGATTCAAAGGACTGGACTGAGAAAATCTGGGAACAGATGAATCCCCAACGAGAGCGATGGTTTTACATTCGCTGGCTGGAGCTATCGGGTAAGCAGCATTTGCTGTGTGGAGAGTTGGGATTAGCCCTCAAGCGCTTTCAAGAAATTCTCGATCTCTGTGGCTGTCTAGGTTCTCAACAAGCTGTCTTGCGAGCGACACTCAATCTTGTCAATGTTCTCATTCTATTAAACCAAAATAGCTTAGCAAAAGACTATCTGGTTGGTGCTCAAGAAGATGCAGCAGCGACGAATGATCCTGTCTTACAGCAGCGTGTGCAACTCTTGATGCGTCTTACTGAAGCGCGACAGATCTGGCTTGATCCAGCATCGGTGACAGACTATCGGCAAATGCCGCGATCGCCCCAATCCAACCGACCACCAGACACCTCAATCAGCCCCCCGCAAAGAATTCAATCTGCTAATTATTTAGCACTATTTAACGATCGCGTACTGGAGTTTCACTATCAGTTGAGTCAGTTTGGTGTACTGGCTGCGACAGATGTCTTGAGCCAACTTCAAGCGACGTTTCAATCAGCTGATTCCCAGCTGATTCAGACCAAGCTCAAAATCTTACAGGGAATTCTGGCTTACTACGATGGTGTAGAACATCAAACGCAAAATCCAGCCTTTAGCAGAGAAAAGCTGCGATGGGCAGCCTCTCTGTTCAGCGAGGTTCGCCCTATCTTAGGGGAACAGGGATTAAAACCTGAACTATGGCAGGTGTTGCGGTTCTTGGGCTGGTGCTGGCAGCGATCGCAGTTTCCCTCAGCCGATATTGACGCCCTGGGAGATGAAGCCAATCAGCTTCTCCAAACCATGAC
Organism: Crinalium sp.; assembly: GCA_036703095.1. Lineage (GTDB taxonomy): Bacteria > Cyanobacteriota > Cyanobacteriia > Elainellales > Elainellaceae > DATNPS01. The sequence continues at coordinate 4,506 of DATNPS010000231.1, read as the reverse complement.
AGATTCACTGTCACCCGAAGATCAGGCCGTTTATTTGTTGAATAAATGGACTGCTAGTGAAGAGTACATTGCAGGTGAAATCACTCAGCTTCAACACCTTCACAATAGTCTTGCCAAAAGCCGTTGGCCTGTTCGATGGTGGCGACGTTGGCGGTTAATCCGGCAACTATACGCACTGATGGAATACATCGATCGCTATAAAGATGCTCTTGCCAAACGAACCATTAGCGGGAAAGATATCAGCTTTCGGTATGGTTATTCGCGGTTTTGGGAAACGTTTTTACTGCATCCACAATATCGAGTGACACTTTCATTTTTAGTATTGCCCGATCGCGTCTTTGTTGTGCGAAATTGGCGATTTCATCTCGATTTTTTTGTCGTTCTTACAACTCGTTTAGACGTGCGTAATACCGTTAAGCAATGGCACGAAACGGCAACCAGTTTTAACCGACAGCGACGCCAATTGATGGCAGCAGAGCGATCGCGTTCATTGACATTAAATCGACGAATGACACGCGATTTCATGGATTCACAGACAGTAGATGGTGATGAACCTACGCTGACTCAACTGACAGATGATGCGAAAGCGATCGCCAGCTATTTAGCCAAACATTTGACCATTCCTGAACTGTTGGACGGATTGCCAAGCAAAACAAATGCCATTACGATCGTTCCCGATGATATTTTACATGGATTTCCATTTGGTGCGATCGCCCACGAGGGGCGATACTTAGTCGAACGATTTGCCCTATCGATCAACTATGAATCAACTAGCAGCAACCTATTCGTGCAGTCTTTATCCCATCAATCCGATCGCGCCCTCGTAGTAGGAATTTCTGACGGAATTGAGACGATCCCACCTTTACCCGCTGTCAAACGCGAGTTGGAACAGATTGAAGGATGGCTCAACGACAGAAAGATTCAGTGGTCTAAGCTGGTCAATCAGGATGCACAAAAGCTCGCTGTTCTCCATGCCTTATCTGACGCCGCGTTTCTGCACATTGCCTGTCACGGCAAATTTGAGCATAATCGTCCCGATTACTCTGGTTTAGTATTGATGTCTGATGAACAAAAAATCGACATTCTCAGCCTGCGCGAACTCTCTGATTTAAATTTAAGCGGATTGCACCACATCACGCTCTCTTCGTGCTGGTCTGCGGATCATTTCATCCTGCCCGGACGCTGGGTGATCAGTCTTCCTGAAACGTTATGGCGATCGGGTGCACAAAGTATTCTAGGCTGTCTTTGGGAAGTTTACGATGAATTTGCAGTCGCTTTTATGCAGGAATTTTACCAGCAGTTGACCCAGCATCAGCGTGACAAAGCCCTACAGTTGACTCAAATTAAATGCATCAACGGCAAACTCTCTGGGAGCGGCACTACTCATCCAGGTAACCCGATTTACTGGGCTGGATTCAGCCTGTACGGAGACTATCACAGACTAGACTTGTTGAGAAATAGGCGATCGCACTTGTCGAGTTTCAAATTATTTTGATTCTTACGCAATCTTGGTAAATCTGAGGATAGGAATAGTCTCAGTGAACAACACTTTGAGCGTAAATAGATACATTAATTTAATTTCCACTGAATTGAGACTGGAGTTTAGACTAATTCCAGCAGAAGTAGCCCAACCCCATGTGCGGATTGAGCCAGGCAAAACATTTGAGGGAAGTCAGACGTTAAGCTGACTGTTTCACTATCTTTTGGGGTTTGGTGAAGCGTTTTTTGACGGTTGGATAGCGACGACGACGGGAACGGAGCAGTAAATTAACTGTTCAATTAAACAGATGCTCCACGAACTAAGGATCAAAGGTTGGTTGCATCTCAATGCAGGCTAACAAACCCTAACTGAGGCGATCGCCCATGACAACCGTAACAAAGCAACGCCTGACTCTAGATGAATATCTAGCCTACGATAAATGGACAGTTATCCGCTGCTGTGGTGGCAGACCAGATTTACCGAACTCGTGCCAATCGGCAGTACTGTCAACAACGGAGGATTACGCCGCTTTACGTTGGCACGGGTGATGGCGAAATTAGCGTCTATTGCAAAAACGGCGATCGCCATCACCTGTCTTGTAATAAATCTGGAGCGGCGGCTCTAAGCCCTACTTTTTGTTCTTTTTCCGCTGTTGTTCAGTCTGTGTCAGTTTTCTATCAAGGGTAGACACAGGCAATCCAGCCAAGTGAGCAGGGTTTGGAAGCCTGCGTGATGTCGGCGACCAAGGAGGGTGCCCTGCTACCCATAGAGGACTCAAACTTTTTCAGCAAGCCCTAATTAGGAAGCATACTACCAAGCTCTCTTTTTAAGCCGCTCAAACAGCATTGTGTAACCTAATATGGGCGTAAACTGCTGGGGCGAAGTACTATCTTCTAACTTCTTGCCAGCCTTTTACCTCAGGATCAAGTAGCATTGTGCATGATGACAATGTGGAAAAGGCAGGAGAAACACCTGCCTCGACCCGATTAGCTGTAGCACTACCCATGAGTGTAGAGCTACAGCTTTTTTCACGCTGATGACGTACAAAAATGAGGTGCAGGGACCCTTACGAGAATGGAAAGGCGACAGAACTGCAAGAAATTCTAATTTTTGTAACAAAATGTGATAGTTTTATAATATAGAACCAAAGAGAACAGAACTACACCGCAAGGATGTTTTGCTTCACTATCAGTTTGCTGAAAACTCAACGAGGTAGACTTCCTTATGGCAATTACGATCAATTCCGCTCGCAGTATTTTCCCCGGAACTTTGTCGGCTGATGCTGTTCCTGCACTAACCGCACGCTTCAACCAGTTGAGTGCTGAAGATCAGCTTGCATGGACGTGGTTTGCCTTCCTGGAAATGGGCAAAACGGTTACAGTTGCGGCTCCCGGCGCAGCCAGTATGCAGTTCGCTGAAGGAACCTTAAACCAGATCAAGCAGATGACCTTTGAGGAGCAGACTCAGGTAATGTGCGATCTGGCGAACCACGCAGATACCCCCATTTGCCGCCTTTATGCCACTTGGTCGCCAAACATCAAGCTAGGGTTTTGGAATCAGCTTGGGAAATGGATGGAACAGAGCGTTGTCGCACCCATTCCGTCGGGCTATAAGCTTTCAGCCAATGCAACGGCTGTCTTAGACACCCTCAAAAGCCTCGATCAGGGACAGCAAATCACTGCCCTACGAAACTCGGTGGTAAATATGGGGTTTGATGCAAACAAACTGGACGGCTACACCAGAGTTTCTGAACCTGTGGTCGCGCCTAAAGAAATGTCTCAGCGCACCAAAGTCACCATTCAAGGTCTCAATAACCCGACCGTATTGAGCTACATGAACAACTTGAATGCGAATGACTTTGACGAGCTGATCAAGCTGTTTGTCGAAGATGGTGCTTTGCAACCGCCTTTCCAAAGACCGATCGTGGGCAAGGATGCAATTATGCAGTTTTTCCGCGAAGAGTGTCAGAACCTCAACCTGCTTCCCGAACGGGGTGTTGCTGAACCCGCAGATGACGGTTACACCCAAGTCAAAGTCACGGGCAAGGTACAAACCCCCTGGTTTGGTGCAGCAGTTGGGATGAACATGGCATGGCGGTTTTTGCTCAACCCTGAAGGCAAGATCTTCTTTGTAGCGATCGATCTACTGGCTTCTCCTAAGGAGTTGCTGAACTTGATGCGCTAGAAGAATGTTAGTGAACAGTTGATTGTTAATAGTTAACAATCGAGATGAGCGTTCTAACCATGGACGCTCCATCATTCTGAGTAAACGCAATTACAGCGTTTTTTACATTATTTAGATGATTTGGATGCACAGTGCGTGGGCTTCGCTTCCAGGCGGAGAAATGCTTGCACTCCATTTTTATATTACTAGCCTGAAAAAGGCTGTATTTAACCAAACCGCTGTACAAGTTTTAGATCGAACCATGCAAGTGAGTGAAGCAAAGTGGACAGATTTGGAGGAGAAAATCGCTCGAACCGCTTTTGACAAAGCGTATAAACGAGAGGTTGAGGCGTTGCTAAAACAAGTTCGAGAGGAAGCAGGGGCGATCGCAGAAGTAGAAGATCTCTGGCGATTACACGACTTCCTAAGTGCTAAAAGGCATGAGATAGAGGGCAAGTATGACTACCGCTATTCTGCCCTGATCTTTATCTTTGCAGAATTGCTGAAGGAGGGCTGGCTTCAAATTAGCGACTTGGAAGGGCTTGATCAGGGCAAGCTTGCTAAGGTTGTGGCACTGGCGCAAATGTAGACGGAAATTGAAGCTATCAAGCCAGCTAACGCTCCGGATGAGCGGCTGCAAAAAATTTTGCAAGAGAGCGTTTATATTTTTGTGTAAGCCTTGAGAGTGTCAACAGTTGAAGCGTCCTGGAAATATTAACCCGGTATTACAGTTGTAGATAATGTAAGCTATCTTGCAGATAAAGTGGAGGCTAGCCATGTTGGAATCTGCCAATCCCTTTCTGAGCGGTTCAGCGTTAGACACATTGTCAGAGTGGAGCAATGTCCTCAAATCCTTTCAATCT
>DATNPS010000230.1:0-21773 GCA_036703095.1 Crinalium sp. | reverse complement strand
TGCATCGGCATCAACGGTCTATTGCCCGTCGTATCCAGCCTCGGAGTCCCAGGTATGGCAGGGCTGATTCATTTTGAGGGAGAAATAATAGACTGAATATCAGTGCATGGAAATGTTAGATGCTGACGTTACAAGAAGCTTTTGCTCAAGTGCCAGACCCCCGAGGCAGTCGTGGTAAACGTTATCCTTTACCCGTTTTCCTGCTACTGGTTTTGTTGGCAACCATGAGTGGGTATCGGGGCTACCGGGGCATCGAACGCTTCATGGATAGGCATCAGCAGGTGTTGTCGCAACGATTGGGATTACCCCGTCCCGCCTTGCCAGACTACTCCACGATTCGTCGCTTGCTGGAGCAAATTGACTTTCATCAGGTTGCGGCTGTGTTAACGAGGTGGATGCATCAGGTGAACTGGTTGCAGTCGGGGGATGATTGCGCCATTGATGGCAAAAGCTTAGCCAATACCTTAGTGCATCACAAAGATGCCCAGCAAAACTTCGTCAATGTTGTGTCACTCTTCCAGTTACGTCAAGGTTTAGTCGTGGGGCAACAGGTGTTTGAGAATGGCAAAGCGAGTGAGATTGGAGTGGTGCAATCTTTGATTGAGCAATTGCACCTCACAGGCATTGTGTTTAGTCTGGATGCTTTACATCTGCAAAAAAAACACTAAAGTTGATTCACACTCAAGGCAACGATTATGTCATCACTGTCAAAGCCAATCAGGGGACGCTTTATCGAGAGATTGTGCAGCAGGCAACTGCTGCATTGCCCCGCACTCAACTCCGGCAACGCGAAACAGGACATGGTCGTGCGATCCACCGCACGGTCTCTACCTTTGAGTTAGCCGACCACCTCAAACAGAAATGGTCAGGTGCTCAACAGGCGGTGCATGTCCATTCCGTGGGTCAACGTCAAGGCAAACCCTATGAGGAAAACCTGTATTACTTGACCAGTCTCAACTGGGATGCCACGGCACTCATGGTTCGCATTCGGGCTCATTGGGGCATTGAGAACCGATTGCACTGGGTCAAAGATGAGGTGCTCCAAGAGGATGCGGCTTCGATTCGACAATCCGCACCTGCTAGTCTGATGGCAATTCTGCGGAACTTAGCGGTGAGCTTATTTCGGGCTCATGGTTATCCCTCCATCACCAAAGCCATTGACTTGCTCAGTCATGACTTCGACCGATTGTTGCCCATGCTGCGAATTTTCCCTCCCTAACATGAATCAGCCCTGCCCTGGATGGGGCTTTGAAATGCGTTGACAGCTGAGGAGAATTAAGCAGAAACTTTGTCTTTAAATAGCTTGCCAGCCGAGAATGCTGGAATCGTTGTTGCGGGAATTTGGATTGGTTTACCTGTGCTGGGATTACGGCCCTCACGCGCTTGCCGCTGCCGTGCTTCAAACGTGCCAAACCCAACCAGAGTCACCTTGTCGCCGGAAGCCACGGTTTCCTGAATGACCTCCAGCATGGCCGTCAAAACCGTATCGACCTCTTTCTTGGTCAGATTGGCCTTAGCCGCGTTCGCATCTACTAATTCACCTTTGTTCATAGTTCATTTGTTCAAAAGGTTGCTGTGATTGTATCACAGCCGTCTTGGAAATCCACAATACTCATCCTGGCCCTGGATTCACTCTAGCGCTTCCATCTCCCGCACTGTCTACAAGCCCTGAGAGCAGGTCTGTAATCTCTCCTTGTGCATTCTTCCTCTGGTCGTCGTAAATCATTAGCGTATCCAGGCGTCGGTGCCTAGATAGCTTTTGCACCCGGCGCACGTCGCCCCCAGTTGCATCCAATGCTGCCGTAATGCCGCTATGGCGGGTGCGGTGGGGAGACATGTGTTTGCTAATGCCAGCAGCGATCGCCGCTTCCGTCACCAGATTGTAGAGAGCATTGCCCGATAGCCGATGCCCATAGCTGGAGTTGCTTAGCGAGATGAATAGCGGCTCGGCTGGCTGATGCGTGCCTCTTGCCTCCAGCCATATGGCGATCGCCTCCACCGTCGCTGTGCTAAGGCTGACAGCTTCCGCCTGGGTGCCTCGGCCCTTGCCCAAGATTTGCAGAGTCCGGAGTTCCGGATTGAAGTCCGAGCAATTGCACTTCACCACTTCCCCACGCCGCAGCACGTTTGACCAAAGCAGTAGCAGCAGTGCGTAGTTGCGTTTACCCAGCCGAGTTGAGCGATCGCAGGTGGCGAGCAGCCGAGCGTAGGCATCCTGATCAATTCCAGAAGTGTCGCGGTATTGGCTGACCCGCTCTCCTTCCACTTCCTCCAAGCTCCAGTCGCATCTACCGATTTTCTGGGCGTACTTTACCAGACTCTTAATGGATGCCAAGCGGCGATTGACTGTTGCTTCTGTCAAGCCTTTCTCAATCAGAGCTGCTTTGTATTGCAGCACCAGGGCGATCGCCGTGAATCGCTCCAGCTTTAGGAATTCGGCAATGAGCTGAGGCGTCGGCTCGTGTCCGGCGGCAGATTGAAAAAAGTCTTTCAAATCCCTGGCGTAAGCGCGGCGAGTGTTTTCACTGCGCTTGTCCGCCAGCAGCTCTGCCAAAATATCCCGCTCAGTGATTTGAAAGAAGCTTGAGGGGGGGGAGTAAGATTGCTCATGCCCCAATGTTCCCAGGTGTTGATAATGCGAGTTTACGCAAGTTATTGAGATACGCCATCAAGCCCCGCTAAACAGAAGTGATCGAGATATTTTGTAGGGTGATTGCTTATATGGGTTTAGCTATAGGAACTTGATCGACAAATTGAGATGTTAAAACGGCATTTGATAAATGTTGAAGAAAATACATATCAATTAGGCATGTCGGGTAATAACGAGAAAAACGTTTGAAAACTTTACCGTGACGGGGCTACAGTGATTTGTCAAATACTTAAAACACTTGGTTTATGAGGTTTTAAGGGATTTTGCGTTCTATTTCCTGTCAACTCTATTCTTTAAAGATCCAATAAAGTTGGCTTTTTAGCCCTTTTCATTTTCCCAGAGATATTCAGTATTATTACTTGAGTTGAAGTAATTATGCCGCGATCGCTTAGCGGTACTTGAATCGGATTATGGCAACCGACACGTTCTGTAAGTGCAAAAGCCTTAATTGAGGCTTTGCGGCTTCTTCAGCCTACGGCATCAGTCAATAAAATGGAGGTCCTTGTGTACATTCATCTTAAGCGAGTGCCTGTTCTAATCGTAGGGTTTCTCTTGACTTCCCTGGCTGCACCTGCAACTGCTGGAGTTCTCACTTTTACAGACCGTGATGCTTGGCGGAACGCCTTAAATGGTAAGGCAACAACGTTGATTGATTTTAACGGCTTCCCTCCCAATACACCGGCTTCAAAGCAGTACGCAAGTCAAGGGATTATCTTCAAGCCAGATCAAGGAGTCCTTCCGATCATTTCACGGGATGGAGGTGCTTTTGATACGCTAGACACAGCTGTTGGTGGTCAAACAATCAAGTGGAAGTTTACAGGCACAGTTTTCGCTGTTGGTTGGGATAGAACCAGTGGGGATGACAGCTATGAATATAAGATCTTCGATACGTCTGCAAATCTAATTGGTCAACTAAACCTCGATATCCCAACCGATCTTGGGGGGCTCCCATTTGGAGGTTTCATCAGCGATATTCCAATTGGCAGTGCCAGCAACTTCAGCCCTAACGGCGACCAACGAGCTTCTATCGATAACATCGAGTTTACCCCTGTGTCGGAGTCTGTACCGGAACCAGAAATCTCTTCTGCTCTAATCGCTACAGGGTTGCTATCGCTTATTCGGTTTAAAGCGCGGCGGCGCAAAGCATAATTGATGATTTGAAGCCACAGGAAGAATTGACTGAGTACAAAGGCATTGCTGCTCAAGCGATCGACAATAGTGATTTTCACTAGCCCAGCTCTTAAAGCTTTTGTAAAACTGGTTCTAAAGATCAGTAGTCTTACCCACGATGATCGAGCCTGTTGCTGGGTATTGATTAGGGGAGACTCATCACTCCCTCCTACAATGACTACCGCTATTCGGTCTGTCGAATCTGCCTGGGCTTCCCGCAGGCAGCGTATCTCTATTCAAGAACGCAATCGGCTTGCCACTCAACACGACAAGTTAGCGCTCAAAATCGCTCATCGCATGGCTGGGCAGTGTGCTGAGTCGCTAGATGATTTAGCCCAGATTGCCAGGATTGGCCTCTTAAAGGCAATTGAAAAGTTTGACTCTAGTAAGGGCGTGGCGTTTAGCTCGTTTGCTGTTCCATACATTCAAGGTGAAATTCAGCATTTCCTAAGAGATCACTGGGGGCAGCTAAAAGTGCCCCGTCGCACGTTTGAAAAAGTTGGCATCATTAAGCGTGATCACCGTAAGTTGCAATCATTAGGACGGACGGTCGAGCTAGATGAAATTGCGGCAGCCCACGGGGTATCTCAAGATGATTGGCGCTGGATGGTATCAGCGGTGCAGCGTAAGCCGTTAGCCAGCCTAGATGATATAACGTATCACGATCCAGCAGACCTTGAGATGGATGAGGAGTTGTCTCAGGGGGATTTGAGACAAGCCCTCTTCAAAGAACTGGCTAAGCTACCCAAACTCAAGCGGGAGTGTGTACTGGAGTTTTATTTTGAGCAGTTGAGTGAGGAGGCGATCGCCCGACGGCACAAGCTCACTCCGCTTGAAATCCATAGTCTTTTAGAGCAAGCCATTAGCCAACTTCAAGCCCAACTGCGGGATGCTGCCCAATGCTAACTATTCTTTCCCAGTCCCAACAAAAACACCGCGCTGAGCTAGAGCGCATCATTGATGAGCACATTCATAACTTCATCCGGGTTGCGGCGGCTCTAGCTACGATCAAGCAAGAGCGGCTCTGGACAAGCACGCATGACAGTTTTGAGCTGTTTTGCAAAGAGAAGTTTGATAAATGCAAATCTTATGGGTATGAACTCGCTGCTGCTGGGGAAGTCGTCGCTAATCTGATACAGGCAGGAGTTTCAGAACGTGAACTGCCTAGCGCTGCTTCCCAAATGCGCCCGCTGACAAAACTATCAGCACAAGAGCAGGCTGAAACCTGGGACGCTGCCCAGGTGATCGCTCCTCACTCTCCCACTGCTGCTCATGTGGTGCGGGCGGCTGAAGCGGTGAAGGCAAAAGCACCTGCTTTTGAGCTGGGTAAGCGCGTAACGGTGTTGGATGAAAACTCGGCCCACTACGGGCAGCCGGTTGAGGTGGTTGAGGTTCAAGGGGTGGTTGTTCAGGCTAAAACGGAGACCGGACAAACGGTGCCCTTCCTTAGCAATGAGCTGAGTCGTGGGGCTAAACCAAGTATTGAAAAGGTGTCGGCAGCGCAGAAGGCATCTAAACCCAATCCAGTGGAAAACCTTGCGGCTGAATTAGAGGTGGAGAAACTGAGGTGTGAGGCGTTGGAAGAACGGTTGGAGGAAGCGATCGCCCTGTTAGCTCAATTCCAAACTCATCCTGGTGTCGTGGATTGGATTGCTAGCGCTCAAGCCCTTATGGCTTGAAATTGGAGCGTTTTGAACCGGATTCATTTTGTGTTTTGGCAGGTTGCAAGACGTGGGATGGCCCCAAGAATTGTTTGGCATACCAATCGAGCCATTCTATCCAGTCCAATGAGTTGACAATCTCATCCCAGGAGCGAAACGATAGTGCTTCCATCTTCAGCACTCGTCTTGCTATTAGCTCGACCATTTTTGAGGCATATCTGTCACCAGAGGTCCAGGCAAAACTCATGCCCTGAAGGTCGGCTGGAATTGCTACAACAGGCCGCACCAGGTACCGACGGCGATCGCTCCCTTCCATAGGGGTTGGAATGCGGCTTTTCCAGGCCACCACGACGATGTGACTAATAAAGCGGGCATCCAAGCCGCCTTGGCTTTCCAGATATCTGGAAAAGTCTTGTCTGAAGGAACGGCGGGAGACAAGGCGAATTGGATCAGTGCTTCTGCGATAGAGCCGTTGCTCTGCCACGTCTTCTCGCAATCGGGCAACGGAGAGCAGGCTGATAACCAGGTCTGAGGCGGCAGCTCGATGGCAAATCTGCCAGCAATCAACGACTCCGGCTTCGCTGCTGGGTAATCGCCAGAGGGTGGCACAACTGGAAATTCCCTCCAGGGTTCTAGAGGGCGATGGCTGTTCCAGTCCGAGATGTTTACGTACCCATCTGAGAAATCGTCGGATGAAACGATGAACGGATCGATTGATTTCATTGGACACAAGCTGGTGAAGTAAATGGCTTAGCGGTGCTGGCTACCCAATGCTGAGGCGATCGCGCTGGGGTCAATATTGATGCCAAGAGCTGTGCCGATTAGTAATAAGCAGGGCATCCAGATTAGGACTGGTGTTTCCTCATTACGGCGTTCGTAGCTAACGCATTGAAAGGCTAGAAAAATGCTGACTAATAGCGCAAACACGTAGGCGGCTGCTTTGCCAGGAGTGGGGTCTACAGGTTTGCGGTTGGGGCAATCAATGGGGCACTCAGGCATATTGGAAACTGAAAACTGCCCTAGCGTTCCCAGGCAAAGTTCTTGCCAGTGGCGAAGGATGCGTCCTGTTTGGCTTTGGTTGAACCGTGTATAGTTAAACTAAATTAAAGCTCTCTGACTAAGACACTTCAGAAGTCACCCGCTGTTTTTATTTTTGGTTTAGGTTGGTTCACTGGGAGTAAAGCTGAAGATGCCTGCTCGCTTGCCGCTTCCGATGCACTGAAGCCTTAAACTCCGTTTTCTTTTTGGCCCAGGTGAAAAACCGGGTAAAGATGCTCTGACTCAAAACAAATGAACCCGGAACCGTGAAATGGTTTCGAGTTCATTTGTGTTCTTCATTGTGTCCTTCTTCATTGTTTAGGCAATACCAAGATGAATCAGCAACAAAATACACTTGCTCATCCAACCTCTCAGCCCTTACCCCAAATTGCTCCCGTATCTTTAGTAGAGTATAGTAACTCTCCAACTGCCATCATTTTGGCGATCGCTATGCTCATCAAGTCTCTCAGACGATCATCATCTCGGTAAGTTCTACCAATTCTACGGCTTAGTCTTAAGGTCTTTGAACACAATCTGTTGCGCTGAATGCAAGGCAGATTGTGTCTTTAAACTTTTAGTCTTTAACTGAATTACTTCTGCTGTTGCAAGAAATTCAGCATTTCCTGATAAAACGGCAGATCCTTGTTTTGAACTTCAAGAACTTAAAGGTTGCCGCACTACGATCATCGATCACTCATGCCAGAGTACCAGAATACTTATGCTTAACTGCTGCTCAAACCCGGGCTTCGCTTACTGCCCACAAGGTTTTGCAGTTCATCCAGGTAGTGACTTCTGGAAAATTCTTCAGATTGGGAGGCATCGTTGAGTTATGCTTTGTCGCTCGAATCCAGTGCTTGGTTGTTGTGTAATGAATCTCGGTGATGCGTTCGATGTCACGCACCTCCATGCCACTGAGATGCATTTTGATGTGCAGGTGTTTGATATCGTCGCAGTAAGTCCAAGAACGGTAGAATTCAAAGAATTGACGATCGCATTGCTTACACCTGTAGCCTTGTCTAACTCGACAATATCCGGTGTAAGTTATTAGGGGTGAAGTGAGATTGAAAATGGTTAATGCCTCTATCTGTACTCAACTTAGAAGTATGTGCTAAACATAGTCTTACTCCTTTAAAGACACTTAAAGTTCTATAGATACAACGAAGAGATTTCTCTGGTTGATACAGACAGCAAATGCAGATCATATCTAGGAAGGTTACAGCAGTTCTACGGATTTTATTTTGATTAGGTATGTTTTATGTGGCTAACACGGAAGAATTTTTCTGTGTCAGTTGGATAAAGTAGTAACCACTAGCCTTAATTAAACGGCTGGTTAATCTTATCTTGCTAACTTAGTTCAAGTAAAAGCTCTGTCAATGCAGTGGCGATGGCGCAATTATTGATGCTCCGTCAGCCTATCTTTTGCTGAGAATCTGTTGCTACTGAAGTGGGCTGGATGACGCAGTCGCAATTTAATCACTACCACCTGTCTTTCTAAACCAAGAGATTAATTAATGATTTGCCTACAGAATGCAGAACGGGAAGAAGTTACCTCCTGTATGACAACATCAACGCTGGTTGTGATTGATCCAAGAGTTGCAGAGCCTGCGGTGCCAGCAACAGTGATAGCTCTGGGAGCTTTTGCGCACATCCTAGATGATGGATATAACAGCCTTGAGCCTATGACTGAGCTTTCGCATCAGTCCCCTTCAATCATTTTTCCATTATCTCATCTGCTGAAATGCATTCAGTATTTTATATCTCAGTAAGGATGAGCTGAGTTTAGCAACAATCGATCGCTACACGAAGTTGCAATTTTACTTGTTGTCATCTTTGTTGCTTTGCAGCGTCGAAGAAGATATCGCTAATCTTTATGTTTTGTCTCACGGCGATCGACTTGCAACTTGACAGCAGCATTTTGAATCTGAAGATCCTGCCGCTGTAGAACCACAACTTTTCTGGCAGCAAAGAGCGATCGCAATCATGGGTTGGCCTAATAGGTGCTTGCCCTGATGAGGCAACGGTTTCAGCTTCCACTTCGCCTATGGGCAATGGGGCACAGAGCAGCGATTGAGAACTGCAATATTGAACAGCAATTTAAACACTGTACGTCGTCAATTTTGGAGCATGGAGCGGTTATGGCAAGTTTTTCTGGTTCTACAAATGTCAGTGTGGGAACAAGTCCTAGGGCTGTTGCTCTAGGAGATGTTAATGGCGATGGCAAGCTTGACATCATCACGGCAAATGCTGGAGCCAGCGCAGTCTCAGTGCGGTTAGGGGATGGCAGTGGTGGCTTTACTGGTTCTACTGAGATTAATGTAGGAATAGGTCCTAGTTCTCTCGTGCTGGGGGATGTTAATAGCGACGGCAAACTTGATCTGCTGACAGGAGACTATAACTCTAACAGCGTATCAGTGCGACTGGGCAATGGCAGCGGTGGCTTCAGTGGTGCAACTAGTATTCCCGTGGGGATAGGTCCTGCTTTTGTCACATTGGGAGATGTTAATGGTGATGGCAAACTTGATCTGCTAGCGGCAAACTATAACTCTAATAGTGTATCGGTGCGACTGGGTGATGGCAGTGGTGGCTTTAGTGGTACAACCAACATCTCCGTAGGAACATATCCGATGTCTGTCACACTGGGAGATGTCAATGGTGACGGCAAACTTGATCTGCTAGCGGCAAACTATAGTGCTAACACTGTGTCAGTGCGGTTGGGGAATGGGAGTGGCAGTTTCTCCGGCTCTACTGAGATTAGCGTGGGGGTTAGCCCTCGTTATATCGTGCTGGGAGATGTTAACAGCGACGGTAAACTTGACCTGCTGACAGCAAACGAAACTGGGAATACCATCTCAGTGCGGCTGGGTGATGGCAGCGGTGGCTTCAGTGGTACGACCAACATCTCCGTAGGAACATATCCCACTTCTATCACCTTAGGGGACGTTAATGATGACGGTAAACTCGACGTCATAGCGGCAAACTCTGGCTCTAGCAGTGTATCAGTGTGGCTGGGTGATGGCAGCGGTGGCTTCTCTGGCTACACCAATGTTAGCGTGATGAACAACCCCTTTGTTGTGGCGTTAGGCGATGTGAATGGCGATGGCAAACTCGATATCATAACGGCAAACTCCGGCTCCAACAGTGTATCAGTGCGGCTGAACACAACGCCTCGTGTCTCTGTCGCCCCAAGTACAAACCCGTTTGAAGGCACAACAAACGGAACGTTCACCATTACCCTCGATCAGCCTGCTCCGGTTGGTGGTTTAACCGTCAACTATGCTCTAGCGGGCACTGCCACCAGTGGCACCGACTACACCCTAGCAGCGGGGTCGAATATTACGGGTGTGACGGCCAATAGCTTCACCATTGCCGCCGGACAAACGACGGCCACTCTCACGGTAACGGCTCCCAATGATGGCATCGTTGACCCTGATGAGTCCATCCTGCTGAATCTACAAAGCAGCAGCGCCTACATGCTAGGTAATTCCGCTGCCCGCGTTACCCCCGTTGCTGCTGTGTCTGTAGGATCATCCGCCGTTGCTGTCGCGTTGGGAGATATCAACGGCGACGGCAAACTTGACCTGCTTAGTGCAAACTGGGGATCTAGTAGCGTTTCGGTGCGATTGGGCAACGGTAGTGGCGGCTTCTCTGGCTCCACAGAGGTTGCCGTGGGGACTAATCCCTTCGCAGTGACTTTAGGGGATGTCAACGGTGATGGCAAGCTCGATTTCGTTGCCGCAAACTCTAACTCCAACACGGTCTCAGTGCGGTTGGGGAATGGCAGTGGTGGCTTCTCTGGCTCTACAAACATTAGCGTGGGATCTCTTCCTACCGATGTGGCGCTGGGTGATGTTAATGGCGATGGCAAGCTTGATCTGCTCACGTCGAACTATAGCTCCAGCACTGTGTCGGTGCGCCTGGGCAATGGTAGCGGCAGTTTCTCCGGCTCCACAGAGATTAGCGTGGGAGCAAATCCTCGTTCTGTGAAGTTAGGTGATGTCAATGGTGACGGTAAACTTGACCTCCTGACGGCAAACGAATCTGGGAACAGCGTCTCGGTACGGTTAGGCAATGGCAGCGGTAGTTTCTCCGGCTCTACCAACATCAGTGTGGGGGCAACTCCTCGTTCTGTCGCACTGGGGGATATCAACGGCGACGGTAAACTTGACTTTGTAACCGCGAACTTTGGCTCTGGTGATGTTTCAGTGCGCTTAGGCAATGGCAGCGGCGGTTTCTCTGGCTCCACCAGTATCAGCATGGGATCACAGCCGCGCTCTGTGCAGTTGGCAGATATCAACGATGATGGCAAACTTGACCTGATCACTGCCAATGACGGCTCTAATAATGTGTCGGTGCGCCTAGGCGACGGTAGCGGCGGTTTCTCTAACGCCATTAATATCGGTGCAGGAACACGTCCGTCTTACGTAGCATTAGGTGATGTCAATGGCGATGGCAAACTCGACATCCTTGCTGCAAACGATACCTCAACAGGTACGGTTTCCGTGCTTCTTAACCAGGCTGGTGCCAGTCTGACGATTGCTGACACGCCACCCAACGCGGCTCCCACCGATTTGAGCCTTAGCACCAGTAGCATCAGCGAAAACGTGGCAGCCAACACCATGATTGGCAGCATTAGCACAGTTGACCCTGATGCGGGCAACACCTTTGCCTACAGCTTGGTGAGCGGCAGTGGCGATACAGATAATAGTGCCTTCACCATCGTCGGTAATGACCTGCGAATCACAACTTCCCCAGACTTTGAAACCAAATCCGTCTACAGCATCCGAGTTCGCAGCACTGATCAGGGTGGCCTTTCGATCGATAAAGTACTAGCGATCGCTATCACTAATGTCAATGAAGCACCTACACAGATCAACTTGAGCGGCACTTCGATCGCCGAAAACAGTTCTAGTGACACAATCGTTGGTACGCTCTTAACGGTTGACCCCGATGCAGGTAATACCCACACTTATACACTGCTTGACAACGCAGGTGGACGATTTGCTCTCAATGGTAGTCAAATCATTGTCGCCAATGGTAGCTTGTTGGACTTCGAGAGCAACACCAGCCACACGATTCGAGTGCGCACGACTGACCAGGGTGGCTTATCCATTGAGCAAGATCTGCCGATCGCTGTAAATAACGTTAATGAGGCACCGATCAGTCTCAGTCTGAGCAATGCTTCAGTTGCCGAAGACATCCCCAACAACACAGTTGTCGGTACGCTCTCCACGGTTGACCCTGATGCAGGCGACACACACACCTATACATTGCTCGATGATGCAGGCGGACGCTTCGCTCTCAAGGGTAACCAAATCGTGGCTGCCGATAACAGTCTACTGGATTTTGAAAGCAGTACCAGTCACACAATCCGAGTGCGCACGACTGACCGGAATGGACTGTCTGTTGAGCAGGATTTGGCGATCGCCGTTACGGACGTGAACGCAGCACCAACGGCTCTCAACTTGAGCAGCGCCATCGTTGCAGAGAATAGCCCCAACAGCACGGTTGTCGGTACACTCTCCACGATTGACCCCGATGCGGGTAACACCCACACCTACACACTCCTCGATGACGCAAACGGACGCTTTGCCCTCAATGGCAATCAAATCATTGTTGCTAATGGGAGTCTGCTGGATTTTGAAAGCAGCACCAGCCAAATCGTTCGAGTGCGTACTACTGATCAGGGTGGACTCTCCTTTGAGCGGGATCTGGCGATCGCCATTAGCGATGCCAACGACGCACCCATCAGTCTCAACCTGAGCAATGCTTCAGTCGCCGAAAATAGCCTCAACAATGCGGTCGTCGGTACACTCTCCACGGTTGACCCCGATGTGGGCAACACTCACACCTACACATTGCTCAACGACGCAGGCGGACGGTTTGCCCTCAATGGCAGTCAAATCATTGTCGCGAATGGTAGTTTGCTGGACTTTGAGCGCAACAACAGCCACACGATTCGAGTCCGCACGACTGATCAGGACGGACTCTTGGTTGAACAAAACATGGCGATCGCCATTACTGATGCCAATGATGCACCAACTAGCCTTGGTCTGAGCAACGCATCGATAGAAGAAAACAGCGCTAATAACATGGTTATTGGTGTACTCTCGACCAGTGATCCTGATGCAGGTGACACTCACACCTATACGCTGCTTGACGGTGCAGGGGGACGCTTTGCCATTGATGGCGATCAATTGGTTGTTGCCGACGGCAGCTTGCTGGACTTTGAAGCTAATAAGAGCCATACAATCCGCGTTCGCACCACTGATCAGAGTGGAGCGTTCATAGATCAGGCGTTTACGATCGCCCTCACAAATGTCAACGATAGCGGCTATGCCAACTGGAGTGAATTGAGTGCGGCACTGGATATTCGGTATCCCAAGGTGCTGTTAGGTTTTGCTAAGGATGCGATCGAGGATGTTTACAATGCGCTACAGGCTGCATCCATTACCGTCGAACTAGAACCCGATTCCATCAAGCTGGGCTATGACGGAGACATCGATCTCCGTAGCTTGCTCAAAGACATTCCGGTTGTCGGTTCTTTGGCAAGTGCGCTGGCGCTGCCTATTAGTAATCCCAGCTTTGAGGTCGCAGACTTCGGCACCCCCGATACCAAATTGACCTTCACGGGCAATGTCAAATTTGCAGGGCAGGATGGTTTTCTGGCAGATTTCCTGAGCGATTATTTGAAGGTTCAGGATATGGAACTGGAAATTGAGGCAGACAAAACCTCAGCGCATATTGCCGCATCCTTAGCAATGGATCTTTCGCTAATCAACATTGGTGGCTTCAGCGCCAAACTGTCGCAGATCGAACTGGAAGGTGGTGTCTCAAACGGAGAACCAAACTTCGGCCTCAGCGGCAGCTTGACCTTGGCAGGCTATGACCCCTTCCAAAGCAATGAACCGAATCTGACCCTGACGGGTAAAGTTGAGATCGAGCCAGAGTCCTTTACAGGGAGCTATCGTCTCAAAGCAGACACCCCCTGGAAAAATCCCTTTGGCTTACCAGATACGGAGATTCGGGATCTAGCGGTGCAATTGGGTGGAACCTACCTTGCACCTTTTGTTGACAATATCGGATTTATCGGCGACCTGAAATTTGGCAACTTTGATTTGAAGTCTGCCTTTTTAGTTGATACCAACGACCCCGACAATATTGCCTTAACCTTAACGGCCTATCAACCCATCAACTTGATTGATCTATGGATGGGACCAGTCAGTTCTTTTGCTGCAAAGCAAATTGGTAGCAAAGTTTCTCTTGTCGGAGATGCACTGAGTCTGGTGAAAAACATCGTTGACATCAATATCGTTTCTGTAGACGGTAGCGATGATGACACAGACCTCGATCCGCTGATCAAGTTTGTGCCCTTCGAGACAGAAGTAGCGGGTGAAACGCTAGAGGAGGGAATTGCGCTCAATGGTCAATTCAGCGCTTGGGGTAAAACTGCAACCCTGACGATGGAAGCCAATCCTTATGCAACTGTTCCATCCGTTAAAGGCGCACTGAAGATTCCTGAAATTGATCTGGGCTTTATTAAGCTGACAGGTGTTGGCGATCGCTCCCTTGATCTGGAAGTTGATGTAAGTTCCAGTCGGCAGGTACTCAAGGGTGATGCCAAACTTCAAATCTTTGGACAAACGATTGCGAGTGCCGCAATTGATGTTGAGGGAACTGATCTAAGGATCAGTAATTTTCAATTGGGTTGGAGTAAGCTCCTCAGCATTCAGATCGACGAATTGCGATTTAACCCTAAGAAACTCACGGGTTCCGGTTCCGGCAAGGTGAAGCTGTTTGGTCAGAGTCTGATTAATGCTAAGTTCAGTCTCAACAATGGTAACCTCAACATCTCCAACAGCTTAGGCTTCAGTATCTTGGGTTTTCAGGTTGGTGTGGGAGTTGACATTAAGCTGGGCAAAGATAGCAATGGGATTGGACTGAAGGCGAACTTCCTGGGTAAACAGTTTGGCGTGTCTTTTGACCTTGGTTCTCCCGTCTCTACCTTTAACAGTATTTCTGATTGGGTTAAGGGCCTAGTCACGAAAGAGGTTACTAAGATTTTTGACTCCGTTGTTACCTCGGTGAATCAAGCCATTGATGCCATCAAGACTGGATGGAATGCTGTAACTCACACGGTTACAGAAATCTGGAACAAAATTGGAACATTTGTTGGAAACGCTTGGAGCTGGGCAGAACAACAAATAAGTAACCTGAAAGATGATAATAAAACGCTCGATAACGGAAACAACAAATACGATACCGGAAACGGAAACGACAAGCTTTATGGTTTAGGAGGAGACGACCAACTCTACGGTGGAAACGGGTATGACTACGTTGAAGGGGGTTGGGGCAATGACCAAATCTTTGGCGGAGATGGCTCAGACAGTCTTTTCGGTCAGGATGGTAATGACAAGCTGGAGGGGGGATATGGAAATGACTACCTCCAAGGTGGATATGGTTTAGATCAACTCTTCGGCATGAGTGGGGAGGACAGCCTCTACGGTGACGAAGACTCAGACAGGCTCTATGGCGGCGATGACAAGGATTGGCTCAATGGGGGGGCAGGCGATGATGAGCTACACGGCGATGGTGGTGATGACTATTTGGATGGCGGAATGGGTAATGACCGCCTCTACGGTGAGTGGGGGAACGATCGGATCTACGGAAGTAGCGGTAATGACGAGCTGAACGGTGGGGATGGTGACGACACCCTGTATGGTGACAGTGGCAACGACGTGCTTTGGGGCGACTCTGGTCAAGACATTCTCTTTGGAGGCGATGGAGATGATATCCTCCGAGGCGGCAGTGACTCCGACACTCTTAAGGGCGAAAATGGCAACGACCAACTCTACGGGGATAGTGGCAACGACATCCTGGATGGTGGCAAGGGCAACGATTTGCTTGACGGAGGGGATGGAGACGATCTCCTTAAGGGCGGAGCTGGCGACGATCGCCTTATTGGCGGCAGTGGCAACGATGTCCTTTATGGTCAGCAGGGCCGAGATATCCTGGAGGGCGGCGATGGCAACGACACTCTCTATGCTGAAGATGACGGTAGACAGGGAGAATCCTACTCCAACCCTGACGGTGACATCCTGGATGGGGGAAATGGCAATGATGTGCTCATTGGCGGTAGTGGCAGCGATGTCCTGAAGGGCGGTGCGGGTAACGATATCCTGGAAGGTGGCGACGGCAGCGACATCCTCGATGGCGGTGCAGGAGATGACCTCTTCAGAAGCTTCCGGAAATCGTTTGATGAAATCATTGATGGTGGTGACGGAATCGATACCCTGATCCTCGAAGGAACACAGGCCGACTACACATTTATCCAAACAGATACAGGCTGGAGAATTGAGTACCGCGATCCTGCGACAAACCAAGTCTTTGCCAAAACCGTGACGGGGATTGAGCAGTTTCAATACAACGGTAATGATGTTTTCACTGGCACCAGCGGCAATGACACATTCCAAGGCTTCATGGGCGATGATACGCTGAGCGGTGCAGCTGGCAACGATACCCTGGATGGTGGCAGCGGTAAAGACATCCTCAATGGAGGCGATGGGAATGACATCCTCGATGGCGGCATTGGCAACGATAGCCTTGACGGTGGATCAGGAAATGATCGGCTTTTTGGTGGATCGGGAATTGACCGTCTCTTTGGCAGGGCCGACAATGACACGATTTACGGTGGAGGCGACAATGACGAAATCCAGGGTGGTACCGGACGAGATTCCCTGTATGGTGACAGCGGCAATGATGTAATCTTTGGCCAGCAGGATAACGATATTGTCTTCGGTGGCGATGGAGATGACACTCTCTACGCTCAGGATGACGGCAAACAAGGGCAATCCTACTCCAGCCCCAATAGATACTCCGTCTTCAGGTTCGAGGAAATTAGCCGGTTTGTTAACTACGATTTCATTAATCAGTTAAAAGCTCCTGCCATTGGTGAGAAGCGCAGATCTTCCGGCAGTTTGTTCAGTGAATTGAATCCAGAGAACAGTTATTTCCAATGGCTTGGTGATGGATGGGAATTAGATCGTTCTACAGGGGACTGGAATCTAAAAGGGTTCCATGAATATCTCAACGGTGGTAACGGCAATGACGTGCTCTATGGGGGATTGGGAAACAATCTCATGGAGGGCGGCGACGGTAACGATACCCTCAATGGCAATGTTGGCTCAGATGCCCTCAATGGCGGCGAGGGTAACGATATCCTCAACGGCGGCGATGGTGACGATATCCTTAGCGGCGGCAATGGTGACGATATCCTTAATGGTGGCAATGGCACGAACATCTTCTATGGGGGCACAGGCACCAATACCCTGAATGGCGGCTGGGGAAAAGATGTCTTCGTACTCTCTCGTTTAGCTAACGACACCATTAATGGTGGCGGTGATGAGGACACATTGATCCTGGAGGAAAGCAATAGCGCTTACACGATCACCCAAACAAGTACAGGATTTAAGATTACCTCTCAGGACTATGTAACAAACCAGACCTATACCAAAACCATCACTGGCGTTGAAAAGCTTCAGTATACGGAGAATGGACAGCAACAGCTTGTAGACTTGCAGAATTTCTTTAATGGGGACTTCTATGGTGGCTCCGGTCTAGGTTCCAGGAATCGCCGCCGTAATTGGGATGACGACTATGGCTTCAATCCCAACAAGTCTTCCGCTCGCTTGGTTAACAAACCGATCGCCCAGGCCACTGTCTTCTTTGATGCCAACCTCAATGGTACATATGATCCGGGTGAGCCAGTCACCATAACAGATGAGAATGGTGATTATAATCTTGAAATTGATCCTGCGACCTACGACCTTGACCAGAGCGGAACATTTGAGCTAAACGAAGGACAGATCGTTGGTATCGGCGGACATGATATCTATACCGGGCTAGAACTTGAGATTCCTCTGATTGCACCTGCCAGCTCAGCTATCGTTTCCCCGCTGACAACGCTGGTCACTCAGTTAGTTCAATTGGGTGTGAATCAGGATGAAGCAGAAATGCAGGTCAAGACCGCACTCGGTATGCCCGATGGAATTGACCTTTTAAGCTTTGATCCGATCGTAGCAATCGAAGAAGATAATCCGTTGGGGACGTTTGTCGAGGTTCAGCAAACCAGCGTTCACAACCTGATTGCTGAAACCACGAAGCTAATTGAGAGTGCTTCAACGGTTTCAGGTGTCACAGCAGCGCAGCAGATCACGAAGGCGATCGCGGCTCAAATCCAAGCAGGTGCTGTGGATCTGACTAATGCCAGCACGATTCAGCAAATCATTCAGAACTCCATCCAGAACGTACAGGCACTAGACACCAACACCAATTGGCAACGGTTGGTTGATGCCAGCGCTAGCATTGCCAGTGTTATGGCAGAGAACAACCAGAGCCTTCAGGAGATTGCAGAATCGACCTCTAGCGCAGATATGCTATCTAAAATCAGCGTGCTTCAAAAACTTACGCTGACGGAGACTAGCAGTGACTTGCGGGAGTTCGCGATCGGAGAGAAATCGCTGGAGTCACTGGTTGCTGAAAATACTGGCGAACAGTTCAAACAGTTGCTCCAGGAAGCAGAACATCGAGCGGCTTCTATCATCGCTCCCGTTCTGATGCCCGAAAATGCTCCCTTCAGCTTTACCATTCCTGACACCGTCTTCAGTGGACTCGATGCAGCAGGTTCCCTAAGTTACACTGCGAGGCTGGCAAATGGCAATCCCCTGCCCTCTTGGCTCAGCTTCAATGCTGAAACTCGCACATTTAGCGGCAATCCCACTACTGCAAACGTCGGCCAGCTTCAGATCAAGCTGATGGCAACTGATGCGAATGGTACCGCCGTCAGCGGCACCTTCGATCTGAATGTGGTCAGCGCTAACGATCTCCCCGTCGCCAATGGTAAATTCGTGTCGCCACTGCTCACTGAAGACACCCCGTTCACATTCACGCTGTCCGATACGGTCTTCAAAGATGTCGATAACGATGTATTGACCTACACAGCAACACAAGCTGATGGTTCTGCACTGCCCTCCTGGTTGAAATTCAATCCAACGACACACACCTTCAGCGGCACCCCAGCCAATGAGCACGTTGGTAAGCTGGGTATTAAAGTTAGCGCAGCGGATGTCTCTGGGGCTGAGGCTGTTCAGACATTTGACTTGAACATTGCCAATGTCAACGATGCTCCAGTTGGTGGAATTACTCTTGATGGGTTGCCCCAGATAGGGAAACCCATCACCGTCAATCTCACTGCTCTCCAGGATGACGATGGGCTGGGTAGCTTCTCCTACCAGTGGCAGGTGCTGCGCGGTAAGCAGTGGGCCAACTTACCTGGAGCTACGGGTAGCAGCTTTACTCCTGGCAAGAATCTAGTCGGTGCAAAGTTGCGTGTGCGCGTCTCCTACACCGATAACAGGAACACTCAGGAGCAGGTGTTTAGTAGTCCCAGTGCGGCAATTGCTAATCGGGTGATTATGGGCAGTGCAGGTAACGACACCCGACGACTGCGGGGTAGTGCAGGCAGCGACCACATCCTTGGCTTAGGGGGGAACGACACGCTGAGCGGACTCGATGGCAATGATTTCCTGAATGGAGGCGATGGCAATGACCGACTCGAAGGAGGCAACGGCAATGACACCCTGTATGGTGGTTTAGGGCGCGATCGCCTGATCGGTGGTGCAGGAGCTGATATCTTTGCGCTCCATCAAGGTTCAGGGATGGATGTAGTAGGTGACTTCCATGACAAACAGGATCGGGTGGGTCTAACAGATGGATTGCGGTTCAACAACTTATGGATTCGCGGAGTGGCAAACGGCACACAAATTGGCGTCCAGGGCAACAACAATCCGCTCATGATACTGAAAAACACTCAGCCTGGGCAGCTTACTGCCGCTGATTTTACTACAGTGACTCTGTAGCGGTAATTTTTCAAGCTGGCTCTCCAAGAGAAACGCATGAGATCATAGGTATAGCTGTGATTGGACAGTAAAACCTGAAATTAGCAAATCAATTGTGCCTTTGTGTCTTCGCCTGCACTTTCTTACAGGCTGAAGCCCTAATTGTCATTCTGTCTCTGATCCAACTGGAAAATTGGGAAAAGACGCTGACGAAATATTAAAAATCCGGAACCTTTATGGTTCCGGATTTTTTTAATCTTCTGCAATTGCTGGTATTCTTCACTCGTTAGGCAATACCAAGATGAATCAGCAACAAAACATGCTTGTCAATTCAATGTTTCAATTTCCCTCTCCAATTACTCCTGCATCTTTTGCAGATGCAGTAAGGCTCCAACTGTAATCATTTCGGCGATCGCTATACTTATCAAGGCCCTCAGGTAATCGTCGTCTCGGTCAGTCCTGTCAATTCTGTAGATTAGTCTTAATGCCTTTGAACACAATCTGTTGTACTGAATGTGCGGCAGATTGTGTTCTTAAACTTTTGATCTTTGACTAAATTACTTCTGCTGTTGCAAGAAATCTAGCATTTCCCGATAAAGTGGCAACTCCTTATTTTGAACTTCTGCGGCAGTTGCTAATGCTCCCAATACTTCAATCAGTGCCGCTTGTGTCGCATCAATGATCAATGCGTAAAAGGTTTCCCAACTGTCGGACTGTTGTCCTTGAACTAATGCTTCAATGTATCGCTGCCGATTTTCATTGGAAATGATGGCGATCGGATACCCTGTTCGTAGTAACAGCAAATTCATCAATAGCCGCCCTGTCCGACCATTACCATCTCGAAATGGGTGGATTGTCACAAAGCGGTGATGGGCCTCTGCTGCGTAGAGAACAGGATGCAATGCTTGAGCATCCGCAGAATTGAGCCAGCCGACAAAATCTGCCATCAATTCAGATAGCAAATAATGGGGTGGATAGATATATCCTGTACCTGCTGCCTGCACATCTAAGTTACGGTAACGTCCAGCTTCTTCAGGATTAATTTTGCGCAAGATCAGGCTGTGAATTTGGCGAATCTCCCACTCTCCAATCGGCGTCGATTGCTGGGCTAATCCTTCAATGTAGGCGATCGCCTCTGCATGTCCGATGACCTCTAAATGCTCCTGAAGGGTTTTCCCACCAATTGTGATCCCTGTGGTTAGCACAAGCTCCGTTTCGCTCTGGGTAAGCGTATTCCCCTCTAGTGCATTGGAGTGGTAAGTAAAGCGAACTTGATACCGCTGGCGCAATTCGCTCACTACAGTCGGTGGTAAAGGGCGGAAGGCATCTAGCCAAGTTTTGAGTTGTTGAATAGTCTGTAGGGTTTCTTGTGGGAGCATGGGGTGAGCCGTTAACCATTGCCAAAACAGCGTTTCCGCATTCCAGATACGGTGTTGCTTAAGGTAGGCGATCAAATCCGCCTGTGTTGCAGTTGTAGCGCGGAGATTCATTGTTATTGCCTCACATGATCGCTCTTGAGATCAAACATTCTAGCAATGGCTTTAATGGTACCTGCTTAAAGACAGGGGAGAACATCGCTTTGAGCGCAATATTCTCCCCAATTTTACGGTCTCGATTATGTTTGTTTCATTGTTCGTATTAAGACGGAGATTGCCAGAATTACGGCGGCAGGACTATAAGGATCAACCAGAATGGTTGGTGTTACTGGGGTTTCTGGGGAGACTGGGACGGTTTGTAGGGTTTGTTGGGGTTGGGCGTTGGCAGTGACGGAATTCATGGTTGGTTTATCTCCGGTATGTTGACCACACCCCAAGCATCCCGTTAGGGCTGTGCCCCAAAGCAACTGCCCTTGTGTTCGGGCTGACAACTACCCCAACACGGGGCTAGATTGGGTTGGGGTAGTTGGTGCCCCAACGGGATACCCCAAACTTTTTACAACAGGTTTGCCCATCTATGCCCAGAGCAACCTATGGTCCGCAAGTTAAAAAGCGGGCAACCATGCTGTTTAAGACATTGTTGCAGCACGCTGATGGTGAGATTGATGGATGTGGCCATGTTGGCTTGCGGTTCAAATGGGAGCCTAAAAGCTCCACGGCGTCAGAGCTGGTTGTGGAGACGACGCTAAGGGCACTGGTCGAACTCTGTGATAAAGCTGCGGTTGGTAAATCTTTAACTAAAGATCAAATCCGAGAGTCGCTGAATCGGATGGAAGACTTTTTAGTATTACAGTTGTAGATAATGTAAGCTATCTTGCAGATAAAGTGGAGGCTAGCCATGTTGGAATCTGCCAATCCCTTTCTGAGCGGTTCAGCGTTAGACACATTGTCAGAGTGGAGCAATGTCCTCAAATCCTTTCAATCT
>DATNPS010000222.1:0-55964 GCA_036703095.1 Crinalium sp. | reverse complement strand
CGGTTGTCCTGCTGAGTGCGTTTACTCTGTGCGTTTTGGCGCAGTTTTTTGCGATCGTTTATATCCTGAATAAGGACATTACCGTTGTTCCTCGCTACAACTTTGTCTACTATCCGGGTGTTTGTGCGCTGCTGGGGGCTTGCTTGGTGCAGCCTAACCGCGTTAGCAAGGGACCACTCCCTTGGCGTCGTTGGGGGATTGTGCTGCTAGCGGGACTAATCAGCAGTGCTCTGGTCGTCAACGATTTTGTCTTTCAAAAACCTTACAATCCGGCTACGGTTGCTCAAACCATGCGGCTAGATCGATCGACGCCCATGATTATGGCAACCAGCTATCGTTCTCTTCAAGAAATTGCACTGGGTCTGAGTTTTGCTCTAGAGCTACAGAGGTTTTATTCAGACTCAGCAGCGGCTCCAATCCGCTTTTCTTTTTTGGATCGCCGAGATGGAACTGCACCAGTGTGGCGATCGCTTGCTACGCTTCCTCAACCGCTTCCGCTTCCTCTGAATTTGTGGATCGTAGCTCCAGAAATCCGCAAACGCGATTATCCGCAAACGCTGAAGCTGGCAGGAGAGGGAGGCGATCGCTCAGCCACAATCTGTCGTCTTGATCCAGAGGAATTTCATCGTCTGGGGTTTCCCTATCAGCTTTATCGCTGTAGTTAATTGGCGATCGCCCCTTCAATCTGTTCCAACGAGATTGGCCCCGGCAAATCTACCACCACGAGATAGCCAGAGAAATTAGCCCCCCCGATGCGCGTAAAAGCATCCAGGATTTTAGGCATATCAGCTTGCTGGAGGCGGCCTGCGTCGTCATACCGTTCCAGGGCTGAAAGACAACCGATTGAGGGATTCCAACCAAAACTGTCCGGATAACGACGGTTATTGGTAAAGAAATTGGGATCTTCGCCGCTGCCGTGAATGCGAAACAGGCCACGTCCGGCCTTGCCTGCCCAATACGTTTGCTGAATTGGGAAATAGCTGCGCCAGGAAGGGGGTAAAAGCGCCTGATAATCCGTAAGACTGGCAGGAGCTTGTCCGGGCCGTCCGGGCAGAAACTCACGCACTCCATCCTCATAGGGAACAAACAGTTTTACCAGAGGAAATGAACCATAGGCCCGAAACGTGGTGGGGTCAGGGGTGCGAGTGCCTTCAATTCGGAAAATTCCTTGCGGTGTTTGACCTCGCGTGAAGTTCCAGCCTAAACCGCTGTGAACGGGTCGCAGCAGCAGCGAAACTGACCACAGTTGACCGTTTTGCCGGACAAACTGACCATTGCGATCCTTCAAAACGGCCTGACACAGTTTGCCTCGGTCAGGCTGACAAAAGACGTACATTTGAAGCTGGTTAGGAGCGATCGCCCAACTCAACAAATCACGCAGCGGCGGCGGCGCAGACGGATTATCGAGATCGGCCAATTCCCTCAGCGCCGTATACAAATAAACGTCTTGATTCCATTGCGGGAACCGCTGACGGAGGCGATCGCCCCACTGCTGCCGCTGGTCAGCACTCGCTCCAGCCTTGGTTAGCGCGGCTAAAGACATGGCGCTCCACTCCGCACTGGGACTGCGCTCTAACACCTGCCGAAAGCCTGCCTCGATAGCGCTGTAACTGCCGGGATTGCTCAGGTAAAGCTGAGTCCCGACCTGAAGCGCCATCTCAACCGTGCGCTGCTGCGTGCGAGATAAACCGGGACGACTGGCAAAGGAGAGGAGTTGAGCGATCGCCCGATCGACATAATCAGCTTGTGGCTCAACGATCGCCGTTGTCCACAGCATGTTGCGCCAGTGCCGTTCGTTTGCATCGGTAATGGGAAAACGGCTGAGATCATAGTTTTCCGGGCGCACCTGCCGTTCTTGCTGCTGGCGTTGCTCTACCCTGGCAGCGGCGGTAGCCTGCGCCATCATGAATTGGGCCAGCGCTGGGGATGCGGCCAGCAATCCGCCCAGCACCAGTCCTCCAAACAGAAGTGTGCTTTTCACAGATAGCTTGAACGGGATTCTAACTCGGATACGCATCGGTTCAACGCTGATCTCATCAATGCACCAGAATACCAGTTCGGATGATTTCCAGCAGGATAGAAATGATTTTTAATTGTGAGCTGAGTTAGACATCGGGTGTCTTTTGCCTCACTTCAAGGGGGTTAGACACCGGGTGTCTTTTACGACGATACCGAGATTTATAGCCTCACCTCAAAAGACACCCGGTGTCTGGAGGATTGCCTTATCCTGGAATGGGTTTTACTGTCAATTCAACCTGCACCCGTATGAGTCTCAAGCGTCGTCAGTTCTTGATCTGGATGGGAACCGCCAGTGGGCTTGGCCTATCCGCCTGTGTTCACCAATTGGCTGTGGGAGGCGGATCACCAGATGCGATCGCCCCCTCTCCAAACGTGGGGCTATCTCCTGCCGATGCATCCCCAGCACCCGCGACTCCGACTCCAGCAAACTCACCGAATCTGCTGGCCCAAAACGGCATTACCAATCCGCCCAGAGGGGAAGTGCGCTTAGCGGTGATCAGTGACTTAAACGGCCCGTATGGTGCGACAGAATACAGTGCGTCTGTGCATCGAGCGATCGCCCTGCTTCCGGGTTGGCAACCGGATATTGTACTGGGGGGTGGTGATATGGTCGCCGGACAAAATCGCCGTTTGAACCAGCAGCAAGTTGAAGCCATGTGGGCTGGGTTTGATCGGGCGATCGCCGCTCCTTTACGTCGAGCCAACCTGCCGTTTGGCTTTACGTTGGGCAATCATGATGCCTCGCGTGCCGTGGGGCCAAACGGCCTGATTTATCAAAAAGAGCGTGAATTAGCGGCGTCGTATTGGAATAATCCGGCCCATATTCCGGCTCTGGAGTTTGTCGATCGCCACAAATTTCCCTTCTATTACAGCTTCACCAAAAACAACGTTTTCTTTCTAGTCTGGGATGCCTCCAGTTCGCTCAGGATGCCCGCTGAAGACTTGGCATGGGTGGAACAAAGTTTGTCTAGCGAGACTGCCAAAGCAGCCAAACTGCGAATCGTGATTGGCCATCTTCCCCTCTATGCAGTAGCGAAGGAGCGGGATTCTGCCGGAGAAGTACTGGATGGAGCTGACGAGTTGCGATCGCTGCTCGAACGTCACAATGTCCACACCTACATCAGCGGCCATCATCACGCCTATTATCCGGCCCACCGAGGCCAGTTAGAATTGCTTCATGCTGGAGCGATGGGAGACGGGCCTCGGCTGCTGCTAGCAGGCAACTTACCCCGCATCAGAACGCTGACAATTGTAGATGTCAATCTCGCGTCCATGTCCACGGTCTACACCACCTACGACGTTGACACCCTGAAATTGATTGACCAAAATGAACTGCCCAAACTGATCGTCAGTCACAATGGCGTTGTCTTTCGGCGTGATATTGACTGGAGCGAACTGACACCTGCCGAAAAAGCAATTTGTATTCAGAAGCACGGCGCGGCAGTTTGTCAATCCTGAGAAAACCGTGAATTCGATCGCCCAATTTTGCGTGCACGCCCGGCACGCAAAATTAGTTTCTGACTCCTGACTCCTGACTCCTGACTCCTGACTCCTGACTCCTGACTCCTGACTCCTGCCCCCTTCTAATGCCCCACTATCCCAGCAGTCTGTTCAAAAAACTGATGGGCTTCAGCAAAGGTTCGGGCTGCGTCGGGGGAACCAACATAGCGCCAGTGCCAGGGTTCATACTCGACTCCCTGAGAATTGTTTTCGGGAAATGAGAGTTCAAAACCGAAATCATGGGCATTTTGCATCAGCCACTTAAACGCATCGGTTTCACCAAACCGGAGTGTGACATCTCTGGCGCGAGCTAATCCATCAGCCAGATCAACGGCATAGCCTGTGTGATGCTCACTAAATCCAGGAGGGGCAACTGATTTGGCCGCCGCAGAAGCAGATCCCTGACGCTGAATCTGGAGTTTAAACAGCATCTCTTGACGACCCGCGTCCCGAAACCCGGAAACCGGGACAATCCAAACGCCATGCATTCGAGCCGCATCAATCATGCGCATCAGCGCTAACCCAGCATCGGGCAGGAGTCGCTCAAACCGCTGTTCTAAATCCTGCGAATAGCTGCCAACCACCATTAACCGATCAGCGTCGGCCTCCGCATACAGGAGATGGCCAAATCTGGTGAGGGGTAACGTCGGGTCATCCTGAGAGGAGGGCGATCGCCCCTCCTGCTCAGACAATTCCTCCTCATTGAGCTGCGATCGATATTGCACCGCACTTTTAATGGTCTTTGCCAGCGGAGACACGTCATCATACGCGACATGCAGTTCGTTCGCCGGAGGCTGAACCGTCACATGAACCGCCACATCATACGCCAGGGCGACACTAAAGCTGATCAGGCTGACCAACCAGATAACCAGCCACTTGAGCCGACGCTTAAACCACTTCAACCCCTTCAGCCGAACTACAGGCGTCCGGGATGGCGATACGAGCAGCCGTACCGCTACGGGATTGGTTTTCTTGTCTCCTGGGGTGGAGTGACTTGTGGACTCGGCTGACTTGTCTTGAGAGGAAGACGGTTCTTGTACCGTGCTCACAATGCTCACTCCTTGGTCTGACGTTGAGACACCAGGGTTGTGCAGGACGAGTTGGTAGCGATCGCGTCAGGTGGAATCAAAGCAACCACATGGGGCACCGGACGGGGAGTGTAGGCGACCAGCGATTCGCCCTGATATGCGAGTGACGTGCTGGCTCCGGAATCGAGCATGACGGCATCGCGCAAGCCAGCCTGGAAGAGCAATCGCCCTAAATTCACCGAGCCAATGGGTTCTGCCGCAACGCCAATCACCGCCTGCCCCGATTGGTTAATGCCCCAGAAGGCGCGATGACGAGCGGCATTGAAATCAAACAAATCGCCAAATGCCGCATTCGGCTGAGGTAAGCCATCTCTGACTAACCAGGCCGCCGCCACAAAGGCATCCGTAACGTTTGGTTCTTCCGCCTGAATGCCTGCCAAAGTATTGTGGCGAGCGGCATCAAAGGGAACAAACTTTACGGAATCTGGCGTAATTAAGACGAGAGGCCGTCCGTTTAGCCTGGGGTTTTCGCTGGCGTTTCCCGGCACAAATTCCCCGGTATTATGACTGAGCACAGGCCCAATCATCACGTTCGAGTCAAGATACTTGAGCGAGAAGAACCCGCCATCCACAGCGGCGATCGCCCCCGTGTTGGCAATAATTTGCGGCACCTGATAGCGACTATCGGCGTGAATGGTAACAGGCCGCCCACCGGAAATCAGGAGCAGGGGCGTATCCTCTAGCGTGACGCGATTGAGCTGCACTGGCGATGCAAAGTTAAATTGGCTTCCCAGCGGCGGCAGCGGTGGCCCTCCATACGCCTGATCAATCACTTTTTCCAGCTCAGATTGACCGATGCGATCAATGCTCAACAGGCTATTGGACTCTCCCGCAAATTTGGTTGCGTGATCATCCATCGTCAAGGCCGAACGGTAGCCCGCAAGTTGTACCCAGCGCTCGACTTCAGCATTGAACTTGCCGGATGGATAGACAAAGTGCTTAATCTGGATGCCTAGCTTTTCTTCTAAAACGCGCTTGGATTCGACCACTTCTTGGCGGAGGCGATCGCCATCTAGCTGGCCCAGATCAGCCGGATGGGTAAAGCTGTGAGATGCGATCGTGACCAGAGGATCAGCCGCCATCTGTTTTAGTTCATCCCAGGTCATGCTAGAGCGACCGTAGTTAGTGCCGACCTTGGAGGGATAAACGGCAAACACCCCCGGATAGCCATATTTCTTTAGCAGCGGGTAAACGTACTTGTAGTGACCGCTGTAGCCATCATCAAACGTTAGCAGAATGGGCTTTTCGGGAAGTGGTGTTCCTGTGGACAGGTGTGTCACCAGTTGATCGAGGCTGATGGGGGTCAAGCCTTTTTGCTGAATCAGCTTCAGATCCGCTTCAAATTCGGCAGGCGTGACGTCAAAAAACACCTGCTTTTGAGGCAGGATGTCGTGATACATCATGATAGGCACTTTCGCCAATCTGGCCCGCTCATGAATCTGGGGAAACGGACGGGCCGATAGCTGCGCCGCCAGGACTGGCCCAACCGTTGAGATGATTGAATCAAGACTCGATTCAGGCCGCACGGCCCAGTTCACCAGTTGAGCCAGTTCGTTTGTCGATTGAGCTTGTGAGATGGATTGCCCGGCAGCACAGGTAGTCTGAGCAGGCGATTGACTCGAACCAGGAGCCGCCCCGGTTGCAGTCGCAGAGTTCTGACTGGGCCGTGTCGTGCCCCGATGATCCGATGCCGTGGATTCAATCGGCAGCAACGGCAAGAGGGTGGCAGTCGCCACAAGAATCAGGCGTTTTGCCACTGAACGTGGGGTGGAGTGGGAATGAGGGCGATCGCCCCGTTGAACCGAATTCCGCCTTTCCAGAAAACGTGCCCGCCAGGACGGCTTCATAAAAATCTAACTGCGCAAAAGTTACCTGTTTAGATCTACCCGATTTTAAGGAAAATGTCAGGTTTTTCTGCAAACACTTTCTCAATTTCCACCGAAGGGCTGATGAACAGCGGGTAACATGCACCGTGCACAGCAGATTCCATCCTTCCCAAGACAGAAGGAATCAAATAGTACTGCTTAAGATCATGGATCAATTAGAACCAAGTTTTTAATTTTACGTGAATTCGATAGCCCGATTTTGCGTGCGCGACGCGCACGCAAAATCGGGCTTTTGGGAGAGTTGCGCGACGCGCCACTCTCCCAAAAGGCCGTTCGTCGAATTCACGTTAATTTTGGAACGTGCGGCAGAGTCGCACGTTCCAAAATTAAGTTTCGGGTTTTATTAAATCCGCGATCCTTAGGACAATTGCTGGGGAATAAATTCAACATTAGTGTTGAGGTAGACAGATCCTGGTTGCCAGCGATGGTCAGCATCTCGTAAGTCAATACCAGCCCCATCCAGAAAAAGTTGAATTTCTGGTGTCATCCGCTTGATTTGAGTGACCATACGAGCATACAGATCCCTGACCCGCATAGGCTGCTGTGGCCAACCCTGTTCGTGAAATTGAACTACTGCATTGTTCAGGACGGTGCTGTTCTCGGCGGAAGAAGGCAGCGACTCACCAGTCACCAAATCAATCTGCCAGCCTGATTCCGGCGTTTGAATTTTGAGGTTGATCACGAGCCGCAGCAACCCGGTTCGCCAGTCTTGCATTGGCTCTAGCCAACTGCTTCGCACGCCCGTCAGCAGGGGCATGACATCATAGGAACTGCGGCTAATACTCCACAGTAATCTCAGGCTCAGCTCATCCAGGCTCCAGTCGCGCTGCGGAAAATTGCGGCTGGCTACCGTAGGAGACGTTTGCAAAAATGCGGCGATATAACAGGCATCGTTCACGACTGAAATGATGTCATCGGTGTCAGAGGTATCCGATGCAGCGATCGCCTCACCTTCACGCACACTCGGCAAACATGACCAGAGACTAGCAATTTGCTGACGGGTAATGGTAGCGGTATAGGTCTTCAGCCAATCTTCATCAGTAAAGCGAATCACAGGATGGGCAGTAGAGGGTGCGATCGCCTCTTCCGCTTCATCAAGTTCCTCAATAGACGAAACTTGCGCGCGATCGGCTATCCATTCCAGACCCAGTTCCAACCGCATCGAACCCGTTGCCCAGATTTGGTGAGGCATTAAGGCTTCAACAGATACATTCTCCATAAAATAGCTCAGGGCAGGTGTTGTGGCCTGAATATGCTGCGTTAAACCCTGTAGAAATCCTTCCACCCAGCTTGGCTCACGGCAGAGTTCGTGATCCGTTGCTTGAATCATCGCATCGGAGGACAGCATGACGCCAGCCGCTTGATGGGTGGTGAGATCGAGCCGTCCCGTTTGCTCACCGATCGCAATTCCCAGAAGTGCCACCAGTCGCAGCCGCCCCGTCTGCCATCCTTGCTCTGGCAAAAATACGCGGGCCGAAACGCCTTCCAGCAGACACATGATGTCATACGCACTGCGCGCGATCGCCCACAACAACCACGGCCCCAATACACTGACTCGCTCATATCCCTGAGCCAGCAGCCGATTCACAACGTCGGCTGATTCCGGCTGTTCAACTCGCTCCACCGTTGAAGCTTGCAGCGCATTCAACACATCGTAGGCTTCTTCGACCACGTAAGGCAGCAGCATCTCAGGTGTTTGAGGCACATCGTCAGGCCATCCGCCCGCAGGCGATCGCAACTGACTAATCAAATCCACCAGCCGTTCCGTAGCACCTAGCACGGGAGCCGCAACCCCACCCAACGCAACTGGTTCAACAGCGTCAATCAGCTTGACGACCATCTGATTTATCGTTGAACCATCCAACGATTGCTCCCTTACAAGCTCCCCCTCAGCCTCCAGACAGCCATCATTCAGCTGAAGCGGAATCTCATCGGTCAGAGTGGACGTAGCAGAAGAAAGTTGCGAGTCTGCCATCGTTGATCGCCTATTTAAGTGCAGTGGATATCACATTAGGATGCCCAGTTTTTGACTAAAGCGCTATTGGGGGTTGGGGTATAGAGGTATGGGGTGGAAGAGAGGATGGGAAGGTGGGGAGGGTGGGGAAGGTAAGGAGGATGAAGAAGGTTGCTCTTATGTCTTCCCCTACACCCTATCTCCCCCATCTCCCCTCAAAGTCCTGGCTTCGACGCCAAACACTGCTCCAAATCCAACTGGGCGAGACGTTGATAGGCCCGATCAAGCGATCGCTGGCCGCGCAGGAAGCCAATATTTGCGGCTGGACAGAGGTGATTCAGCGTTTCTGGCGTGAACTCGTCCAGGAGACGCTGGATGCTTTTGATTTGCCGCTTCCAGTGAAAGGTTTTGGAAATGCGCAGGGGTACGGGTTCCCCTTGCTGATTAGGGAGCAGATGTCGTCCTGAGAACAACACCCCACCATGAACCGTGGAATAGAGACAGGATGACCCCGGTGAGTAACCAGGAGTCCAAACGGCGCGCGTTTGGTCACTTAACTGAAAATCATGCTGAAACGAGGTGACCGTCAAACCGGGCAGCAAATACGCTTCTTGCTCCTGGATAACCACTTCACAGCCAAACATCTGCTGAATTTCGCGAACGTGATGGATACCGTCTCGGTGAGTGATGAATAGCCATCGGAGGCCCCCCTGATCGCTGATCCAGGACTGGACTGACTCATCCCAGGGAGGACTGTCAACCAAAATATTACCCGACGCTTCCTGGATGAAATAGGCCGTTCCACCTAAGGTATGGCGATTGGGCGAGAACGCAAAAATGCCATCTAAAACGGGACGGGGTGGTTTTGAGGCAGGTGGAGAGGATGGTGCCTCTGGGGAGACAGGATTGGAGGATGGGACAGAATCAGATGGCACGCAGCAGGTGGGATATAAGGGAATTGGGCATGGAGATAGTAACAACTTGCAGGGAAGTTTAACAACTGCTGGGATAGAAAAGGGCAGGAGGCGGGGCAGAAGGATATCCCTTTTCATCCTTTAGGATCATGAATAAATTAAAACCAAATTTTTAATTTTGGAAAGCGCGGCTCAGCCGCGCTTTCCAAAATTAAGTTTCGGGTTTTATTAAATCCACGATCCTTAGCGGTGAGCGACGCTCACGAAACACGGCACAAGATTTAGGGTTATCTGCGTTCAGAGCTGTCTCATTTCAAAAAATTTATTATTTTTAACACGCTCAGATCACGCTACTTGGGAAATGGGGATGCTGGAGCGATGGGCTGATGTTCACCAAGATGCAATTGGGTTTGAGATAGGGCAGGGGCGATCGCCCCTGCCTTACTTCTCTAAATCCTCAGCACCGTTGCCTATCCTCTGATCCCGGACTTCTTGATGACAGTCCCAATCACCATTGACAGGAGTTGATTGAACTACCAGAAGGAATCTGGAAGCAGGATGCGCATCCTGCGGCTTCATCCTATTTCTCTATCGGGAAGTAGATTAGAAACGATTTATCTCTATCCAATATTCCCTGCCACAGGCTCAGAATCGGCTCAGAGAAACGATTTTGCAGCAAGAACAAGCTTGTTCACGAGAAGAGGAACGGAATTAGCCATTTTTTTGTTTATTGTTCTTTATTTATTAAAATTAGGTTTATAAATTTTGTTTCTTTAGATTTTTGGCGGTTTTAGCAGTTCTTAATGGTTTTATAAGCGCAAATATCTTTTTTAATTCTCTTAGCTTCTTCTAGCTACCTTTTTCATTTCTAGCGGCCCTTTCTTTTACTCAGGGGTTCGTCAATAATTCAGTCATTGACCAACGAGGGTTAAAGCGGACGATAGGGTTGCCGTTGTCGGCATCCCAGCTTGTTTGAGAAAAAATGATAGGAGACGACTAGCGTGAAACTAGCAGTTTACGGAAAAGGCGGAATTGGAAAATCCACAACAAGCTGCAACATCTCTGTTGCGTTAGCCCGACGCGGCAAGAAAGTACTTCAGATCGGCTGTGATCCAAAGCACGACAGTACATTTACCCTGACCGGGTTCCTTATTCCAACCATCATTGACACGCTTCAGTCCAAAGACTATCACTACGAAGATGTGTGGCCCGAAGACGTGATTTACAAGGGCTATGGCGGCGTTGATTGCGTTGAAGCTGGTGGCCCTCCGGCAGGAGCTGGATGCGGTGGTTATGTGGTTGGCGAAACTGTCAAACTGCTCAAAGAGTTAAATGCCTTTGACGAATATGACGTAATTCTGTTTGACGTGTTGGGCGACGTGGTATGCGGCGGTTTCGCGGCTCCGTTGAACTATGCCGACTATTGCATGATCGTCACCGATAACGGATTTGATGCTCTGTTTGCCGCAAACCGAATTGCCGCCTCCGTGCGTGAAAAAGCCCGGACGCATCCCCTACGATTAGCTGGGCTGATCGGCAACCGCACCTCCAAGCGCGACCTGATCGACAAATATATTGAAGCCGTTCCAATGCCCGTGCTTGAGATCCTGCCGTTGATTGAAGACATTCGCGTATCCCGGGTCAAAGGCAAAACGCTATTCGAGATGGCAGAGTCCGACCCATCCCTCAATTACGTCTGTGACTACTACCTCAATATTGCTGACCAGATCCTAGCTAGACCTGAAGGCGTAGTTCCCAATGACTCGCCCGATCGCGATCTGTTCTCTCTGCTGTCTGATTTCTATCTCAATCCTCAGCAGCCAAAAGTCCAGAGTCAGGAAGATGAACTTGATTTAATGATGGTTTAGACGTATGGATAGTGAGTCTTGAGTGTTTCAGATCCTCTGAATAGCTCAAGCTCACCTCTTCATACTTTAAGCATTTCAGGTGTTGCGTGAACATTGAGCATCTCCGCCGTTCTCTAAAGGTTACGTGGTTAACCTATTACCGTGAAAATCGCTCGTGGCTGGTGCGATTAGGCGTCTGGGTGAATTGTGATGGACAACGGCGACCATCATCCAGTTTCATTCTGGCTACCCTGTCCGTTTTAGAACCCCAACTCACCCAGCTACTTCCCCTGGTTGTCGATCTCAGCAGCAATCCCGATCGCATTGTTGCCGCTCTGGGACTTAACTTTAGCCCCGACAGTGAATTGGAAGCCCTGGCCGCCGACACCTCAGACGAAGCGCTGAGAATGCTGCCCGGTGGCGATCGCACCGTAAAGTTTGCCAACAGCAATCCTCCCAGCCGACTACCCACGGCCCTTGATGAGTCGTGTGAAGGCATTCGCAGTAACGCTAGCGTGAGGGCTAAGGAGTAGGTATTAGAGAGGAGATAGAGAAGGTGGGGAGGATGGGGAGGATAGGGGAGATTGAACTTCCTTCTTCCCCCACCCTATCTCCCTTATCTTCCCCATCTCCCCCATCTCCCTTGTCCTCCCCCACCTTCTGACTCCTGACTCCTGACTCCTGACTCCTAAATAAATCACGCAACTAATAACGCCACTTGTTTTAAGAGGAACCCGATACTATGACCCTTGCTAATAGCGAACCTCAAGCGCTGAGTTTTGACTGCGAAACTGGCAATTACCACACGTTTTGCCCCATTAGCTGTGTGGCGTGGCTCTATCAAAAAATTGAAGATAGCTTTTTCCTGGTGATTGGCACCAAAACCTGCGGCTATTTCTTGCAAAATGCGATGGGCGTGATGATTTTCGCGGAACCTCGCTATGCGATGGCCGAACTGGAGGAAGGTGATATCTCAGCCCAGTTAAATGATTACGAAGAGCTGAAGCGGCTGTGTTTGCAAATTAAACGCGATCGCAACCCCAGCGTAATCGTCTGGATTGGTACCTGTACCACCGAGATCATCAAGATGGATCTGGAAGGTCTGGCTCCCAAACTGGAGTCTGAACTGGGCATTCCCATTGTCGTTGCGCGCGCCAATGGATTAGATTACGCCTTTACGCAGGGTGAAGATACCGTTCTAGCCGCCATGGCGCAACGCTGTCCCGATAAAGCACCGGAAGCAGAGAAGGAAGAACGGAATGCGATCGCTAAATTGCTGCACTTTGGCCGCAAGAAGGAAGACGTTGCCGCCGAAGAATCGGAATATGCCGACCATCCACCCCTGGTTCTGTTTGGCTCACTGCCCGATCCCGTCGTTACTCAACTCACGCTGGAGCTGAAAAAGCAGGGCATTAAAGTATCGGGATGGTTGCCAGCCAAGCGGTATACTGAACTTCCCGTGCTAGAGGAAGGATATTACGTCAGCGGTGTGAATCCCTTCCTGTCTCGCACGGCTACTACATTAATGCGGCGTCGCAAGTGCAAGCTGATTGGCTCTCCCTTCCCCATTGGCCCAGATGGCACTCGCGCCTGGATTGAGAAAATCTGCTCCGTATTTGGCATCACACCTCAAGGACTAGATGAGCGCGAAGCCCAAATTTGGGAAAACCTGGAAGACTACCTCAAGATCATTCGCGGCAAGTCAGTCTTCTTTATGGGCGATAACTTGCTGGAAATCTCTCTGGCGCGCTTCTTGATTCGCTGCGGCATGACCGTTCCCGAAATCGGCATTCCTTACATGGACAAGCGCTACCAGGCAGCCGAACTGGCGCTGCTCGAAAAAACATGCAGGGATATGGGCGTTGCGCTACCCAGAATCATCGAAAAGCCGGATAACTATAACCAGCTTCAGCGCATCAAGGACATTCAGCCCGATCTCGTAATTACAGGTATGGCTCACGCCAATCCCCTGGAAGCGCGTGGAATCAATACCAAGTGGTCGGTTGAGTTTACCTTCGCTCAAATTCACGGCTTTACCAACTCCCGCGATATTTTGGAACTGGTGACTCGGCCTCTCCGCCGCAACAACAACCTGAAAGATTTAGGTTGGGATAAGCTAGTCCGCGAAGAAGCTAACGTCTAAGTTTGCCAAACCCCAATAATGAAAAAGCGCGGCGACGCCGCGTTTTTTCATTATTGGGGTTTTTACTGACGGTGGATGAGGAGCAAAGCCTTGCCTGCGTAGAACCGCGATCGCAAATATCCATAGTTTTGACAAGGAGACTTTGTTTAAATTCATTCAATCTTTAAAGAAAAGCTCGCTTGTATATGATCTCGCTGAAGATGAAGTCCAAATCTTAAAGGTATCGTGAAGTTCCTGATAAATTACAGCATAAATACTGTAAAAGTTTTTACAGCCTCGCCAGGAGAATTTTTATAAGTTCCGATTCAGGTTCCTTTGGGACAGCGATCGCACGTAGCCCCCTTAAGTCCGTACTATGCTATGGCATCAGATGCGATACCTGATCGAGTGAAAAAATCTTCGGGATCTTTTCTAATTCTGGTGATTTCCGTTCGTTCCCTTTCCTCTTTTGTATGAAAGAGGAAAAACTCGTGTTCCCCACTTACCCTGCGTATCCATGTTGATGTGTCATGGATGCTCTGCTCATGTTTCGGTTGGCAATTACAGGCAAGGCGATCGCCCATTGGCATCGACCTTAGCATTGCTACCAGTCGTTTGATCAGGGTCAGTGTTTATGTTGTGTCGCATCTTCCCAGGAAGAAAAATGATGTTTGTCCGCCAAATCGCATCTCATTTGCCTCAAACCTTGTTGCTGAGCATCGTGCCGATCGCTGCTGTCGGATTGTCTCTCAGTCCGGCTCAGGCCGCTCAGCTAACCCTCACCAACTCATCATTCGATCAGGGGGTGACGCTCAATCCGGGCGGGGTTTCGGGCATTATTACAGGCTGGACAATCGGAGCCAACACATCCTCAGGCGTATACTACCCAGTCGCTTCAGATTTCACACCGTCTCTTTCCCCAAACGATTATGTTGCCTTTATTAATCGAGGCAGCATCTCACAAACGCTCAGCGATACTCTACTGGCCGACACTACCTATACCCTAAACCTCAATGTCGGTTGGCGATCGGTATTTCGGCCCGTTGACTATAGCGTTCAGCTTCTGGCTGGCAGCACCCTGCTGGCGGAAGATAATCTGACCAACCTGCTTCAGCGCGAAGGGTTAACGACTTCAGCGATCTCTTCTGGACGCTTTTTCCTCTCGTCTCTTACCTTCACGTCAACTCAAAGCACACTTGGAATTGGGCAACCGCTCACCATTCGCCTCTCCTCCAGTGGCATCCAAACCAATTTCAATAATCTGACGCTGTTAGCTGTCTCTCAAACACCAACGCCTACTCCCACTCCAACACCCAACCCCACTCCTACCCCTACACCAACGCCTACTCCAGAACCAACACCCTCTCCAACCCCCACCCCCGAGCCAACCCCGTCTCCAACGCCTACACCGGAGCCGACGCCGTTCCCAACACCCACTCCAGAACCTACCCCATCTCCCACGCCCACTCCAGAACCTACCCCGTCTCCCACGCCCACTCCAGAACCTACCCCGTCTCCGACACCAACACCGGAGCCGACGCCGTCCCCAACACCAACGCCGGAGCCAACCCCGTCTCCGACGCCTACACCAGATCCAACACCGTCTCCCACTCCCACTCCAGATCCAACA
This sequence comes from Crinalium sp., assembly GCA_036703095.1. Classification (GTDB taxonomy): domain Bacteria; phylum Cyanobacteriota; class Cyanobacteriia; order Elainellales; family Elainellaceae; genus DATNPS01. The sequence continues at coordinate 41,004 of DATNPS010000222.1, read as the reverse complement.
CCGTCCCCAACCCCGGAGCCAACCCCATCTCCGACCTCAACTCCAGACCCAACGCCAACGCCGAGTCCCTGGCCGACACCCAGTCCAACGCCACCCGCTTCAGTTCCCGAACCCTCTTCGGTGCTGGGTCTGCTCACTCTCGGTGCACTGGGGACACGCTATCTGTTAAAGCGCCCTAGAAAAAGCGATTCTGACTCGGAAGAGTAATCGCTAAAAGATGCAAGCATCCGCAATCGCTAGTAGGGTGACTGTTCTTGCGGGCAAGCCACTCTACTAACGATTGGGTTTTGCGTGCCCGCCGGGCGCGCAAAACCCGCAATCGGTTTCAAAATGAGAATTGCTGCACCCGGTTGGGATTTCGCAAATTGGTATAAAATAAGCGGAGATACCGTACCCCCTGGAGAGGTGGCAGAGCGGTTGAATGCGGCAGACTCGAAATCTGTTTAAGGGAAACCTTACGGGGGTTCGAATCCCCCCCTCTCCGTTGAAACCTATCAAAGATACAGGGGATTGTCCTTCGAACAATCCCCTGTATCTTTGTCTGAAAATTGATATGTAGCTGTAGCTACATTGGTTAACGTGAGCCTCCAACAAGGGGGGGGAGTAGTGCGCTGCACTACTCCCCCCCCTTGGGAAAACGAAAAGAAAACACGTTTTCTTAGGAATTCGATCGCACCATTTTATCTGTGCGTCGCACGGGCATATTTTTGCACATTCGTCGGATTCACGTTTGGTGGATGAAGTCAGTGACTATGTATTGGGTATCAGCCCGGTTCTTGAATCTACACAACTTGAACTGTGTAACTATGCCAGCGTGATTTCCTTTCTGCAAAAAGTCCATAATTTGATGATTCGTTTAATCAAGAAACCGAATTTGCAGCGTTCATTGACTACCTCCACTGAACCTATAAAGCCAAACGCAATTTTATCGGCCTAATCAATCGGCGATCGTAGTAAATGTTTCATGTACATAAACACAATTAAAAACAAAACTCAAACGGTTGCGCTGCGGCCCGGCAAGACACAGCATAACCCCCTTCAGGGCTTTTATCATATCTAACAGCTTATGTTTCCATTCCATCTAGCATCTGTTTTACCTGTATTTTGGTACAACATGAAGAAAGACAAGCAACCGTTTTCAGCAGAGTTGTATGGCGATCTATTGCGATCGCAAAGCATCACCACAGCCAGTCCTGGGCTAATTCTCAAAGACTTTCAGACGATGTTGGACTATCTGCAAGAGCATGAAGTCACCGTGAGTGGGGTCAATCAACTTCTGCAACTCAAGTTTTTACCCAGCTTAAATCAACGGCTCAGCCATCCAACGGACGTTCAGCTCAAACGCCCGGTGCAAAAATCCTATCCCTACATAAACGGGCTTTATCTCTTGCTGCGGATTGTGGGTATCGCTCAAATTCTTCCGAAAGGAAAAAGCCAAGTTCTATCCGTCGATCGCGCCTTATTAGACGCCTGGATGGCTCTAAACCCAACCGAACAGTATTTCACCCTGCTGGAAGCCTGGTTAATGCTGGCTGACGAAATCGTGATTGGCGAGCAGGGCGGCGGTGCTTTGAATCAACCTCTGTATAAGCTGGCGTTGTTCTGGAGTGACACTGAAACGGATGTCATGCAATTCCCAACCTACCAGGAGCAAAATAAGATCCACTTTATTCCCGGACTCCATAATCTAGCGCTGCTGGATTTATTTGGTCTGCTGTCCATCAAAACTGGCAAAACAGAATTAGGGCAGGGTTGGCGGATTCAACATATCCAAAAGTTGCCTCTAGGCGAGGCACTCATGCGATTGGCTATTCAAGTCTTTCAGGACAGCCTGAACACTTGGGAATCAGCGATCGAGGAAGGTTCCTCCCCCCAGGCCAAATTTGGGATGCTGCAACCCTACTTACAACCGTTTTTCCCAGAGTGGCAAACCGTTTGGAGATTACCTGGAGAAGAATTTCAGGATGGCACTTATACGTTCAAAATATCCCTCGGCAAACCGTGGCGGCGGATTGCCATTCCTGCCGCGTTGACTCTAGATGATCTGGCAATGGCAATTTTGGATAGCTTTGAATTTGATGCAGACCACCTTTACGAATTTACCTATAAATCTCGCATTGGTTTAGAGTGTCACATTCTCCATCCTGACTGCGATGAACCCCCTTTTACGTCAGACGTTAGAGTGGGCGATCTGTCACTTGCGTCGGGACAATCGATGACCTTTCTCTTTGATTTTGGCGATAACTGGCAATTTAAAGTTGAACTGGAAGCGATCGCCCCTCCTGCTCCCAATCTCAGCGCCCCGACTTTGCTGGAGCGTCACGGAAAAGCGCCTCAGCAATATCCAGACTATGACGAAAGCTGGTAAGGATCACAAATTATGTTTGGGTTGAATAAACCCACAATCTTACAGGAGTTTTTAAGTCAGTAAGCCCCAGTTGTTTTTGTAAGAGCCGCGCTCCGCGCGGCTCTTACAAAAACAACTGGGTTTTAAGCGATTGAAAATCGCTGTAAGTGATACCTATACCGCCACGGGCATAGAAATCATCAGACACAGCAAAACAGCCAACAGCAGCGTCAAAATCTTCACAATGAGATAAATGTTGCCGTTAAGGGGTGAAAACGTATGCATAACTTGCCCCTCCATGTAGCGATTCTACTTTTATTGTCTGCCTTAATTGAGTGGAGGGAGCATTTGAGACACGATTTTTGATATAGCACTACGCATTTACGTTAGGAGAAGGGAGTGTGTGGGCTTGGTCCACAGCTAGGGGTTCCACCCCTGCCCCCGTCCTAACCTTTATCAGTACTGCTATAAAATACAGTTTACGATTCGTCTAGAACGGTGCCTTCCAAATTGGTTTTTTCCAGGTTAGCTCCGCTCAAATTCGCATCCTGCAATTCCGCATCTTTTAAGTTGGCCTGTTGCAAGTCAGCCGTATTTAAGTCTGCACCGCTGAGGTCGGCTTTATCCAAATTGGCTCCGCTCAGGTTGGCCCGCTGCAATTCTGCATGGGTTAAGTCGGCTTCTACCAGTTTGGCCACCGTCAGTTCGGCTTGATTGAGATTTGCGCTATCCAGCATTGCGCCTTCTAGGATAGCTCCATCCAGAATTGCGCCTTCCAGATTGGCTCCACTCAGATTGGCGCTACTCAGATCGGCACCATTGAGGTCAGCCCCCTGTAAGTTGCTATAACTTAGATTGGCGCGGCTTAAATTCGCACCATCCAAAAGGGCACCGACTAAAACGGCATGACTGAGATTAGCATTTGCTAGATTGGCTTCGCTTAAGCTGCTTCCACTAAAGTCCCTCGTGCCGTTGGCATATTGTTTGAGAAGTTCTTCAGCATTCATGATGGTTCCTCTCGCTCGCTTGTTGGCTCGGCGATGGAATCGGATTGAGATGCATTGGGCAGTAGTGGATCGGCGTCTTCCGACAATAAAGCCTGGGGATCGGTTGCAGCGTTAGCCACCAGGTTTCTCTGTGCATCAGCCGTTGGGTCAAGCTTTCCCTCAATGTCTTTTTTATCTGCATTACTACCAATTGACACGAGTTTTTCCTCCACTAACTGGATATCTCTCAGCTTAAACGCACCATCTCAAACAACACCCTACCCTCAGACTTAGTGTTGCTATAACTGAAGGTAGGAATACGGTTCCAACTCGTCACAATACGTCCATGCAGCTATTTCGCTTTCATACCCTGCTTTCTGTTTTAGGTGTGAGTGCGATCGCCCTTTGCCCTCTACAAGCGATCGCCCAATCCACGAATTCTCCATCGAATGTCGTGCCTGCGTCACCGGATACTGACACATCTTGTCTGTCAGGGTATCCAGATGGCACTTATCGAGGCGATCAACCTGTAACGCGCAACGAATTTGCAGCGGGATTAAATGCCTGTCTTGAGCAAATTTTGCGGCCTTTGAATCGGGGTGATTTAGCCACTCGTTCTGAGTTTGAAGCCACATTACAACGGCAGCAAGAGTTAAATGAGGAGTTGCGAGAACTCAGCGATACATTAGCGCCAGCACCATCATCGTCTGACCACCAATAAGGGGGTTGCTGTTTAGCAAAACCTAATTTTTTGGGGCGCAGTTTGGGGCGCAGCTGAGCCGCGCCCCAAAAAATTGGGTTTTATTTTCTTGCAAGTCCCTAACGCAAATTCGATAGCGCTAGTTCAGCCGCTTGACAAACAGTTGAACTGGCCAAAAAACGTGCCCTGCGCATCGCGCAGGGCACGTTTTTGTGGATTAGTTTTTGGGCATTAGACAGATGCCGCTTGATCAGGACGATTCAATCCTGCCGGAGGATTCAACGACAGCATTACACGCGAAATTCCGGTAAACAAAACGCTAGCGCCAACTAAGGTACCAATCAGCCAGGGCGCATCAAAAGGCCACTGGAACCAGATAAATACACCAAGCAGCAGCGTAACAAGCCCATCAACCAAAACCCAAGTCCAGTTTTGCTGGGGCCGCAAGCGGAATGCCAAAATCAGCTCAAATACACCTTCCGTTAGTAAGAAGCTGCCGAGCAACAGCGTGAGCGTTAAGATACCTGTACGAGGGTAGATGAACAGCATTGCACCCGTTGCTGCATACAAAATGCTCAGCAATACTTTCCAGATAAAACCACCCTGTTCGCGAGTGCGAAACGCGTAAACCAATTTAGCCGCACCTGCTGATACTAAAATGAGCGCAAACCAGGTTTCAGCAAAGATAGTTGAAACAACGGGCAGGAAGATTCCCACAAGGCCCAAAACGACCAGCAGAACGCCGATCCAGAGCGCTCCATTTGTATTCTTATTTACGTCATTAGCGACGTTGTTGGTAGAAACATCGGTTGTCATATCCAGTTTTTCCCACAAATTAATTAATGCATGACCTTTGCTTACGCTAAAAAATTTCTGCAATCGTGAAAAGAACCCAAAGATAGACTATCGATTTCACAGATATGAACAAGGGGATTTTTACGCTTGCCGTCAGTACCTTTCTGCTCGTTTTAACAGCCCTGAAGCCCAATTGGTTTTGGGATCATCCTAAAACAGTGGTGTTGAGAAGCGCCATTGGCAATATGGGAACTGCTGCTTTCTATTACGCGATCGCCCTTTTTGGTTTAGCGTTAGGTATCTTCCAACTCAGTCACTAACATGGCGTGAATTCGGCTTGTATTCACATCATAATCAGGGTAGATGTTTAAGTCTTTCCGCTTGAAATGCGGCCTGAGTTCGAGCATCCAGCACCCCCCACAAGCCCAATCCGCCTAAGATAAAAAACAAACTGGGAATATATAGCCCACAGAGGACGAGAGCCATAATCCAGGCCCAATATTTGAGCTTGCGCAATCCCCAAATGGTGATCTCTACACCGATCGCTAGAACCAAGCAGAGGACAAAAAGACCAATCCCAAACGCTAAGGCTGGAAAGTCGGGGTCTGGAATGGGGAGGTTGATAAACAACACCAGTGCCATCAGACCGGATAGAACGTATAGCGCAGCACTAATGTGCAAACAAACCACCGTAATGATTAAACGTTCCGGCATGTGAAGATAACAAGTCGTGAACGTCAATATTCTAAACAACGTGGATTCTATTTGCGCCATTTCAGCCGCCCGACGGGTAACTGAAATGGCGCAAATAAGATACATTCCAGGCGTCACGGTGAAACCCCTGGCTGAGAGCGCAGCCCATGCACCCTGTTTGATTTTCAACGTCCTAACGAATGTGGCAACCGCTATCGCTCAACCGATTCATTGGGCGGAATGACCAATATCTTATCAATCCGATTTCCATCCATCGCCATGACGCGAATTTGTAAGGCGTTCCATTGGAACGATTCAGACACTACCGGAATATGGCCCAGGTGGCTCAGCACAAGACCTCCCAGCGTTGAGTATTGAAACTCGTCTTCATCAGGCAATTCGCGAATATGGAACATGTCCATAAATTCTTCGATCGGCAGCAATCCATCTAACAGCCAGGAGCCATCTTCGCAGCGCACAGCCTGGATATCCAACGGTTCATTTCCGGTATGAATATCCCCAACGATCGCCTCCAGTAAATCGTTGAGCGTAACCACCCCCTGCACCACGCCATATTCATCCACTACAGCCGCGATATAGCTGCCCGACTGCTTAAACATATCCAGAGCGCTTAAAGCTTTGATGCTGTCTGGAATGTAAATTGGTTGCGTTAACAGTTCCATGAAACGGCTGGCCGTTAACGGTTCCGTTACGCTGGCCGCCAAAAAATCCTTCGCTCTGACGAAGCCGACCAAGTGATCAATGTTTTCCCGACACACCGGAAAGTGAGAGTAGACGCTGGTGATAACCGTTTGTTGAATGTGCTGAACGGGTTCCTCAATATCGAGCCAGACCAGTTCTAAGCGAGGGGTCATAAAGGCGCTCACTCGACGTTCGCCCAAACTGAACACCCGCTCAACCACATCTTCTTCGGCCTCGCCCAGCAGCCCCGCCTGCCGACTGGCTGATACCAGCAATCGGATTTCTTCGGGGGAATGCACTAGTACTTCACCGCTCCCGGCCTCCAGACCCAGCAGTCGCAGGACAAGATTCCCTAAATTGTTTAACAGCGATACGGCAGGCCGAAAGATGGCGAGATACAGCTCTAGCGGCTGAATCACAAATAGCGAGGTTCTCTCTGGACGTTGAAGCGCCAAACTTTTAGGGGCCAGTTCTCCCAACACAATATGGAGTGCGGTAATGATCGTAAAGGCCACCACGACCGATAGGGTATGTGCACCGATCGCCGCAATCTTGTCTGGCAAAATTTTCTGGAAGGTAGGTTCAATCAAATGGGCGATCGCAGGCTCACCCAACCATCCCAGACCCAGCGATGACATGGTGACACCAAGTTGAGTCGCCGCCAGATACGAATCTAAACCAATCACAGCCCGCTGCAAATTTTTAGCACGGGGATATTTCTCTTCAACCAGTTGATCAACACGACTGCGACGGACAGCCACTAACGCAAACTCGGCGGCCACAAAAAAGCCGTTTGCCAATACCAAAATGATGACCGCTATTAACTCGATGCCAATAATCAAACCTGATGACTCTTCCATACGATTGGCGTACTGCCGTGTTCTCAGTATGTTTAGCCGAGAAACACAGCATCGCTGAACTCTCTCGAACCTACTGGAGTAGTGACAGGTGAATATTCATTAAGATCCTTCAACCTTCCAGAGTACTTTGAAGCTCTCAGCCGCCACAACCCTCAATTGAAACATTTATAGCTGTAGTCTATAGCTGTAGCCATATCCGTCACAGCAATTCTCAGTATGCAAATTGGAGCGAGTCAAGTTCGTCTGGGACAAGCTTGCCTCGCCACGATGTGCATACTGAGAATTGCTGCTAAATCTCAGCGGAAGCAAATAAACTCGCGACCTGTGCCAACAACTCCCGATCGGCATAGGGTTTTGTCATGTAGGCTGACGCCCCTAGCGCCAGAGAAATTTGACGATGCTTGGGACTGGTGCGCGAGGTCAGGATCAAAATGGGCAGATTGGCGAAGGTTGGATCTTGACGGCAGCGGTTGAGGAATTCAAACCCGTTCATACGGGGCATTTCAATATCGCAAATGACGGCCAGAGGGACGCCAATCTGATGCCGCAGTTGCTCTAACGCTTCTAATCCATCGGCAGCTTGCAGGACTCGGTACCCTGCCTGTTGCAGAAGCTTAGTCAGCGTTTGCCGAATGGTGACAGAATCATCCACCAGCAGAACCGTCGGAATCGAGGACGGTTGAGGAGCGATCGCCGATGGCGGTAGTGAAGGAATCGGATAAGACGCTTGAGCAAACGATGGGAATGGCGTGCCCTGCTCGGAAACAGACACGCGATCGCCGCTAATCTCCTGAACAATCGGATTCCCCAATCGTGCGGCCAGCAGCACCGCCACATCAATTACCAGAGCCATCTGACGGTTGTTGAGAATACTGGAACCGCAAATGTAGGGAGGAGGGGCGATCGCATTGCCCAGCGGACGAATGACCAACTCCTGCTCGCCCATCACGCGATCGACTTCTAATCCCCAAAAGCCAAAGGCCGACTTTAGCAGCAGCACGGGCAGCGATGCCGTCGTGCGGAGGGTCGAGAGCGACGACGGAGCGGCAGCCGAGGAAGCCAACGATGCCTCTGATGCAGTTGGGCCGGAATGAGTACCCAAGGAAGATGGAGCCAATTGCCGATGTGGAAGCCCCTGAACCAGCACAGGATGAGCCGCATAGGACATCAGCGCTGAGAGCTTGTGCAGCGGCACCGTGATATCGGTTTGCTCCCGTTTGTAATACAGGATGCGCTGTCCACCCAGTGAGCGAATATCCTCTGGTTTTGGCAGAAGAATTTGCTCAACGGCATCGGTCATAAGGGCATAAGTCATGCCATTGGTTTGACACAGCATCAGGCGAGTGATGCTCAGCGTCAATGGAATTTGCAGTGAGAATGTTGTTCCTAAATGCGGCTGAGACGTGATCGTAACCGTTCCTCCCAGCGACTGAAGCTGAGAGCGCACGGAATCTAACCCAATTCCTCGACCCGATAGATCGCTGAGTTTCGCTGCCGTTGTAAAACCCGACTCAAACAGAATATCTGCCAGTCGAGCATTGGATGCGGCAAACGCCTGAGCCGATGTCAGCAACCCCAACTCGATCGCCCGCTGCCGAATGCGATCGAAATCAATGCCCTGACCGTCATCCTGCACATCAATTAGAATGCGGCTCCCCTGCCGATAGGCGTGAATTTTAATCTGCCCTACCTCTGGTTTACCCTTGGTGCGCCGGACATCAGATGGTTCAATGCCGTGGTCAAAGGCATTGCGCAGGAGGTGCAAGAGGGGGTCGTATAACTTTTCGGCGATCGCCTTATCCACCAACACGTCCGTTCCGCTGAAATACAGGTCTACGGGCTTGCTGTGAGCCGTAGTCAACTGTCTGAGCACGCGCGGCAGGCGGTTCAGAATATCGCCCAACGGCTGCATTCGAGCTGTCGTTAAGTCATCTCGCACATGGGTCATCAAGCGCTGCTGCTTTTCCAGGCTCAGCGTAGCCTGTCGGGATAGCAGCTCAAGCTGTTCCATCACAGCTTCTAACCGGGCCGTTTCCTCAGACGCCGCCTGAAGCAAGACATCCACCTCGCTGTAGTTATCCATTTCCAGGGAATCAAACGCCAGCGGCAGGAGGGCTGTAGCCGTTGAGGTGTCAGCTAGCGTTGTTTGGAACCCTGAGTTCAGCCGAGGGAGTGACAGCGACGGAGAAGACGGGGAAGACCCCAGTAAATCGGGCGATCGCCACTGGGCTTCGGTTCTACGGAGGCGAAAGCGATCGGCCCAATCCTGGAGGGCATCCATCGTGCGCTGATGCTGCTGTAGATAGACAGACAAGCCCCGAACAGCACTATTGAGCTGGTTAACATCGGCCACCTGTTTGTTTTGGTTGATCAGCAGCTCCCCCGACAGATAATTCAACCGTTCTAGCTGCTCCACCTCCACGCGTACCGCCGAAGGTGGCATTGGCAACGGGGAGGATGCAGACGACGCGATCGGGAATGGCTCCTGGTGGATGCTAGTCGGCAGGGTTTCGATCGCCTCTTCGGTAGCCGCAGGAGACACTTCGCGGGCCGTGTTGTCTGGAACCGCGATCGCCCCCTCTGGAACTGGCTCAACGGCACTCTCTGTGCCATCCTCTTGAAACGACCATGGTACACCTGGCTCTAAGATCGTTTCCGAGGCGTAGGGCGAAGGCTGAAGCTGGCTGAATAGCGTCTCCAGATCGGCTTCCAGCGAACCGTCAATAGGGGAGGGATCGGGGAGGGGAGGAAGCTCAGCCTCAATCGCAATATCAACCGTGTCCAGAGTCGCCAATTCTTGTAACGCTGGGGATGGTGCGCCCCCCTCGCTGCGATCGCCTGCCAACACCCGCGCTTGCCCTGCCTGAAAATCAGCTAAGGCAATCCGAGCCACATCAGCCGCCTGTTCAGGATGGTTCTCTAAGGCAGTCAGGGTAGTAGAGGCGATCGCTCCCCATCCCGGCAGGCTCAGCGATTCGGCCAGCCCCAGAAACACCTCGGTATGAGTTTGCAGTTCCGCCGCGATCGTCTCTGAATCGATGCAGGTTTTGAGGATATGGGCGATCGCGTCTAATCGCTGACTCACCCCCATCTCAAAAATCGACTGCACCACATCAAACCCCAATTCAGCAGAAGTCGGAATCGCGGCTTCCTGATTGAAGAAATCGCCCAGTTTCGCTTGCAGTTGCGAAATGATGGTGGCCACCCGATTCAGAATATCTTCTGGATTCTGGTGCGATGAACTCGTAGGCAGCCCTAATAAATCATCGTGTGCGATATGCTGCGCTTCTTGAAAACACAGCCGTAGACACTCATAGCTTTGAAACAACAGGGCTTCCAGCTCGGCATCAATATCGACGTCAGGATTGTAGAGCGACTTAAAGACATCTTCCAGCACATGGGCGATCTCTTTCATGGTCTCTAACCCGACGCTGCTGGCTGCGCCTTTGAGCGTATGAGACGATCGCATGAGATTGTGAACGGTAGCAAGGGTGCGGTTCTCTCGCAAACTCCACAGATCTTGCTCAATGCGCTGCAACAAATCTTCTGCTTCTAGCAGAAAGAACGAATAGTTATCGTCAGCAATAGAATAATCCATAACGCGATCGCCACTCAGGTAGTACTCATTCAAATCCACGTCATCACTCAGCTATAGCTGTAGCCATGTTGGTTAGGACATTGAAATCCAAAGGGGGTATGGGGGCTGCGCCCCCAGCCAGGGGTTCCACCCCTGCACCCCGTCCTAATCTGGATGGCTACGGCTATATTACTCGCAACATCGCCGAGGCGGCGGTGTTACGGCAATCCTGTACCGATGTTCTAGCTAACCCGGAATTGGCGAACGCTAGCCTGAAGATTCTCTGCCGTCACCAGCAACTCCTGGAACGATTGAGAAATTTCAGCCGAGTCCGTCGAGGTTTGGTTGGCGATCGCTACGACGTTTTGCATGGTTTGAATCACCGCTTGAGACTGGCGCGTTTGAGCCTGGGTCGATTGGGTGATGCCCTGCAAGAGTTCGCTAATTTGCGCGGTAGACGCGACGATCGCGTTTAGACTTTGGCGAGTTTCATTCACCAGCGTCGTACCATTCACCACCTGCTGAATACCAGCATCCATCGCGGTTGCAACGGCACTAGTTTCCGACTGAATTTCTTGTACCAGAGTTTCAATTTCGGTGGTCGCTTCTGCCGACTGTTGGGCCAGCGATCGCACCTCATCGGCCACCACCGCAAACCCGCGTCCGTAGTCTCCAGCCCGTGTTGCTTCGATCGCCGCATTCAGCGCCAGCAGTTGCGTCTGTGCCGTAAAGTTATGAATCAGGTTCACGACTTTCGAAATCTTTTGCGACGATTCACTCAAGCGTTTGACTTTGCGCATCGTTTCAGACACCGTTTCTCGAATGCCCAGAATGCCATTGACAGTACGGTTCATCGCCGCATCGCCCATGTGCACCGTCTGATTGGCCTGCTGCACCGCCTGTTCCACCTGTTGCGCATTGGTCGCAACGACGTGTGTCGCATCCACCATGAGCTGAATCTGATCCAGCGCGGCAGTGATTTGCTGCGCTTCTTGTTGCGCCTGTTGGGCTAGGAGGGCGATCGCCGAACTGTTGTCTTTCGAGGTTTGGCCCACCTGCTCTGCGGTCTGCTGCACCTGGACTACGATTTTCCGCAGCGATTGGATTGTGTTGTTGTAGGCATCCGCGACCGTTCCGACTTCGTTATCGATCACGGGTGCCCGGACGGTCAGATCCCCTTCCAGCGCAGGACGCACCGCCACCAGCAGTTGAATAATGTCCTGCTGAAGTTTCTCTTTCGCGTCTTTTTCCCGTGTCGCCACCTGGGCGAGCTGCGCCGACTGGGCTTTTAACTGCTCCAGCGTCTCGGCCTGCTGAATGGCAACCCCAATCTGCGCCGAGATCTGGGTGAGCAGGTTAGTTTCCGACGGTTCCCAATGGCGGGTATCAGAGTTTTGATACGCAGCCAGCAAGCCCCACAGCTTTTGCCCACTCAAAATCGGCACAATCACATAGGCTTTGGCCTGAAACTTTTCCAACAGTTCAACATGGCAAGCACTATGCCCCGCTGTGTAGATGTCTTCCACCACCAGGTTTTCGTTATTGCGATAGCGCCCGCCCTGCGTCTCTTGCAGATAGGTATCGGCGATGTCGGTGCCAATCTCCGTTCCGACCAATTTCACCCAGTCTCCCGCGATCGCCTCAGCCACAAAATCGCCGCTCCAGTCGGGATGGAACTGGTACACTGCAACGCGATCGGCTTTGAGCAGTTGTCGGATATCCTGGGTGGCCGATCGCAGGGTTCGATCCAGATCCAGTGATTTACGGACGTTTTCAATAATCCGGGTGAGCGCTCGCTCCCGTTCGGCCTGCACCTGAATGTTGTTTAACAACTCGGCCTGCTGAATCGGTGCCCCAAGCTGCGCCCCGATTTGAGCCAGGAAGCTGACCTCGGACGACTCCCACTGCCGTGGCGCAGAATTTTGATAGGCTCCCAGCAAACCCCAGAGTTTTGGCCCTGTGAAGATCGGCACGATCACATACGCCTTGACTTCAAATTGCTCCAGAATTTCCAGGTGGCAGGGCGAATGGCCAACCGCATAGATATCATCCACCGCAAAGGTTTCATTGTTGCGATAGCGGCCACCCTGCGTCTCTTGCAGATAGGAATCTTCCCAAATCGTTTTCGTGCCGGAAGACACCAGCTTCAGCCAGTTGCCACCCACCGACTCCGCCACAAATTCACCGCTCCAGTCTGTATCAAAGCGATAAATAGCGACGCGATCGGTGCCAATAAACTGACGTACTTCCTGGGTGGTCGTGCGGAAAATCGCTCCCAGATCGAGGGACTGCCGAATTTTATCGATGATTCTGGCGATCGCCTGCTGTCTGGCAGTCGCTTTCGTAATTTGATCGACGTATTCAGCCTGCCGCAGCGCCACACCCAGTTGAGAACCCACTTGAGACAACAGATTCACTTCAGGCTCTTCCCACTGGCGCGGGCCAGAATTTTGATAGGCGGCCAGCAGCCCCCACAGCTTATCGCCTGTCAGGATCGGCACAATCAGATACGCTCGAATCTGAAACTGCTCCAGAATTTCAACATGGCAGGACGAATGGCCGATGGTGTAGATATCCTCTACGGCAAAGGTTTCGTTGTGGCGATAGCGGCCCCCCTGCGTTTCTTGCAGATGGGTATCCGGCCACACCGTCCGAATATCTGGCCCCACCAGACGCATCCACTCATTGCCCACCGACTCTGCGACAAATTCGCCGCTCCAGTCGTCTTTGAACCGATAAATTGCCACTCGATCCGTCTTTAACCACTGGCGAATTAGCTGAGTGGCCTGTCCAAAGATAGTTTCAATCGGTTGCGATAAGCGAATTTGATCAATCACCGATTGCCCGACTCGATCGATAATTCGCACGAAGTTGCGTTCCCGTTCCGCCAGGCTGGCGAGCTGATCCGACTGCGCCTGAATTTGTTTGAGGAATTCAGCCTGCTGCATGGCGATCGAAAATTGCGCCGCGATTTGCTGCAAGAACTCAATTTCACTGTCCTGCCATTGACGCGGCCCAGCATTTTGATAGGCCGCCAGCAGCCCCCACAGTTTTTGATCCTGGTAGATCGCGACGATAATATACGCTCTGGCCTGATATTGTTCCAGGACGTTGAGATAGCACTGGGAGAAACCAGCCTCATAGATATCGTTCGCAACGCGATACACCACCCCTTTGCTATCGCCGCGACTGTATAGCCCCCCTTCGGTTTGTTGGAGATAGGTATCTGTGCTTTGACGCGCGCCTCCAGCCAGGTCTTTCGCGCTGCACTCACTCACATTGGCCCGCAGGATGGGATTATCCAGTTGCGCTTGCAATAGCGATGTCCAGCCGCTGACGACCGATTCCGCGACAAATTCACCGCTCCAGTCCGGATTGAACCGATAAATGGCCACGCGATCGCACTGGACAAGCTGACGAATTTCATGCGTCGTGGCTCTGAAAATATCATCAATATTCAAAGAGCGACGAATGCGGTTGATCACCTTGGTAACGGTTCTTTCTCGCTCCGTCACTTCCGTCAATTGGAGCGCTTGCGTCTGAATTTGTTTGAGAAATTCAGCTTGCTGCATGGCAACCGAAAATTGTGACGCGACTTGGAGCAGAAACTCAATCTCGCTATCTTGCCACTGACGAGGGCCAGCGTTTTGATACGCGGCCAGCAGTCCCCACAATTTCTGATCCTGATAAATTGCGACAATAATGTACGCTCTGGCCTGATAGCGCTCCAGGATATCGAGATAGCACTGGGAAAACCCGGATTGATACACATCATCCGTCACGCGATACAGCACGCCGCGACTGTACAACCCACCCTGCGTTTGCTGGAGATAGGTATCTGTCACCAGACGAGCGCCCCCTGCCAATTCTTTAGCGCTGCACTCGCTGATATTACGCCGCAAAATGGGGTTATCGATCTGCTCTTGCAAGAGCGATGTCCATCCGCTCGCTACCGATTCTGCGACAAATTCACCACTCCAATCAGGGTTAAATCGATAAATGCCAACGCGATCGCATTGCAGCAGTTGCCGAATTTCACTCGTTACGGATCTAAAAATATCATCGATATCCAGCGTCCGACGAATGCGATCGATGACTTTCGTTACCGTTCTTTCTCGCTCCGTCGCTTCAGCCAGTTGAGCTGATTGTCGCTGTAAGCGTTTGATGTAGTCCGCCTGACCTAAGGCAATGCCAAACTGGTTGGCCAACTGACTAATGATGCTGATTTCAGACTCTTGCCAGTAACGTGGCCCTGAATTTTGATAGGCCGCTAACATCCCCCAAACTTTGTCTTTTTGGTAGATCGGCACGATCACATACGCTTTCGCCTCATAGCGTTGCAGCAGTTCGATATAGCACTCATTCAAGCCGGAGTTAAGCAGATCGTGTTCAATAAAACACTTTCTACTCTGCGTTTGTCCTCCCTGCGTCTCTCGCATGTAGTCATCATTGCTGCGTGAGTAATCGCCACGCAGCATTCGCATACTGCAATCGCTGGCGTTCTCATTTAAGAACGGGTTGCGTTCCTGTTCTTCCAATAGCGGCGTCCAACCCGTTGCCACAGATTCCGCGACAAATCGACCGCTCCAATCTGGGTTAAACCGATAAATGGCAACGCGATCGCACTGCAATGCCTGACGCAATTCGTGGGTGGTCGTGCGGAAAATGGTTTCAACATCCATCGATTGATAAATGCGGTTCACCAATTTCGCCAATACTTTCTCTTGTTCCAGCCATTGCTGTTGCCGGGTGCGAAAATCGGATGATTGTAAGACCAGCGTTAACTCCGCCGTAATCTGGCTCAGCACATTCACATCCACTTCCTGCCAGCCCCTCGGCTTACTGCACTGCTGAATCACAAACAGACCCCAGACTTGCTGATCCAGGGCGATCGGCAGTGCCAAGCTGGATTTGACCTGAAATTTTTCGAGCAGTTGCTTTTGATAGGGAGAAATGTGGATTTTCGAAATGTCGTAGATCGCGACCTGCGGCCTGCGCCCGTAATCGGCAGCGGTTTCCAGTCCAAAACACAGAGCAGGTAAGTTCTCATCCAGAGCGGGTGCCCATCCGGCGGCAACCGACTCGGCCAGAACCGTTCCGCGCAGCTTCGAATCAAAGCGATAGACCAGAACGCGATCGGCTCCTAATGTCTCTAAAACCTGCACTACGGCTGTTTGCAGAGCACTGTCTAGACTCGTAGCTTGGCGAATCCGATGGGCGATCGCACTGATCCGTTGCCGAATCGCCTTCAGCTGTTTTTGCAAAAGATTCATAGAGCCGCTTGTGCCTCTGGTGTGCGACTCGCGCACCAACTCCACCAGATGCTGCAACTGCTCGCGAAATTCGGGTTTACTCAGCGCGCCCGTTTTCTCTAGCTCTGCCTTCAAGGTCACGATCGCCGCGACCGATTGTTGAATCGTAGTTGGGCTAATCGCTGAGACAACAGAAGCCGTGCGATCGCCATTGCCGTTCGGGGGTGGAGTCACGTTATTCACACTATTTGGAGGCGACAGGACAAGCGCGCTGGAATCCGTCGAGTTGTCCTCAAACCAGGCAAACAAGTCCATATCGTCTGAGGATGGAGCATCATGATTCACGTCGCTGGCTGAGTAAAAACTGGTCATAGCTGATCGTTCCTTGTGATGGGCGAGGGTAATACGCTGAGCGGCTAAGGTGGGATGCACGTAGTACCAAATTGCGTTTAATCAATCGCGTGTATCTGAAATTGAGGATCTCGAAGCAACGCGTTCACATCCAAAACAGGTAATCCTGCATCCGGGAAATACCCTCGAATGAACGGCAGCAAATACGACGGAAACAAATGGGCCGCCGGAGGGTGTAACTCGTGCAGATCAAACAGTTCAATATCAAACAGATTCGGGATCGCGATCGCGATGGATTTGTCATCCGCTTGAATGGCGATCGCGGTTAACGAAGCGGCACCCGCTCCATTTCGGCTCATGTGTGCCTCGGTGGGCACCAAGGCAGGAGTACCAGATAGCCGCGACTGTAAGCCCAGTTGCGCCAGTAAATCAATTAGCCAGAGCATTTCACCCCGGCTGTTATAAATACCCAGGACACATGCTGGCATATCGGGCACGGGCAGAATCTCATCGGGCGACAGCTTCAATACTTCTTTAATGTCCAGCAGGGGCAATAGGGCAGCATCCTCTGACCCTAGCTGAACGCGCAGAAACCGGGCCTCCTGGGCGGAGCGAGCCACACCCAGAGGTTGAGCCGACAATCCAGTTTCAGCAGTCCCTTCGGCATTCAATGATTTCGTCAACGAGGAAGCAGATGGCAGGTTGCGATTGACCCATGTACCTAAAGAATCGTGATCCTCCACCGTTCGCAATGGAAGCGTTTGCCGCCAAGCCACATCCGTTTCGCCGATTCGACGGGCATAGATATTGATGCGAGCGATCGCCTCCGGATTCAAGCTCCCAAATCCGCGCTGCATAAACGCCATCATGACCGTTGGATTTGGAATGGCTTTAGCTTCCAGCAAAATCTCTAAACAGTCATTCTGTCGAAACACCGTTGTCTGAATGCCTTTCGCCTGAAGGCTGCTATTCATCAGTTGAGTAATCGCATGGGGATCACCCTGTTTTGCCCGAGCTAAGAGTTGAGATTTAGCAACGGTTTGGCTGACGGTTTGGCTTTCAGTCATAACGACCTTTACTGCATTACCTTTACTGCATTCACTGCATTACCTTTACTGCATTAATTGTTGAACCGTTTGCAAAAACTCTTGCTGATTGACAGGTTTAGGAAGATACGCATCTGCACCTAACATCGATCCCCACATCTTGTCAGTCGGCGTTCCTTTTGTAGAACAAATCACTACTGGAATGGGGCTAGTACCTGGATTTGTTTTCAACTCGTGGCACAGCTCAAAGCCGCTTTGGCCAGGCAGTATCACGTCTAACACAATCAAATCAGGTTTCGCTTGATCTAGCTTTTTGCGTGCTTCTTCTCCACTCTTGGCGTTGACGACCGACAAACCAGCCTGTTGCAAATAGCGTGTCAAAATTGCAGATTCTGTCACGCTGTCTTCGACTAATAAAATGGTTCTCATGGGCTACCCCAACTGTGGTTGAACTTTTATCTCTGCTGTAGCTGTGTCGTACTCTAAATTCAGCATCAAGTGTTTCTGCACCACTGAAAGAAGTTTTGCGGCCTCTACAGGTTTCGCTAAAAAATCGGACGCTCCCACCATCTTGGCTCGCACGCGATCCACGATGCCGTCCTTTCCCGTCAAGATCACGATGGGCGTTTGCCGAAATACAGAAATTCTGCGAATCTGGCTACAAATTTCATAGCCGTTCGCTACTGGCATCACCAGATCCAACAAGATCAAATGGGGCTTATTTTCTAACAAAATGGGCAACGCTTGAATCGAATCTTGAACACTAATAAACTGGTAGCCTGCCTGAGTCAAAATGCTGCCGACCTCCTGACACACGCGCACGCTATCATCCACACACACAATTCTGGCTCCAGTCGCGTTTTTTACAACTGGCTGGTTGGATGCTGTAAAGGTGTTGGATGTGGCTAAATCGGGGATTTCAACCAGTGAGATTAAGCCTTGACGAATGTAAGGCAGCAGGGAACGAACCAGCGTTATCAAATCCTGCCGAATGACAATGGCCAATTCCCGCAACGTAGCATTTCCGTTCATCGCATCCATCATCAGTTGATACGTTTTGGGTGACGTCCGCTGGCGCAATTCGTCAGGTTTGCTGATCACGGGAGCTAGATTCGGAGATTGCTCCATCAGGCCCAAATCGCTCCAGGTGTTGAAGAGGGCTTGTGAGCGTTGGGTGATTTGAGCTGGATTAAAAACAGCAATCGGTGATTTTAAATAGTTCTGATAGCTGGCAATGAAGTGTAAACCGCCAATTTGCGACTCTTGAATAACGTCAAAAATAGTTTCGGTCAGCACCATCTCAATCAGGGCGATCGCCTGTTCTCGCGTCACCTGCTGCTGCCTCACTAAATCTGTGAGCAGCCAATACTCCCATTCTTGATGCTGAAACGCCTCCTGAAGTCGGAGTGTCTTCAAATTCAACTGAGGACAACAAACCGACAAACATCGTCGCCATCGCCGCACCCGATGCGTTCCTCCAGTCGCCCAGACCAGGCGACCCGTATGACAATATAAGCGTCGTTTAGGCTGATTTGATACCTGCACTTCCAAACAACCAGTAAACTGCATTTGACTTGTTGTTTGAAGATGTTTAACAAACGTATTCATTACATCCAATTCACAGCTAACAGAGACAGCAAGGCTCACACGGCCCGCCATATCTTCTTTAAAGAGAGGCCAGACGTTTAAAAATTCTTCCTTGCCTCACCAGTTCAGTACAAAATAAAATCTTTTTTGCTGTACTTTGTGTGATGTTTGAATGAACAATGGAATAAAACTGTATTGCTCATTCATCATCGCAACACCAAGAGAATGGGTACTACAGCTAATTGTCCTAACGGACTATTGCTATAGCGCGACGAGTAGCCTGAAATTGGAATGATGGATGGGAAATAATAGCGATACTCAACCCAGATGAGTTCACCTCAATCACGATCTAAATCATCAAAATCGTTGAGTGACGAGCACTGCACCCATGTTCTTCTCTAAACTTTAGACCGCAATCGCGGAATAGATTCGTTCACGTATAACCACTGCGATGAGCTTCAACTCATACACTCAGTGCGGTAGATAAAAATTGTTCGATAGAGCACACAAAACAGGATGCCTCTGTTTTGGCGGGTAGAGCCGTGGATTGCTAATCCACCAATCTGAGTTTTAATAACCCTAATAATTTCTTAGGATAATCTTTAGACCAGTATATATTATCTGGCAAGAGCTTACAGGCCGACACTTTACATTTCTACACATGTTCTCCGTAAAAATACGGGCTATTCAGGAATAGATGCCACTCTAATCCAATTTCCTGAGCGGTTTAACGTTCCAACTAGCTTTATGGGTTGCCCTGAGGGATAGTGCTGAAGCTGGCGATCGCACTCGGCATCCAGCGTTACCAGATTCACCGTAAGCCCAGCCAGTTCATCGGGAGCGGTTAGCGTTAAGCCATAGTCTTGTTCATTTCGACGTTCAAACAGTCCAGCAAACTCTGTACGGGCTGCATCACCAGATGTCTGCGGTAGCTCGACCTGAGCTGTACCGCTGCTTATGGATGACGTTGACTGGATTGGACAATAGCCATCGACAGGATAAGCGTCTGGATGCGTCAGATAGTACTGTTGCCAGTGCAGCCAGTCTGGATGGGTAGGCGGCAGATTAAACAGGGGAGCGACCGCCATCGGTGCTTCAACATCCGAGATCAACGCCTGCTGAAGCACCTGAGCGGATAGGTTTCTAGGCTGGCAGTGATTCTCAACGCACAGCGCAGCGGCCATTCCGGCAGCCTGACCTATGCCTAAGACGGTCGGCTGTAAGCGAGTGGCACCATTGGCAATGTGAGACACCGAAATGTTTTTCTCACAAACCAGCAGTCCGTCTACCGCTTCTGGCACCAGACAGCCATAGGGCAATGTAAATGGCGTTCCCGTCCAGCGACCGCCCCAGCGGATCGATTTAGGCTTGAGCGGAAAATCGTAGCCGGGATAGTGATGATCATTGGCATAGTTACCCAGTGCGATCGCCGTGACCTGACCTGCCGCATTCATCGGCAGTGCCGCCACCCGCCCCTCTGACACGGGAAGAATATCTTGCTCGCGCACCGTCACCAATCCCCTGACGCGTCGGCTCTCCCGAAAATAGGGATAAAGGGCATACGCACCGCCGCCCAACGATCCTTTGTAATAGGGAAACACGCCCTCCGCCAGGCCATAGCGTGGGCCGAGCTGAGTTTGAATGAAGCGAGCAAAGCCCTGAGCGTGCCAGCGAGCTTCCTGAAAAAAGGCGTGGCGCGCCGTTTGCGATTGGATCAGTCGATGCAGGCGATCGCCATAGTCATTGCCCCGTTGCGGCCAGTTCAACATAAAGCGATCGCCCGGTAAGCGACCGTAATTCAAAAATTGCTCTGACCCATAGCCGTCCCAGGCTCCTAAAAACTGGCTGGGGTCATTCAGGTGCGGCGGGGAAATCTCAGGGGCGATCGCGTCCAATCCGTAATCCTGTAACACCACAACCCAGGTGGGAGCCTGCACCGGATAGCGATCGGTTAATTCATTCGCCTCTACGGGAGCACTGGGTTCGCCCCATTCAGATTGCCACTCCCAACCCCAGCGATAGGGCACATCCCCCAAGGCCAGCAGGTCGCCCAGTTCAGTCCCATCCAGAATGATCGTCGCCTCAACCGTTACCGTTGAAAATCGAACGGCGGTGATGCGATCGCCCTGTCGTTCTACGTCTAGCGGCACCTGGCCGCTAATCCAATGCAGATTAGGCAAGGCTTTGACCCAATCCGCAAAAATAGCCGCACCCACTTGAGGATCATACGTAAAAAAGCTCACCCAGGCGTGGTCTAACCCATCTGGCTGGCGTTGCTCTAGCTCGCGTAAAAAAGCACCCCACAGCCCTGTTTGAAAGGCGTTCAGTTCGTTGCCATCGGGCGCAGGCACACCCGCCGCCGTTAACATCCCGCCCAGCCAGGGAAATTCGCTGACCAGAATGGTTTGAGCACCCCGCCGAGCCGCTTGAATCGCCGCAGCCGTTCCGCCAGTGCCGCCACCGACTACCAGGATATCGGCTGTCAGTTTTTCCATACCGTTTTGCCCTGCGCTTACCAATGTGGAGTTCAATTGTAATGATATAGCCGTCGCCACATCCGTTAGCAGATTGAAAAACCAAGAGGTGCGGGGACTTCGCCCCAGCCAGGGGTTCCACCCCTGCACCCCGTTCTATAGGGTCAGCTACGGCTGTCCATTTCTTGCAATTCTCATGATGCAAATCAATGAAAATGCAAGTTCATCTGCGGCGAGCTTGCATTCCACCAATTGCGGGTTTTGCAAAATCCACAATCGGTTTCAAAATGAGAACTGCTGTACAGGTCTACAGAGGTTTGGGATTTTGAATCCAACCGTTCACAATGGTCTGATAAAGCGCTTGATAGCGAGTGCGGGACTTCAATTTGGTCAAGACATTGTTGATGTGAAATTTAACGGTACTCTCGCTAATGATCAGCGTGCTGGCAATATCGCGATCGCGCAATCCCTGAGCCAGCAAACTCATGATTTCCTGCTCTCGTTCCGATAGCATGAGCGATTCCCCATTCCCCGCCTCAATGCCCCATGATTCGCCTCGCATCACGGCTGCGATCGCCTCTCGTAATTCCTCCAGGCCAACCGACAAATTCACTTTGGCCGTTACCCCTTTGGGCAACGGTTGACCGTCTTGCTGAATCCAGATCACAGGCTTAGCGGTTTGCAGTTGCGCCACGTCATCCGTCAGCAGCGGCACTGTCTTATCGTCTGTCTCGACAACGGTGAATCCGGCCTGGTGGGCCAAATGCGTAAAGGCCATCTGCAACACGGCAAAGCGACACTGAATGCGCACTGGAGTGCCTAAAATGCAGCGGGGATACGGCAATTTCAGCAACACCTGTACGGCTGTTTGATGTGTTCCAGCTTGATGCGTTCCCGCCTGAGTTTGTAGCATTCCACCCAAACACGATGCCATAAACAACAAATCGCCAAAGGCAGAATGCATCCAGTCGCGAATGCCATGATCTGCCTCCTTTGGTGTGGTCACGATCGCCTCTAATGCGACAAAGCTAGGCCCATACGTGAGCCGACAGTATGAGCATTGCAGCCGATTCAGCACCTCCGCCACATGCAAAAAGAGATACGTGAGAGACGGTGTCAGCGGTTGCTCAGTCCCCATCAGCACCAATCGAGCAGGACGCAACAGTGCCGCAAGCTGATCCGATAGAGATAGCTTCTCAGCGATCGCCCCCTGCCCCCCCGATTGCCACTTGCTTTTTTCGTACTGATAGTGCAGTGCCGTATCTAATGCCACCGTTACAGCCGCACACAAACTTTGCAGCACTTCTAAAAATTCGGGAGCCATCGCATCGTGGCTGAAGGTCGCCAAAACCCCGATCACCCGATCTTCGGTCGCCAGCAGCGGATATCCAGCAAAGCCTTTAATATGATTGGCGATTGCCCAATCCCGGTCTTTGACCCAGGCTTCATCGGCCAGATTATTGCTTAAGAAAGGCACTCGATTCCGAGCAATTTTGCCCACCTTAAACGCCCCCATCGGCACCCTGGCAAATGCTCCATCCAGATGGGTATACATTCCCGACGATGCCACCAACCGCAAGGTTGCGCCATCCGGTTCGACCAACCAGATACGCGCAAAGGCGCAGCCAAAGGTATCCACCAGGCCGTCGGTAACACAACGGGCGATCGCATCTGGCTCCAGGCAACCTGAAAGGCGTTGAGCAATCTCATTGCCCCGCTGCAAATCAAACAAAAGCCGAGTTGAATCTAGCAATCCAGGAATTCGATCAGACACATCAGCGGTTTACACAGAGACTCCCATTCAATTGAGACCTAGCTAACGAACAAACTCTGTATTCTCAAGAACAGAAATTATAGATATAGCGATTCTCACGCAAGCGAGGTATGGGGTGGAGGACTGTGACCCCAGACAGGGACACCCCTGCAATCTATACCTCATCTGGTCAAGAACGATCATATAGCGCTTCTCACTTGGGTGAACTACAGTTGTTGGTTTGGGAGCCGCGCAGAGCGCAGTTCTTAAACCAACAACCGGGTTTTAAGCGGTTGAAAATCGCTATATATGTGAATCCAACGCACGCGCCAAAACGTGCCCCGCTCAATACACAACTCACTTTCTTGCGCCATTTTAGCCGCACGACGCGCGGCTGAAATAGCGCTAGGGACGAAAGGCCGACTGGATCGGCAATCAAACCAGAATAGGCTTTATTTGAGCTTTACAAATTTAGTATCCAAGATAGCCAATGAGTGAAGAGTAAGTGAATCATGCATATATCCCTAGCGTTATCTCGTACGTGTTGATACCTTATTGAACACAGGATTAGCGTGAACTTACGCAATCTTGATGTGCTTTCCTAGACTCCCAGTTGTTCTTCCTCATCATGCCTACGTATAAAGCCCACTCCGAGGACATTACTGCATGTGCGTCTTCGTAGGAATCTAGGTCATTCATCTTTTAATCAGCGTGGATAGCAGCTACCTCTAAAAATCGCGGATTTAATAAAACCCGAAACTTAATTTTGGGAAGTACAGCAGGGCCGCACTTCCCAAAATAAAAAACTTGGTTTTAATTCATCCCTGATCCTAAGCTTTCAAGACACTAATGCTTGATTGACGCAAGCCTTAGCAGATGTGACGCGTCTGTTTATACCGTTTTGATCGCGATATACCGCCCCCAACAGCCGTTGACAATTCCATCTATTCACCTCCTCTTTGAACTATGGCAGATCGTATTCTTCCCAAAGCAAAACTGGTCAGTTCCAGAATCACCGCTCAGGGCACAACCAGCTTCAGCTTTAAAGTTGTTTATACTGACAACCTGGGCCTTAAGAAAACTAGCATCAACTCACGCAACTTATTAGTCACAGGGCCAAACGGATTTCGCCAAGTCGCCAGACTGGTCGGCAAACCCCGACTTAACAAAAAGGGAACAAAGGCGATCGCCACCTATCGCATCCTCGCTCCGGGTGGCAGTTGGGACTTTAGCGACAACGGACTTTACAACGTATCCGTTATCAAACGCCGCATTAGCGACAATAGCCGCAACTTTGTTAAACCGGGCAAGCTCGGCAAAGGCATCCTGGCGGCCATTCCTAACCCCGGCCCAACCGCTGCATTGGGTAGTGGCACCACGGGTGCAGGTGACTACACCTTCACCGTCACCTATTCCGATAACACCGCTGTTAACGCCGCTAGCTTAGACAGCAGCGATATTCAAGTCACCGGGCCAAATGGATTTAGCCAACTGGCTCAACTGGTCAGCGTTACCCCCGCAGGCAATGGCACTCCCCTCACCGCCACCTATCGCATTAACTCCCCAAACAGCGTATGGACTAGTGCCAATGATGGCGCTTATGCCATTTCCCTTCTGGGCAACCAGGTAACCGATACGCTCGGAACGGCAGCCACTGCAACCTCGCTGGGAAGCTTTAACATCGCCTCGACGACCATTCCTCCCTCTGCACGGCTAACCGGAAGCGACATTGCTAATTCTGGAGCCACTACCTACGATTTCACCGTCACGTATGCCGATAATGAAGCAGTCAACGTGACGACGCTGGGTACTGGCGATGTGCGAGTGACCGGGCCAAACGGCTTTAACCAGCTTGCCACCTTTGTCGGCGTTGACGCTAACAGCAACGGCACCCCTCGTAACGCCATTTATCGCATTACCGCTCCAGGCGGCAAGTGGGATGGCGCCGATGCTGGAAGCTACAGCGTTTCAGTCGAACCGGGGCAAGTCAGCGACCTCTTGGGCAACACAACTCCCAGCAGCACCATTGGAAGCTTCGCCGTTACGATTGAAAACACCGCACCAACAGCAAGCTTAGCTGGCGCACCTGTTTTTAACCTTGACAGCGGTGCCGCCTATGTCACGATCGCCTTTTCAGATAATGCTGGCATTAACGCCGCCAGTCTCAACTCTCTCAACGTAAGGATTACTGGCCCCAATGGCTACAACCAGCTTGCTGATTTTGTGCGGGTCAACCCGGCAGGAAATGGCGGTGCCCTAACGGCTACCTATCGAATCAATGCACCAGGTGGCAGTTGGGATGGTGATGCGTTAGAAGACGGCACCTATAGCGTGTCTCTATTGCCCAATCAAGTTAGCGATATCAATGGCAACGTTGCCGCTCAAACGGCGATCGGCGAATTCCAAGTTCTGCTCAAACCGTTCAGACTACAAGCAGAAGCACTTCAGTTAACCAATTACGTCACAGAGGCTTCTGCCATTGCATCGGGTGGTACTATCATTCGCTTGAATACCACGACCGGACAAGATGTGACTGGAACCGCTACCACCACATTTAATGGCCCAGCAGGAACTTACGATCTGGTTGTCGGATATTTTGACGAAAATGACGGTACCTCTGAGGTCAAGCTGCTGGTAAACGGAGTTCCTGTGCCGAATGGCACCTGGCAATTCAACAAAAATTTTGAAACCAGCAACGTTAATCTGCAAAGCTTTGCCAGATACTCCATCAGCGGAGTTCAACTCTCCCCAGGTGCAACGATTACGCTTCAAGGAAAGCAGGTTGCTCCTGGCACCGTCAGTACGCTGGAATCTGCACGCCTTGACTATATTGACTTCATTCCAGTCAGCAATACGTCATCCCCGGCCAGCAATTCACCAGGAGCCATTCTGGGCACCGCAGGCGACAACACCGTCACCGGAAATGGCAGCGTCAACACGGTTGATTATTCCCAACTCAGCAAAGGCATTATTGCGTATCTGGATCAAAACACCGTCTTTAAGCCCGTGTACGGTGGATTAGAGACACCCAAAATTATGCCGATGGGCGACTCCATCACGTTAGGGCAGCATACAGCGACGCCGACCTCTCCGGGCGCATACCGCATTCAACTGCGAAATCAGTTTTTAGCGAACGGTTTGGATTTGAATTTCGTCGGTTCTCAAGACCAATCTGGGGTATCAGGGCTGGGTGGAGACACCCAAAACGAAGCGTACACCGGAACGAACAACACCCTTCAGCAGATGAAGGATAATGTCGTCGCATCGGGAGCATTTCCGACGAATAATCCAGATGTGGTGCTCTTGATCATTGGCAGTGCCAATACGGGCAGCACCTCACTGGTCGATATGAAATCGGGGCTTGAGCAGTTAATCGACAGCATTATGGCGAAGCTATCGCCCAATGCGCAGCTTTTAGTCGGCTCAATTCCACCCGCCAACACCACTGACCCGCTACGCAATCAACTGGCTGCTGATTACAATGCTCTCATTCCTGGCATTGTAGGAAATGCAGCAGCAGCAGGCAAAAATGTGTCGTTTGTTGACATCAACAGCGCATTGAGCACAGGCGACTTAATCTCAGATGGCATCAACTTAACCTCGCAAGGACATGTCAAGGTCGGCAACAAGTGGTTTGATGCCCTGGTGGATAAAGACAGTCTGACTGGCATTCAAAATATTGTTGGGACAGGTCTTGCAGACGTTATTGTCGGCAACAGCAGTGCCAACGTGATTGAAGGAGGCCGTGGTGCTGATACTTTAACCGGAGGAGGCAGCGGAGATACCTTTGTCTATCGCGGCCCTAACGATGGCGCAGACACCATCACTGACTTTGGCACAGGCGACATCCTCCAAATTTCTGCATCTGGTTTTGGTGGCGGTTTGGTCGCTGGTGTGGCCTTGGCGAGCGGTGCGGCATCGGCAACAGGTACTTTTGTCAGTGGTTCAACACGGGTTGGAACCAGCGCAAACTTCCTCTATAGCGGTGGCGTGCTGAGCTTTGACCCGGACGGTACAGGTGCTCAGGGAGCAGTGGCGATCGCCACGCTAACGGGTAGCCCTGCACTTACCGCGAATCGCATCAGCATCATTGCATAATGCTCAACTCGCAGGTTCTCCAGTGGATGAAAGGAGAGCCTGATTGACACCGAGCTAAGTTTGGGGTCAACGTGGGGAGGCAGATCAAGGATTACGGGATGCAGTCGTCTGTATCACTGTTTCTTGGTAACTGCCTCCTTTTCCTATTGTTTATATAGCAACCGTTGAGACAGTTAAGACAAGAGGTATGGGGGCTTCGCCCCCCGCCAGGGGTTCCACCCCTGCACCCCGTCCTAACTAACCCTTCGATTGCTATATTTCTCAGAGCTTGCCTCATGTGCAGAAGCGCGAAACGCCCCTGCAAGTGAGGCAGGTGTGAGGTTTAAGAGTTCCTATTGCTTGTATTGCGTGTTTCCCAATTTCACTGCATTCAATCCTAAGTTCATTGCAACTTGAAGATTCAGTAAAAACCGTTGCTTTCACTATCGTTTAATAAATTACGACCGCTATAGTTTGCAAAGGCATTTAGTGGTTTTCACTGAAATTACTAGTTAGCCCCCTCTTTTCTTAATCAATCCAATCATTCTCTTATAACCATTGTTAAACGACTAGACACGATTGAATGTGAACGCTCTAAGGAAAGCTATCAAAGCTTTTGAGTTTTACATTAAATTGTGTTCCGTGACTGAGTTAAAGTCCCAAGTGTGTATTTTGCGCAGAGGAATGGAGGCTAATTCCAACGTATGACATCTAATTACTCGGCTTCCATTGAGCAGCCAACCGTCAGCAACAGTAGAGCAATATTGGGTGTCAGCCATCTGTTTAGTCAATCTTCTAGCCAGCGTCTCAATCCAACGTTTAACTTTAAAGGCTCTTCGCAAACTGGGTTTGATCCAGTCAAAGCTACATCCGGTGGACGTGATGCGATCGCTCCTAAAGCAAAACTCGTCAAAGCCAACATCACTACTCCTGGCAGCACCTACACCTTCAAGGTGATTTATACCGACCAGGGTGGAATTAAAAAAACGACAATTAATTCAAAAGACATTTTGGTATCGGGGCCAGGCGGCTTCCGCAAGCTGGCAAACCGCGTTGGTCTTACTTCCAACCGCAGTGCAACTCGCGTGGTTGCCACCTATCGCATGGCTGCGGTTGGCGGCACCTGGGACGCAACCGACAATGGCCTTTACACCATTTCGATGCAGCGCAAGCAGGTCAGCGACAAACAAGGGAATTTCGTTAAATCAGGGAAACTAGGCAATTTTGCCGTCACGCTCCCCGCATCTCCATCACCGTCTCCGGGGCCATCTCCTGTTCCAGGGCCATCACCGTCTCCGGGGCCGTCTCCCAACCCCACTCCGACAGACGGCATTCTGCCAACTGCAACATTGTCGTTTTCTCAGGTTACAGCAGGCACTAAAGCAACAAGTTTTACAGTAACCTACAGCGACAATGTGGCAATTAATACTGCCTCAATTGACTCTAGTGACATCCTAGTGACTGGGGTTAATGGATTTAGTCAAACGGCAAGTTTGATTGCTGTTGACAACCTCAGCAACGGCGCAACTCGCACCGCCACCTACCAAATTGCTGCACCTGGTGGCAGTTGGAATGCTACTGACAGTGGTGCTTACACCATCACCCTCCAAGCTAATCAAGTTAAAGATACCAATGGTAACTTTGCAGCCTCTAGCGCTTTAGGCACCTTTAACGTCAACATTTTTGCTGGAGGTGTCTCCAATAGTCCAATTAACGGCAGCAATACCACTGAAGCCATTGATTATTCTGCTCTTTCCAGTGGCATTTTACTGAATCTCAACAAGGGTCCTATTTTTGGCAGCCTTGCAAGTCCTAAGATTATGCCGTTGGGCGACTCCATTACCGCTGGTGAACATACAACCAACCCGGTGCCCGGCGCATATCGCATTCAACTTTATCAAGACTTTTCAGGTGATGGGTTCAGCATTGACTTTGTTGGTTCTCAGGCCAATGGACCTAACAGCAATTTTGACCGCGACCACGAAGGACATCCCGGTTGGCGAATTGATGAAATTACTGGACTGATTGACAATCCTGGATTTTTGACATCCTACAATCCAGACGTCGTACTGTTGATGATTGGAACCAATGACACGAACGGTACGAACAATCGCTCTCTCAGCCAAATGAAAACGGATCTGAGTACCTTAATCGATGAAATCGTTTCTCGATTACCCAATACGGAGCTAGTCGTTTCCAGTGTCGCCCCTACCCAAGATAGTAACCGACGACAAAGACTACAGGCTTACAACGCCGAAATTCCTGGGATTGTTACCACGAAGCAAAAAGAGGGTAAAAAAGTCGGTTTTGTGGATGCAGGTGGCCGACTATCCGTTAGCGATCTAACCACAGATGGCATTCACCCCACGGCTGCCGGGTATAACAAGCTCGGTAATCTGTGGTACGACGCGATCGCTCCTGATGTCGTTAACAACATTGAAGATGTCGTGGGAACCACTTTCAATGACACCATCATTGGCACCAGTGGCAACAACGTCATCAATGGTAGCGGCGGTAGCGATCGCCTAACGGGTGGTGGCGGTGTCGATACCTTTGTGTATACCAGCTTCAATGACGGTGGTGATGTGATTACCGATTTCACTAACTCCGACTTTATTCAGATTTCCGCCTCTGGGTTTGGCGGCGGACTCGTCGCTGGCATTGGGCTAGCGGCAGGTGTTGCATCTGCAACGGGCACGTTTGTGAATGGCAACACCCCTGTTGGAACGGGAGCAACCTTCCTCTATAGCGGTGGTGTACTCTCCTTTGATGCTGACGGGACTGGAGCCGGAGCAGCGATTGAAATTGCCACTTTGAGCGGTTCGCCGAGCTTAACGGCTAGTCAATTTAGCATCGTGGCGTAATACTGCCGTCTCGACGGTTGGGTTAACGGTTGAGACAGGGTGTTACAGAAGCTCTAACGCTCGTTCTGAGTTCATCTGGGTTACTCGTGTAAGGTTTCGATTGATGGCTATGTGCTATTCTCGGCACGGCATTGCCATCTCCTGAAAAATCGACAACATCATCACAGATACACCATCTTGACTTTGATTGAGCAACGCATGAGCAGTAACGCAAGAACGCAACTGGGCATTAGCAGCTTATTTAGCCGATCGCCCATGTCATCTTCGATAAGACGACGGTTTCGCATTATTCACTCTTCTAAACCTGATTCTGATCAATCTAACATCGTGGCTAAGAAACAAATACGAGACGCGATCGCGCCCAAAGCTAAACTGATCAAAACAGATGTGCTCCAGTCGGGAGGCAGCTTTTACACCTTTAAGGTGATCTATACCGACCAGCGTGGCCTGAATCGGCGCTCAATTAACGCTCAAGATTTGCTGATCACAGGTCCCAACGGATTCCGGCAATTATCTCGTGTTGCTGGCATCAAAGCGGAGCGCAAAAACCGACGCCTTGTGATCACGTATCGCATTAATGCGGCGGGCGGCATTTGGGATACGGCGGACAACGGCGCTTACACCATTTCAATGCGCTCGAAACAGGTCAAAGACTTGAGTGGTAATGCCGTTAAAGCCGGAGCGCTCGGCAAGTTTAATGTCAATATTCCCGTTCGCTCTCCTGTGGGAGGTACTCCTACACCCAGCGGGAACACGCCTACACCTGTAGGTGGGACTCCAACCCCTAGCGGCGGTACCCCCACGCCAACGGATACAATTCCACCCACCGCCAGCTTGACACCGCCTGCGATCGCCGCCGGGGGAGGAGATGCGACATTCACGATTACCTATAGCGACAATGCCGGAATCGACATCACCAGCTTAGATGCCAACGATGTGGTCGTGACCGGGCCAGGAGGCTTTAGCCAGGTGGCGACGCTCGTTAGCATCGACACCAACAGCAACGGCACGCCCAGAACAGCAACCTATCGAATCGGCGCACGAGGCGGTAGCTGGAGCGCCGATGACAACGGCACGTACACCCTTTCTCTCCAAACCAACCAGGTTAAGGATATCAACGGCAATTTTGCGGCAGCAGGCAGTGTTGGCAGCTTCCAGGTGGCGTTGAATGGCGCAGACGATAAGCTAGATGGCTCATCCAACAGCGGCACGTTGAATGGTGGCGATGGCAACGATACGGTTGATTATTCAGCCCTATCAAAAGGCGTGGTGGTCAACCTGGCAACAGGCAAGGCGCTAAAACCCATTTATGGTGGATTAGATACACCCAAAATTTTGCCGCTGGGCGATTCTATTACATCGGGTGATCACAAAGAACCGAGCTATCCCGGAGCCTACCGCATTCAGTTTTATCGAGATTTTGTGGCAGATGGATTTAGCATCGACCTGGTTGGCTCTAAATCCAACGGGCCGGATACTAATTTCGATCGCAATCATGAGGGAAATCCGGGCTACACCATCTCTCAAATCAAAGGGGTGATTGACAAGACGGGCTATTTTGAAACCTATAAGCCCGATGTCGTTTTGTTGATGGCAGGCACCAACGACACCACGAATCAAACGGATGTCGCCCAGGCTGTCAACAAAATGAAGTCCAGTCTGACGTCCCTGATTAATGTGATTGCCACGCGATCGCCCAATACGCTGGTGGTTGTATCCTCGATCGCCCCCATCGACAAACCCGGCACCAATCGCAACGAGATTGCTCAGAGCTTTAACGATAGCCTACCCGGTCTGGTGAATACCTTGAAATCACAGGGCAAAGCCGTCGCGTTTGTAGATGCAGGGGGTGGACTCAGTACCAGCGACCTCAATCCTGATGGCATTCACCCTAAAAGTACTGGCTACGACAAAATGGGCGATCGCTGGTACAACGGCATCGCCAGCCGTGCTACGCTAACCAGCGTTGAAAACGTGATCGGAACAGCTTACACAGACAGCCTCACGGGCAGCAGCGGTGTCAACATTCTGGAAGGTGCAGGAGGGGCCGATAAATTGACCGGAAATGGCGGCGTGGACACGTTTGTCTATCGCAATTCAAATCACGGCAGCGACACAATTACCGACTTTGGCAGCGATGATTTTCTGCAAATCTCTGCGGCTGGATTTGGGGGTGGCTTGACGGCTGGCGTTCGGCTCAGCAATGGCGTAGCAGCGGCTACGGGCGTGCTGGTTAACGGGGCAACTCCCGTCGGCACCAGCGCGAATTTCCTATACAACAACGGCGTGCTGCAATTCGACGCTGATGGCGTGGGTGCGGGCGCGGCCAAGGCGATCGCAACCTTTAGCGGCTCTCCCAGCATTAGCGCCAATCAGTTCGTCATTGTCGCTTAAAACTACGGGAATTCGACGAACGCGCGAAAACGTGCCCCGAGCTTCGCGGGGCATGTTTTTGTGCGAATTCAGCCACGCGACGCACGGCTGAATTCGTGCTATCGAATTCACGTTAAATAGCGTTCATCTCTAGATGAAGATTTAGCAAAAAACCGTAATTTCCCTACCTTAATGGAAGTGAAGCGGCTATATTTGCAAAGAATTCAGTGAAAGCGGGTCATACTTGCCGTAAATACCCGCAAGCTGCGTTTAAAGCAGGAACTTCATCACTCGATGAATCTTCCTAATGGATGTGCTGAAGTCGTTGTTACTATCAACAATTCTATGCTGATCGATGCCCGCACTCTACCTGCTGATAACGTCATTGAAGCGGATGTTTGCATTGTTGGCGCAGGGCCAGCCGGGATTACGCTAGCAAAAGAGCTATCAGGACAACACGTTCGAGTGTGCCTGTTAGAAAGCGGTGGATTGGAGCCGACTCCAGACGCTCGCTCGCTCCTGGAAGGCTCTATTGATCCAAAACATCGCTATCCTGCCGATGAGCTGACCGCAGGGCGCGATCGCCAGTTTGGGGGAACAGCGAACCTCTGGTGCATTCAGGTTGACCCGACGGAAACGGTCGCCAATGTCCGGCATGTCACTCCCGATGACATTGATTTTGAAGCGCGTGACGGCATTCCCTACAGCGGTTGGCCGATTCACAAAACCGAACTGGAGCCATACTATCGACGGGCACATACCATCTGCGGCGTTGGCCCCTACACCTACGCTGCCGATGACTGGGAAGATGCCACCGCAAAAGCATTGCCACTGAAGGGCGATCGCCTGCAATCCAGCGTGTTCCAGTTTGGCCCCCGCGACGTCTTTCCCAAAACCTATCGGGAAGAATTGGCCCAATCCAGCAACGTCACGGTTTATTTCAATGCCAACGTGCTGGAGATTGAAGCAAATGAAACCGCTAATGCAGTCACGCGGCTGCGCGTCGCGTCCACACCCGATCAAGCGTTTTTTGTGAAGGCACGCACGTTCGTTCTGGCGACGGGCGGGTTTGAAAATGCGCGGCTGTTGCTGTCCTCCGATCGGGTTCAATCGGGCGGCCTGGGCAATCAGAATGACCTGGTAGGCCGCTTCTTTATGGATCATCCCGGTTTTCGGATTGGGGTGTTTATTCCAAAACAGCGATCGCTGTTCAACACTACGGGTTTCTACGATCTGCGTCGGGTCAACGGCACACCCGTCATGGGCAAGCTGACGATTAACCCAGAGATTGTCCGCCGCGAAAAAATATTGAATATCTGCGTCATGCTGGTTCCCCGACCCGCAGGCTACGAGTCGAGAGCGGTTAATTCGTTTAGAACGCTCACCTCTGCTCTACGCCGCTTCCAGCTTCCCAAGAACGGGTTGAAACACCTGAGCCATGTCCTATCCGATTTGGATGACATTGCCGTTTATGCGTATCGCCGCGCCCGTAAGCTGGAATTCGATTACAGCCCCCGCTACGGAGGTTGGTCGCGCCGCC
The DNA here is from genome assembly GCA_036703095.1 of Crinalium sp. Taxonomy (GTDB): domain Bacteria; phylum Cyanobacteriota; class Cyanobacteriia; order Elainellales; family Elainellaceae; genus DATNPS01. Next base: position 7,027 of record DATNPS010000222.1, on the reverse strand, counting down.
CTAAGGTGCAAAAAACGCTGAAGGCGTTTGAAGTGATTGCACAGGCCGAGCAGGCTCCGCATCCTGACAATCGAGTTACGCTTAGTCAAGACTGCGATCGCTTTGGTCGTCGTAAAATTCATCTGCACTGGCGCTGGACAGATGTGGATCTGCGCAGCATCAGCCGTTTTCAAACGCTATTTGGAGAGGCGATCGCGGAATCGGGCCTGGGCGAATTTCAATCTCGCGACGAGATCGAAGGCGGCTTCCCCCGATTTGGCAGCACTCACCATCACATCGGCACCACTCGAATGCACCCTGATCCCAAACAGGGTGTGGTAGACGAGAATTGTCAGGTGCATGGAATTTCCAACCTGTTTGTTGCAGGTAGCTCTGTATTTCCCACGGGCGCAGGTTACGCGAATCCAACGCTGACGATTGTTGCCCTGGCTACTCGTTTGGCTGACCATCTCAAAACTCAAATATCTACTCCAGAAGGTTCTTTTGCCGTTACCCAAAATGCGTAATATCGGGGTAGACCATCCCGATGATGCATTGACGGGGTTGGAGACGTGCCGATGGCGCGTCTCTACAGGCTGACTGCTGCCCCACCCGTCCGACCCCCTACCCTCTATATTTCTTCGTCGCTATGCTGATTGATGCCCGCACCTTACCTCCAGACGAGTTAATCGAAACCGATGTTTGTATTGTTGGCTCTGGCCCTGCCGGGTTAACACTGGCTGTTGAGTTTGCCGAGCAAAATTTTCGAGTCTGCTTATTGGAAAGTGGTGGACTCGAAAAAGACGAAACGGTTCAGTCGCTCAGCAAAGGCAAGGTACCCAAGCCGTATCCCGATATGGAAGTGACGTACAACCGTCAATTTGGCGGCACGTCTAACATCTGGCACATTCAGATCGGCAATGGGGAGACAGGTGCTCGGTTTATTCCATTCAATCAAACCGACTTTGAAGCCCGCGAAGAGATTCCTTACAGCGGTTGGCCCTTTAGCCGCGCCGATATGGATTCCTACTACCAGCGGGCACAGCAAATGTGTCGGCTTGGCCCCTACAACTACGACCCGGAATTTTGGGCGGACGATCAAACTCCTACGCTGAAATTTAGCAGCGATCGCATCAAGAGCATCATGTGTCAGTTCACCCGGCTAACCAGCTTTAGCCAGGAGTTGGGCGACACTATTCGCAAAGCTAGCAACATTACCACCTATCTCTATGCCAGCGTGATGGAGATAGAAACCAACGACGACGCCAGCCACACCACGCGCTTGCGGGTTGCCTCTGCACCGGGGCGAGAGTTTGGCGTCACGGCTAAGATCTTTATTCTCGCGACAGGCGGATTTGAAGTTCCTCGACTGCTGCTGCTCTCGAATCGAGTTCAAAAAAACGGATTAGGGAATCAGCATGATTTAGTCGGGCGTTTCTTTATGGATCACCCCTGCTACTTTGGCGGCATGTGGTATCCCTCCCGTCCAGAGTTCTTTAGCACCTGCAACCTCTATGATTTGCGGCGCGTTCGAGGAACACCCGTAATGGGCCGCTTGGCGCTAACCGAAGAAGTTGTGCGCAAGGAAGGCATCATGAATGTCTTTGGATTCCTTCATCCCCGCATAGCAGGCTATCGCTCTAAAGCAGTTCAATCATTCCGCACATTGTCTCAATCGCTGCGCAAAGGGAAGCTGCCCAAAGACGCGGCCAGTCATGTGGGTAATGCGATTGGTGGCCTGGGTGAAGTTGCCTCTACAGCCTGGAAAAAATTCCTTCAGCCGAAAGTAGATCTCAGCGCAGCAGACAAAGGTGGTTGGTCATATCTCCCCGAAAAAGATCGGATCTTCAATGCCTTCGAACTGTTCCTTTCTGCCGAACAGGTTCCCGATCCAAACAATCGACTGACGCTGATGAGCGATCGCGACTATCTGGGTCGTCAGCGAGTTGAACTGACCTGGAGCTGGAAACATCCGATCGACATTCAAACGATCAAACGAGCGCAGGACATCTTCAAAGAAGAATTTGAACGAGCCGGGCTGGGTCGTTTAGAAGTCGAGCGGGATGAAGACGGCATTCCTTACATGACCGCCAGCAGTGCTCACCACCTGATGGGCACCACCCGGATGCACTCCGATCCAAAACAGGGCGTCGTAGATGAGAACTGTCGGGTTCACGGCATTTCCAACCTGTTTGTGGCCAGCAGTGCCGTTTTCCCCACCGGAGGCCAGGTCAACCCGACGCTAACGGTGGTCGCGATGTCGGTTCGGTTAGCCGATCACATTAAACAAGTCATGAGTTCATCCATGGCGATCGCTGAACGATAAGGTCTTTCAGCGACATTTCAGCCGCGCGACGCGCGGCTGAAATGTCGCTATCGAATTCCCATGATATAGCTGTAGCCACATGGGTTAGGGCATTGAAAACCAAAGAGGGTGGGGGCTGCGCCCCCAGCCAGGGGTTCCACCCCTGCACCCCGTCCTAATTCAGATGGCTACGGCTATATTAAACCCGGATCAGTTGATCTGGTGGAACTTTAGCGTTGATATGCTGCCAAAATTTTAAAAGGCGATCGCCCGTCTGTTGGGGAAACGCAAAATGAAAGAAATGCCGTCCATCTGGACACTTCCACATCACATCACTGGGTTTTAGATATGCGTGCCAGGCGTGCAACTCAGTTGGACTCACAATTGGATCGGTGCTGCTGCCGCACACCATCATTGGAACTGCAACCGATGCCTTAGGCAAACTAACAACCTCAAACAGAGAATGTAGATTGGGTGACACACTTAAATCTCGATCGAGTGCAGAAATTAACGCTTTGGTTGGATAGGACGCAAACTCACCAAACAAACTTTTAACTAAATGTGCTAGTAGTTGAGGTTTAGAAAATGACGTTAAAAGATGACGCTGCACATAGTAATGTGCGTGCCAGGTAGCAGCCGCCTGAGCGGCAACAGACAGCAATGATAGCGATCGCACTCGATTGGGATATCGACGAGCATAGCTTAACGCCAGAACTCCACCTAACCCATGTCCCGCTAAATGCACAGGACGATCAAGCTGTTGCAAATACTCGTGTAATAATGCGATCGCCTTTTCTAAAGAACTCGCTTCATCATCACTCTGGCAATATTCCCATTGCGCAATAGATAGGGTCTTTGACAAGTAGTTTAACAATGGGCGATCGAGTGCTTTTAGGCTGGGGCTGACATTCAGCCAGAGAACATCAAATTGAATACTCATACCGTTTTTTGAGCGAATCGAATCAATTGTTTTGCAATCCTCATTTCCATCATGTTTACTCGTCTTCGAGTTCACTAAACAGTTTGGATAGTAGCGTCTCCAACCGTTTCCTAAGACCTTCACTGTAGTTTTAACTCCTAATTTACTGACACAAACTGGGCATACCTGATGCTAAAGAAGGTAGCCGCATCAGCGGAGGAACACATCTCACTGCCGTGACAACTGAGGAAATCCTAGCACCTAATAGAAATCTTTTTCAATAAATTTGACAAACCCTGTCATTTCTTTAACCGATCACACCACAAATCGGCTGTGGTTAGCAGGCAAAAAAGGCGTCTATCCTCACTCCCAGGCTCCTGTCTAGGAACGAGTGCAATTCGCTCCCCTATCCTTTCCGAGTCATGGGTCAAGATTTTTAACGTACATTCGATCGCGCCATTCCAGGCGTCTTTCAAGCGACTGAAATGGCGTGAATATGCCTCCCCGTGCGTTTATGAGACAACATTTCGCGCATTCATCGAATTCACGTTTTTAACAGCAGCTAACAATTTTGCGCTTCACTATTGACAATATTAATCATTAACAGAACAATATCTCTTTATTGCAAGTTAATCTCAATTAGAAATTATGGAATCTGCCAATTCACCGGATTGGGAAACCTCAGAGTTTCCCAGGACGCTTGATCTTGCCAAAGTTTGCGTATATGGCCTGAGCATCTTATCGGCAGGGCTGTTTCTCTTCTTGCCGTTTTTCAATTTGCTGCACCCTAGTCCCTGGCAGCGCTGGATGGGAACGATTCACGGAACTGGTTCTCTGCTCGCCACAATTGTGGCGATTTACGCAGGGCATTTGGCGTTTCCTTTGCTGCGCGGAGCCACCAAAGTCGTGCCGCAAATGCGAACGTTGATGTTTTGGACAACCTGTCTGGCGTTTTTGGCGATCGCCTCTGGCAATTGGGCCTACATGCGATATCGAGCTGCGATGGAGTTTGGCGGTGCAAGAGCCTGGTTGAAAGAAGTCACCCCATTAGGACAATACGTTTTGATGGAATATCACGAATTTACGGTGCTGTTTACGCTGCCTCTGGGCGCAGCCTGCACCTGGATTCTCTGGCAATATGGCGATGCCATTTTAGATCGGTCAAATCGTCCTGTCCTTGCCGCCACCAGTATTGCAGCGATGGCCGTGATGTTTTTTGCCATGGGCGGGCTGGTGACAGGATTAGGCGTTGCCAAGCTTCATGCGCTGTAAATATTCAGGTCGCTATTCACATTTTCTACTATTCATCATCTCGACATATGACTCGATCCGTATTACGTCAATCACATCGTTCTTCTGTTCCCATTTATGCAGCAGCCTGGCAACGGTTACGCCATTTCCCCAAAGGCTTAGCAGCAGGTTCACAAAATCCACCAGTCGTTTCGGGGCCAGCCGCTGCGGCTCTAATCAGCGCTGGAATCGGTTGCTGCACCATGATGATTACCCATCACCTGTCTGATACCTCAAAAGCAAGAGAGGCGGTCGTCTGGGCGATCGGCAGTTGGATACCCGGTAGCCACAATCCCAGCCCGATGTATGGCAATATTGGCAGCTATACCGGAAAGGAAACCATGCTGCTGGTCGGATGGTTAGTCAGTTGGGCCATTTTGCACGCGTTGTTGAAACACAAGGCCGTTAAGACAAATCCGCTATTTTTCTGGATGTTTGTCTTACTCATCGCCGCAACCGTGATGTCCTGGCATCCCTTTTTCCCGTACCTGCCGTTAACGTAAAAGGAACAGAATCATGAAGCTACATCGCTACGTTATCGGTCTAATCGGTGTAATGGCCCTGTTTGCGATTTCATACCCGATCGCATTCATGCGGGTCGCCCAAAACCAAAAGTTTGCAGGCTCTTATTTAAAGTCACTGACCTTAGAAGGAACCGCTACCCAAGCATCGTCATCCCGACCTTAAAATCGTGGATTTAATAAAACCCAAAACTCAATTTGGGAAAGTGCGGCAGTGCCCCACTTTTCCAAATTAAAAATTCGGTTTTAATTTATCCGTAATCCTTAGCCTCTGCTCAAGCCCCAAGAACTGATGTATCTGTCGTCACATCCGTTAGGACATCGAAAAGCAAAGGGGGTGGGAGCTTTGCCCCCAGACAGAGGTTCCACCCTTGCACCCCGTCCTAGTCTTTGTCGTTACTGTCATATACTCCCTTCCCGCTAAAAGGTTGGGGATAAGATTTTGGATTTTGCGCCGCCTAAGGCGACGCAAAATCCAAAATCTTGTCCTGGGAAAGGATTAGTACAAAAATCGGTGTAGACATTGCATACAGCGCAACACCTACACCGATTTCTAGCTGACTTAAGTAGCTAGTTAGGAGCTATTCGGCCAAAAGCTGACGCTGTTCGCGTTCTAGCTGCTCAACGAGCGCTTGATTGTTGTTTGATCTGGCGACTTCTAGGCGGTGCGCCAGGGAAGCTGCGATATTGGCCTTGTGCTGAGCCATAGCATCGGTGATTTGCGATTTCGTCAATTTAGGCATATCAGTGTAGTGCGTCATTTATTAGCTTCGATGTTTAATTTAAATCATTTTCTGTTTTTCTGTATTAACCAATACATAAAAAGTAATTTGTCAGTTTTCGATGACTTTTATGGTAATGGAACTCTGACAATTGCGATCGCGATGCGCGGTTGAAATAGCGCAAGATCTTGTCCCGTGCGTCGGTCGGGACAAGATCTTGCGCATTCGTCGGATTCACGTTCCTAAGGGCTAGTCTCACCTAGCTCGATAATATTGCCGTCTGGGTCTTGGACAAACAGGGCGGGTCGTCCAGATGCACTCATTTGAAAATCGTAACCCAGCTCCGTGAGTTGATCCTTCGTGGCCTGTAGGTTGGCTACAGCAAAGGCTAAGTGGCGATCGCGCCCCCATTTTTCCGGATTGCGGGGTTGGCTAGAAAACGTATTATCTACAATGAGATGAATCTGAAAGTCCCCTAACTGATACCAGGCTCCCGGAAACTTGAGATCCCGGTTTACTTTAGGCAATCCTAAAACGGTTCCATAAAAGTGCTCTGCCTTCTCCAGGTCAGCAACCAGAATGGCAGCATGAAGATACTGAGTGAGTTGCATTGCAGTTTGATTAAAGTGCTATTTTTCAACAGGCGGCCCTAACTGCCAGTATAAGAGCACCTGCCAGTCTTGGATGGTTAGCTCATAGCGCACACAGATAGCACACCTCATGGAACTGCGGCACTTGCGATATTTTATGGCTGTAGCAGAAGAACTGCACTTTGGAAGGGCAGCCGAGCGACTGCACATGGCGCAGCCTCCCCTCAGTCAGCAAATCCGCCAGCTCGAAGATGAACTGGGCTTCTCGTTGTTTCATCGCACCAAACGCAATGTCCAGCTAACCGAGGCGGGGAGCCTTTTTCTGGAAGGATGCCAAAAAATTTTTGAGCAGCTTGACCAGGCAATTCAGATGGGCCAGCAGGCCAGCCGGGGCGAAGTCGGGAAACTGGCGATCGGGTTTGTCAGTTCAGCCGCCTACAATGTTTTGCCATCGATTCTGCAACAGTTTCACAAAGCTTTTCCGGCCATTCATTTAGCGCTTCGCGAGTTGACGACCGACCAACAGTTGCAGTGGTTACGCGACGGGCGAATTGATGTGGGTCTGCTGCGGCCCCCGATTGACGACGATACGTTTGGATTAACCACCATTTTTGAAGAGCCACTGGTCGTCGCCCTGCCCGAAACTCATCCTCTGGCAGAACAGGAGCAAATCTCCGTGCGATCGCTCATTAATGAACCTT
>DATNPS010000189.1:0-12035 GCA_036703095.1 Crinalium sp. | reverse complement strand
GCGTTCAAAAACCGCAATCGGTTTCAAAATGAGAATTGTTGGATTTCCACGCTTCTGCATGGGCTAGTCTTGAGATGTTTCTAAAAAAACACGCTTTTACATTTAAGTTAATTGAGCTATAGCATTCATAAATAGATTGTGCATAGGAGGTTTTATCCCTGCAATCCGTTCAAATTTCAGTTGAGATTGCTATATGCGATCGCAATAGATGGAACATCGAAATAGCTTCTAGACTCTATATCACAGAGGCTACAAATAGCTTCCAATTTTCTATGCCAAATTAAAAATGTTTATGCGAAATTTAGGGTTAACGCTACTAGCTGTTACAGGAGCATTACTAACTTCAGCCATCTCACCTGCCCTCGTGCTGGCCCAGCGAGTTGTAAATGTAGATCCGGCTAGCAACAGCCAAGCCGCCTTGCCAGATACGTCAATTTCAGGGCAATTTGAGTCTGCAAATGGTGCCTCAGTCGATGTCAGTTCCGTTCGCATTTTGGTAAACGGCCAGGATGTAACGAGCCGCAGCACGATTACATCAACCTTTTTTGCGTATCGTCCCGACCAGCCATTTCCACCAGGCCCTGTGCAAGTACAGGTGCAATATCGCAACAGCGGTGGGCAGCCGCAAACGACAAACTGGTCGTTTAGTGTACAGCAGCCACAACCGCTGCAAATCACGTCTGTGACTCACAGCGGCGTAGCCCGTTCTCAAAATACAGGTGCATCGTTTACCGTCACGATTACTGGCACTCCTGGTGCTCAAGTCTCTGCGCTGCTGATTCAAGATGGTAGAACGGTGCGTGATGTTCCGGCTCGTGAAACATCGGCAGGGGTGTATGTGGCAACGCTGAGGATACAACAGGGCGATCGCGTCACCAATGGCGCGGTGGTTGGGCGATTGCAGCGACAGGGTCAAACAACTTATGCTGCTGCCGCTGAACCCTTTGCATTTAACAGCAGCAGTCCCACAGCCTCGTCCCCCAGTACCTCAACGCCTGGTTCTTCCAGCAGCACGTCCACTCCATCGAATACAACCCTGGCAGAACTCAAGCCCCGCTTTACTAGCCCTCAAAGCGGCAGCCAGGTCAGTGGGGATGGGTTCGTCCTGATCGGGCAAACCTTGCCCAATGCTCAGGTGCAAGTTATGGTGACGTCTAAAGTGTCTGTGTTTGGCGTTGACCTTGGCTCGATCGGCAGTGAAACGTTGGTGGATCGAGAGGTGCGCGCCAGCAACAGTGGTGAGTTTCGCATTCAAGTTCCTGGTCCCCGCGTACCTGTACCGGGAACGCAATACACTGTGCAAGCTACGGCACGACGCGACAATCAAACCAGCGAAACCGCTGAAATGACGCTGCGTCAAAGATAAAAAACGCGAATTCGATGAACGGGCTTTTGGAAGAGTGGTGCGCCGCGCCGCTCTCCCAAAAGCCCGGTTTTGCATTAAAAATTGGGGGCAGGTATTACAGGACACCCTAAACGGTTGTCTTAACGCGAATTCGATGGCTAATCCTCTTTGCCTAAAGAATGACGATTGAGTTCCAAAATGGGGCAAAACAAGTTGGCCTGACTTGGGGTGAGATGTTCTTTTACCACCTCTTGCATGACTTCATACGTCAACCTGCAATTCCGCTGCACGCCAAACGATCGCATGATGGTCTGAAACCATAGCAGGAATCGCTCTTGAAGTGTTTCGGTATCGTTCATCAGCATGGCAACAGCCGAATAGCGAAGCACCCGAATCGTGTCTTGTTTCCATTTCTGACTCAAATCATTTCCCGCAAACTGAAAAAACGAAGCGTGCTGCGATTTTAATTTGTCATAGGCTTGCTGCACGACTGTGGACTCGATCGCGCGTAACTTCTGGTAAGTCTGCAAACGCAAGTTAAATGATTGAGCGTAATCATCTATAAACTGAAGTTCAAAATCAGTCGCATAGCGGCCATCCACTGCAAAACTTAATTGTTCGAGTTGGCTCAACATATCGAGCAGTTCTCCAGACCGGGTTACTTTTTGTTAAGTATGCCCCAGATCATAAAAGAGATAATTCTTAATATTAAAATTGCTTAAAAGCTTCACAGCTCTTAGAAGACATTGTGGAGATCACCTCAATCTTCCGGATATAGATATATAGCAACCAAGGAGTTGGTTAGGACAGGGTGCAGGGGTGAAACCCCTGGCTAGGGGCGAAGCCCCTACACCCCCTTTGTCTTAACTATCTCCTCGACTGCTATGGCCATGTTGGTTAGGACATTGAAATCCAAAGGGGGCGGTAGTGCGCCGCACTACCACCCCCTTTGTTACAGGCTTACGTTAAACATCGCTGCTGTGTGAGAAGAACTCTCCAACTCTAAAGGAAGGAGTGGCTTCAAGCTGTTTTAAGATAGAGCGCGTAATCAGCTTGCCTTCTTCGACTAACACCTGACCCGTAATAGGATGGAGAAGATTTTGCTCTGCCCGCCGCCCGATTAGGGCTTCAATATCTTGCAGCGAGTTGATGTACATACCGGGCGGTAGCTCGACCACCACACCGTTCGCTAAAACTCTGGCCTGACAGGCGAGACGAGAGTTGGTCTTGCAAGAGGTAATGACTTCCAGCGTGCGCTGCTCGCGGCGGTTGATGGCAGACAGGGCTTCCATTCCATCAACTACGTAAACGTGGCACGTCGCGCACATGCCGCGCCCTCCACACTCTCTCAACACGTCCAGATCTTTGTTAATGAGAACAGATAAGAGATTGCCGTTGGTTTCAACGGATGTTTCTTGGGCGATGGGTTCTAATCTAACAGTCTTAACCATTGAGGAGTTTCTCCAGACACATTGCGAGGGAAGGCTTAGGGTTTGTTAGGGAGTAAGAGCGTTTTTTGTGGATCGTCCAGCGCTCGCTGCTCAATGATGAGCGGAAAATCGCGAATGACTTTAGAGCACCGCTGAATAAATGCGGCAACCCATTCCTGCACCTGTTGATGTTCTTCAGGGCTGATCACCTGCGGGTTAGCGGACTCTGGCCCAGAGAAGGTGAATTGGGCAGAGCGGTCAACTTGGAAGTAGCTTAACCATTCGGCGGATGGACGGGTCGATTTCCAATAGTTTGTAATCACAGTGGTTCCGAGATACTGGGTCGTGAACTGGCTCAGATGGTTAAGAGCCGCGATCAGATCCTTCAAATTAGCCGGATGGGCTGCAACGACCTGAGTAGATTTCGGAATCGGGGATGATTGCTGAACAACAGGAGTCTGAATTGGGCTTGAAACTGGCTCAGGGTCGAGTGTTTTAGGGTAGCTCTGGGCACCGTTGGGTTTGTCTTTCACCCCGGAATGGGTATCTACATCGTGACTGGGTGCTGGGAAATCGGGTTCTTTTAAAGCTGGCTCTTTTGCTGAAGAAGTGGCAGAACGACGTTTCCAGTAGTCCTGATTGGAGAGGGTGATATTTCCGGCCAGCAGACGGAAGGTGGCGATCGCATTCGCAATATCATCCTGTAGCTCGCGCTTGAGCAACTCGATCGCCCGACTATAAGTCTGTGTGACCAGACTGTTCCCTGTTAAAACGAGAAGGATTATGCCATGTTCTAATTTGTAGATGTAGACTTGATGCTCAGTAAACTGAAACTCAAAGAATTCAAATCCGGAGGGGGTAGTTTCCACCACCTGTTGGATGCCTTGAGCCAGTGCTTCTTTTTGTTGAAAGTTAAGGATTTGATCAATTCCATAGAAATAGGGACGAGATCGCCCATCAATTAGGGCTAATCCCGCAATTCCTGGTAAATTCAGAAAATCCTGAACAACCTCCCGCCTCATAAGATGCTCTAATACTAAATAACGACTTACTTCAGCAAGATGGATGTCAGAACTGAACTCCGGACTGGCGAATTGAGTGTTGTAACGTTTCCATCGACCTAGAATCCACTGATTATTATGATTCTTCGTAGTTCAATTTACCCAGAGCCGAGTCTGCTGACATTCAGTGGGCAGGTCTAGTTAACAAAACCATCGTCAAAAGCTTGTGCTTATGAAGCTTTCTAGAACAAAGACCCTTTACCTGCTAGTTTTTTCAGGTGTGGCCTGCCCATCCCCGGATTGTTTTTCTAATCAATTCAACCCATTGGGTTGTTTTTCCTTTCAGGTTTAGCCGTCATGTCTGACCTTCCTTTCACTCTCGACCAATTACGAATCCTTAAAGCGATCGCCGCAGAGGGAAGCTTTAAGCGTGCTGCTGATAGCCTGTATGTTTCTCAGCCAGCGGTTAGTCTTCAGGTGCAAAATTTGGAGCGTCAGTTAGACGTGCCCCTGTTTGACCGTGGTGGTAGACGAGCACAACTGACCGAAGCGGGCCACCTGTTGCTCAGCTATGGCGATCGCATTCTGACACTTTGTGAGGAAACCTGTCGGGCGATCGAAGATTTACAGAATCTTCAAGGTGGCACTCTGATTATTGGAGCTAGCCAAACCACCGGAACGTATCTTTTGCCGCGCATGATTGGGTTATTTCGGCAGCAATACCCCGATGTCGCGGTTCAACTGCACGTTCACTCGACGCGCCGCACGGCCTGGAGTGTTGCCAATGGCCAGATTGACTTGGCAATTATTGGTGGCGAGATTCCTCCTGAATTACAAGATTCTTTAGAAATTATTCCCTATGCTGAAGATGAACTTGCATTGATTCTGCCGGTTTTTCATCCTCTGGCGAGAGTAGGAATCGTTCAGAAAGACGATCTTTACAAACTGCAATTTATTACGCTCGATTCTCAATCCACGATTCGCAAAGTGATTGATCACGTTCTGACTCGCAGCGGCATTGAAACCCGACGACTTAAAGTAGAAATGGAGCTGAACTCCATTGAAGCGATTAAGAATGCAGTGCAGGCTGGGTTAGGGGCGGCATTTGTCTCCATTTCGGCGATCGAAAAAGAGTTGCAGATGGGCGTATTGCACCGAGCCAGAATAGAAGATGTGGTGGTCAACCGAATGCTGTCGGTAATTGTGAACCCAAACCGCTATCGGTCTAAGGCGGCTTCAGCGTTTATGGAAAAGATTTTGCCCCAATTTTCCACGTATAAGCCAACCCCTCCCGATGATAAGAAGGGAAAACCTATTCCTGAGCCAACCGAGCCTCTATCGCTGTGAGAATTCCGGCTATTCGCGGCTGGCCCTTCACAGCAGACGATTGGCTGCTTGCACTGAACCGTTGATGGGTCAGGCTAGTTGCGAATGGCGAACAGCGAGTAGGTTATTGATGATGCTCAACTCTCAACTCTCATGGAAGTCTACTGCACGCGCCCGAACTGTCCAAGACCTGTTAATTATTTCGCTGATCTGGACAACAGTGCCACGCTGAAGACGGTGCAGCAAAAGTACTGTACGACCTGCGGGATGCCGCTCTTGCTGATAGGGCGCTATGTGCCGCTGAGGCTGTTGGGGAAAGGAGGCTTTGGGACTGCGTTTTTAGCGCGCGATCGCTATACGCCTGCCATGCGCCAGTGTGTGGTGAAGCAGTTCCAGCCATCGGGAGATTTAACGCCATCGCAGCTACAGATTGCGCAGGGGCTATTTGAGCGCGAAGGGGCGGTGCTGGAAGAACTGGGCAACAGCCATCCCCAGATTCCTGATTTGCTGGCATTTTTTGAGCTGGAAGTGCCCAGCACTTTAGCGGGGAGAAGCGATCGCTTTTTCTATCTAGTTCAGGAATTTATCGATGGCCAGAATTTAGAAGAGGAACTGGCCCAAAAAGGAGCCTTTTCGGAAGCCGATGTGCGAGAAGTGCTGACCGAGATTCTGAAGGTGTTGAAATACGTTCACGATCACGGCTCGATTCACCGCGATATTAAACCGTCCAACATTATGCGGCGACGAGATGGACGGCTGTATTTGCTCGATTTTGGAGCCGTGAAGCAGGTGACATCGGGAGCGGCTACACCGGGAGGCAAAGCCTCAACGGGGATTTACTCGATGGGATTTGCGCCACCAGAACAAATGGCCGGAAATGTCGTTTATCCCGCGACGGATCTGTATGCCCTGGGGGTCACCTGCATTACCCTGCTAACCGGGAAGCAGCCCAGCGATCTGTATGACGCCTATAGCAACGGCTGGAACTGGCGCGGATTTGCTCAAGTGAGCGATCGCCTGGAGGCTATTTTGAACCGAATGTTGCTGGCAACGCCTAGCGAACGGTTTCAATCCGCAGACGAGACATTGGACGCTCTCAATGCACCCAGTCGCCCGACCCCCACCCCATCCCCAACTCCAGCAACATCGTCTCAACCCTCTGCATCACAGGGACAAGCGCCGTCTAGTAGTACTCGGAAGCGATCGCGACAACCCAAAGCCGCTGTAACGCCATCACCGTCACCAGCGGTACAGCCTGCCCCAACGCCCTCGCCTGTGAATGTTCCGGCAGTTGCACCACCCGCTAAACCTGCTTTTTCGCTGCTGGAATGGATGGGAGGTGCAGCGTTTACGGGATTTGAAGGGGGATTGTTGGCGATCGCCCTTCTCAGCGTCGTCGGCACGTCGCTGGTGAGCGCGAGTTTCTGGGTCATCTTAGTCGGGATTTTGGTGGTTACCCAAGCCCGTCGCATTATTGAAAAAGTAGATTTGCTGATTATTGCGGGCGTTACCGTCGCGATTATTCTGCTGGTTCCGGGACTCAGAGATTTTTGGCTGCTGCAAAAGCTGGGTAGTCCGATTGAAGCGCTTTTGATGGTTGCCATTCTGGCGGCTCTGGTTGCGGTCGTCGTGATGCTGTTTTTTCGACTGGTTTATAAACTGCTCTCCAGCCTGTTTTAATGAACTTCGTTATTCATTTCGTTATTCATAATCATTAAGATTCATGACACAGAAAAATGAAACTCCCGTTCTAATTCTGTCTTTGCTGATCACGGCTGCTCTGCTGGCGGCAGGAGGATGGTGGGTCTTTAGCCGCTTCAGCCCAGGGGGCGGATTGCCGACGATTGGTAATCCCTCGACATCGGAAACCAGCAGCACGTCTACTCCAGGCGCGACGAACGTTCCGGTGAAGGAGCGCTTGAGTACGGGCGATCGCCTGTTGATTCAAGACGGTTCCTCTCCCGACAAACAGGCTGGCGTAGAGGCGATCGCCTCCAGCGATTTCTCGCAGGCCGTGACGAGTTTGGAAGCTGCGCTAAAGGCTAACCCCAATGATCCAGAAACGCTGATTTACCTCAACAATGCCAGGATTGGCACTGGCCAGTCCTATACCATCGCGGTCGCGGTACCGACTGCAACTGCGGCGAATTCGGCCTCTGAGATTTTGCGCGGTGTCGCTCAAGCTCAGCAGGAAGTCAATCAGGCGGGAGGCATTAACGGAACGCCTCTAAAGGTAATGATTGCCAACGATGACAATCAGCCAGATGTGGCAAAACAGGTAGCCAGCGCGCTTGTGGATGATTCATCTGTGCTGGGCGTGATTGGTCACTTTGGCAGTGAGGCCACCCTAGCTGCTGCGCCTATCTATGAGCAAGGACAACTGGTGATGATTTCGCCCACCAGTACCTCGATAGAGTTGTCAAAGCAGGGAGATTATGTGTTTCGCACCGTGCCGAGCGATCGCTTAACGGCAGCGGCTCTAGCTCGCTATATGCTCAATACGTTGCAAAAGCAGACCGCAGTCGTTTATTTCAACTCTAATAGTTCTTATAGCAATTCACTCAAAGACGAATTTTCAACCGCGCTGGCCACTGAGGGAGGGCAGGTTTTGACAGAGTTTGACTTGTCCACTCCGAACTTTGATGCGGCAGCTACGCTAAAACAGGCTACTCAACAAAATGCTGAAGTACTCGTGCTTTTAGCCAATACGGCGACTTTAGACGAGGCTCTCCAGATTGTAGCGGCCAATCGAGGTCAACTGCCCCTCTTAGGCGGTGATAGCATCTATAACTCCAAAACACTGCAAGTTGGAGGGACGGCAGCACAAGGCATGGTAGTAGCGGTGCCCTGGGTGCTGCTCTCCAATCCGCAAGCGCCGTTTGTACGCAACTCTAGAAGACTCTGGGGAGGCGATGTCAACTGGCGCACGGCCATGTCTTACGATGCGGCTCAGGTATTGATTGCTGGACTGAAGCAAGACCCCAGTCGGGCTGGCCTTGATCAAGCCTTGCGCAGTCCTGGCTTTTCGGTGAATGGGGCGACGGGAACAGTGCGGTTTTTGCAGTCGGGCGATCGCAATCAGCCGATGCAGCTTGTTGTGGTCGAACGTGGTAACCGCTCTGGATACGGGTTTGATTTTGTTCCGACACGATAGAGGTATAGCGCTGCGCCCTTTTCTAATCTGACGTAAATTCGACAAACACGCAAAAAGGAGTCCTGCGCGTCGCGCAGGACTCCTTTTTGCGCCATATTGCAGCCGCGCGGCTGCAATGGCACTATCGAATTCACGTGAGCTTTCAATCTATCCTTGGCGCTGTTGCTGAACCACTGCTGATTCAGCCGGGAGGCACAAAAGATTATCGCCATAGGAGCGAATCAACCCCCGCTGTCGCAGTTTGCCCATTAGGCGGGTGACGGTGACACGAGTGGAGCCAATAGCGCTGCCGATTTGTGCATGGGTGAGAATCCAGGGTAAGAAATAGCCCTCATCGCACGGCTCACCAAATTCTTCGATCAAGAGCGTCAGAAACCCAAGCAGGCGATCGATGGTTCGCCGTTGGCCTAGCGTGCTCAACCACAGCAGTTTGCGCTGATGCTGATAGCGAAACGCATCTAATACTTCACGACGAAAATGGGGCCAGTTGTCGAGGTCATGCCAGTAGAGCCAGATTACGGCTGTCTGATCGACATGCGCAAAGCTTTGAAGCGTAAAAGGAGACTGAGCTACAATTTCGAAGGGTTGGCCTGCCCCCACAAATCCTAAAAAAGCTTCTTCTGAATTGATTCTTGGCAAGCGAGAACTACTAGTTGTTGCACTCACTTGAGCTTCACCAACTAAACGAACAGCACCACGCTGCACTAAATAAAGAAGCCCAGGACGGGCTGGAATTTTTTCATCCTTCCCAAAGGTGCGACAACGATAATGCTCTTGCGCCCAGTCAAGAATTCGTTGCCATGTCAGGAATGGACGTGCGTTTTCGGATTGCGAGGATACTGAATACATAGGCAAAAGCTCTGAGGATCAGTAGAGGTTTTTGTCTCTGAACTGAGTGTGCACCGATAAGCTTGGCTCGCCATTGGCGACTTAAATTTATTAAATAGGTAGACATAATATGAAATCTAAAAGAGTTGGGTTACGTTCCTTTGGGACGCAGTTCATACCCTTTGGATTTCGGATTAAATGATGTCTACCTGGCTAGTACGGTATGACTAGCTTAACTTTACACGACGCTGGTGAAATAGGGGGAATCACGGACGAGAATTAAGGATAAAATCATGCATTCTTAGATTCATTTTCTACCCATAAAGTTTCAGATCATCATAAAAAATAAGAACTTGTACTGTTATAAATCTAACTTCACACCACATTTTCAATATTTTCTAAAGCATTATTGATATTGTCGTGAACTTATCTTCGTCTTCTATTCTACTTCCTGCTCTCAGATGGCTTTTAGCTAACAGACTACAAAAAGCTCTTCAACTTCGATATACAGTTTTCCGGGAAATAAACCCTTTCGATTATCCTGAAGCAAGTTATTTACGTCAACAAGATAGCACCCCACATCAGAAAATTCCCTTAACTCGAAATCGAGACATAACTCAAATTTCCTATACTTCTGCAATTGCCTTACGGGTAGCCAATGAATGGCAGCGATCGCCTAAAGAAATTGCTGATGAAATCTATCAAGAATTACTAAATCTGGGAAAAACGTCTGTACATAACGAAAATTACACATCCTTAGAGTTAGATCTCGTTTGGAATTATGTTTCAATTCAAGTCGCGTCTTCCGGTTGGATGTCCTTTGTTATCCATCCCCACGGTTTAGCGGCATGGTTACACCATCTCATCCATCAGCCCGTTCGATTAAATCAATTCAATCAAGGTTCAGATAGACCTGACCCAAGAACATGGCAATTTGGCATTGATTCGGCTAGCCTGTTCTTCGTGCAATATACCCATGCCCGCTGCCATTCACTGTTTCGGCTGGCTCAACAAGAGGGACTGCTGAAACCCAAGGAACCCCAATCCGCAGACCGGATATCTGACTGGATATCCAATGGGTTGCACGATATTGAAATTTCCTGGATTGGCGCGGATGGCCATCTGCGAACTCATCACCCGACAGAACAGCAGTTTATTTCTCAGCTTGTCCATACGTTAGATGAGATAGTTCGGCTAGACGCGTCCCTGAATGCAACGGTAGGATTGCAGCTTGCGCATGGGTTAAGCCAATCCTTCCATGCGTTTTATGCTGCCTGCCGAATCTGTGATGAAACTAGGCTGACTCTGCCGGAATTGGTTCACGCGCGCCTGGGGTTGATCGGAATTACACAATCTGTGTTGCGATCGCTCCTGATCGACGTCATTGGAACCGCTGCCCCTACCGAGCTTTAGGAGCACAAATTAAATAGCATCCCATGCTTGGGAAGGGAGTGCGCGGCTCAGCCGCGCACTCCCTTCCCAAGCATTGGGTTTTAATACATCAACGTTCTTTAGCACAACGACATCAACGGTTTGTCATATGGCTGTAACATTTTCTTCAATCAGGTGACAAACTAAAGTTGTTCTGCTACATTGTTGCTAGTGTGAGGAGCGAACCAGCAAGGGCATCGAGACGAAACACGGTCAGTCGTCGGTGCCCTTTCTGATTTCTAGCTCTTGGGTTGTGGGATTGATTTCAAGTTCAATTGATCTTAAATTCAATAGTCTGATGATAGTCGTGGTGAGTCGCTTGGATTCGCGACGGCTTTTTGGTATTCAGGGCTAGTTTTGGGGTTGCGATCGCCGCTTTTTACGACAGCAAACCGTTTCGCTACAGCAAAAACGTTTCAATCGCGACGGCTACTCCATCTGACTCGACGTCTGGAGCCGTCCATTGGGCGATCGCCTGTACGTCCGCCGGAGCATTTCCCATCGCCACGCCGATGCCAGCGTATTCCAGCATTTCAACATCATTAAAGTTGTCGCCGATAGTCATCACCTGACTGGCGCGCAGTCCTAACATCTCTTCGGCTAAGTAACGGACGGCTGTCCCTTTGTTCACCTGGGGATTGGTGGCTTCAAAAAAGGTGGCAACCGATTTTGTGAAATAGAGTTCAGCAGGCGTATAAAGCTGACGTAGCGAGGTGAGCAGATGATCGATCAGGTCGGTATCTTCGCTTAACGCTAGAATCTTGGTCGGTTCGATGTCCAGCGATCGCCGCAAATCCCCAACGGCGATAGGGGTGACGTGCGATCGCTCGCCATAGAGTTTGGTTTCGGGTGTAATCTCTCGCACGTAAAGCTGGTCATTGATATAGAAGTGAATCGAAATGTGCGATCGCAGTTCGGGTTGCTCAAGATGGTCGAGCAGTTTAAGCGCAAAGAATTTTGAGATGGCCCAGTGGCGGTAAAGGTGTTCCGTCGCGGGGTCTTTAATCATGGCTCCCTGATAGGCCATTAAAGGCAACGTTGATCCAACCGCTGCGTGAAACCGTAAGGCCGATTGATACATGCGTCCGGTGGCGATCGCCACTTGAATGCCTTTTGCTTGGGCTGCGCGGATGGCTTGCAGAACCGCAGGTCGAATTTGATTCGATTCGCCAGCAATGGTGCCGTCGATATCTAATACCAATAATTGAATGTCATCAGCGTTGAAGGACGTTGAGTTCTCCACGGTGGTCTGGGCCGAACTATCTTGCGCCATGTCGTGATTCCAGTTTCTTCAAGGTCACAGTATGAGGGTATCAGCCTGATTCACCTGCCGGAAACGAACTGAGCCAGAATTCGTCAAGAAATGCTGTTCAGTCGATTGGTAGCTTAGGATGGGTGGATGATCGTAACGGTTATAAGCATCGGTGATGATGCAGGTGTGCCTCACCATCACAGCAATTCTCATTGTGAAACTGATTGCGGGTTTTGTGCGCCCGTTGGGCGCACAAAACCCGCAATCA
>DATNPS010000184.1:0-19470 GCA_036703095.1 Crinalium sp. | reverse complement strand
GCGACTTACGATGCCGTATTTGGGATATTCACGATAGCCGATGAAATTCCGGAGCAGGCAGATCATTCGTTTGGTTTCATTGACCTTTTGTTCGCCATCCGGTAATTGCTGCAATCGCTCTAATAGTTCTTGTTCTTTCTTTAAAGCTGATCGTTGCCCTTGCTCAAATTTGCGATCGCGCTCCCCTGGCTCCAAGTTCCTGATATTACTCAGAATCATCGGAACCAGGGTGGTTGGTTTTTCGCTCCAACGCGGTCTCGTAATGTCGATCTCTCCAGCACATCGCATTCCGTATTTGTCGAGAAAAGTGGCGATCGTATTCTTGGCTTCCTGTCCACCCCCAAGCTTCAGCAATTCACCGAGAAAATCATCGTCTTTGACCTGTTGCAAATACTCAATGACTTCCGGGTAAGGACGAATCGCATCCGCGACATCCAATAGTGCCAGACCCATCTCCGACGTAATATTGTTGGGTGCGGATTGGGAAAGCATATCCGCTGCGTTTTTTTCGCCTAACCACTCGTTCATTTTTTCATTGATCCAGGAGGCAGCATTCATCCCTGTCATCAGCACACCAAAACTCTGTGAATCAAAGTTGGTCTTTTTTAATTGCTGGATATCCTCCACGATAAAATCAAACAGATCCGCTCCTGATTTCGTTTGGATGGTTTGTTTTAACGCTGCGATCGAGGTTTGACTGTGTTGAATCAGATCAGCCACGATCGCCGGATCGTAGTCGTTTAGGGTTTGAAAATCCGCAGGCGGTCGCCCTTTACTGCTTTTACCGGGACTCTGATCATCAGGTAACAATTTTATAAAATCTCCCCGCTCCAGGACGGTTGTCAGTGCGTCTTTCATCAGCGGATCCGATTTCCCCAATGTGACGTTTAATATCGTTTCTCTGCCGACAGGTGAAGCCAGCGTCGCTGTCACATCAACAAACAACCGGCCACCAGCCGTGTGCATGGGTGCATGGGTCATCAACAGGAAAAAAGACAACCCCAATGGTTTCATGGTATCAGTCATCATTTGGTTGTGACCGACAGAAACAAAGACGTGATTTTCCTGGTCACTCGTTACAGGAATCGGGAATAAAGTTGTGATTGGTCTACTCTGGACAATGTAAAACGTATCATCCACCAAACACCACTCGATATCCTGTGGGCAGCCGCAATTTTCTACAATCTTTCTGCCTATGCACAACGCCTTGAGTCTGTTTTGCTGCAATGTGTGTTGGGAAGTTCCCGGTGAGAATTTTGTCTGAGCGTTCTTGGTCTTGCTTATCATCGAAGCAAACGCGCGGAGGGTTTCTTGTAAATCTTCCTGTGTGAAATTATCTGTATCGTTCGTCTCCTTGTTCATTAGTGCAAACGCATAGCGTAACGCTTTGAGGTTGTCTCGTAGCGTCGTGTGTTGCCACGTTCCTGGTGCCAGCTTCTGTTGTGCTTTTTCAGTCTTGCTGATGAGTGAAGCTATTGGTCGAAGTGCTTCCTGCAATTCATCTGTTGTGTAACCGTGTCCGAAATATTCCTCAATCTTTCTGCCGATACGCTCAAGCTGCAAAATCTGATCGTCCGTCAGCACTTGTTTATTCTGCTGCTCAGGCTCGATTTCTTGCTCTTTTGTACCGCCATCTTTTAGGGCATCAATTGCTAGTTTCTTGGTGGATATCTTCTTGTCGATCACCTTGCCGTTCCGCACTTTGTAGTTATCGGCATTCACCAGCCCGGAGACGATCGCTTCCCCCAGTCCGAAGCTGGCATCAATAGATGACACCTTTCGATGACCCGTGACCGGATCGGCAGTAAACAAAATTCCTGCCGCTTGTGGAAAAACCATCTTCTGAACCACCACAGACAGATAGACTTTACGATGGTCAAAGCCGTTTTGCAGACGGTAAATAACTGCCCTCTCGGTAAATAGCGATGCCCAGCACTTGCGAATATGCGTTAGGATTGCCTCTTTTCCAATAATATTCAAATAGGTATCGTGCTGACCTGCAAAGGAGGCTGTGGGTAAATCCTCGGCAGTTGCGCTGGAGCGGACTGCATAGGCGTCTTCTTCTCCAAGTTTGGAAAGAAAATGGGCGATCGCGTCACTCATGTTATCAGGAATGGCTGTCCCTTCGATAATCCTGCGGATCTCACCGCTCAGTTCACGGATTTTATCCCGCTTGTCCACCTTCAGCAGTGATAACTGATCCAGTAATTCGTTAATTGACGGTGTTTCTTCAATGATTCTTCTAAAGGCGATCGTCGAAATACAAAAGCCCTCTGGTACGAGTATTCCTTCAACCCTGGACAGTTCTCCCAGATTCGCTCCTTTTCCTCCAACAACGGTGAGCTTAGTTCGATCAATATCTTGAAACCCAAGCACAAATGAACTCATCTACATACCTCATAGTGCAACTCGACCATGCCACGTCCGGTAGTGCACCTCCATAAAAGACAGAGAAAAATACCTCAAACCTGAAAAACTTTGGTTGCAAGGCTTCCGTCAGGGCTAATTATTCTCCATCCTTTAAGAAATGAGACTACCGCGCAAACATCCCGACCACGCATCCCCAAATCATAGAAATGCTTTGTGTAGATGGATCTAAGTTGTTTCTACAATTTCGGTTGAATTGGATCATGACAACTTCCTTTCAGGTTGAATACTCTGTTTACAATCAAGTGACTTAACGATAATCATCACCTGTCGCTAGTAACTCTTCGCTCTTGACCAACTCAATACGGTTGGTGTGCAAACCGATTGTTAGATATCATTTCGCTCTTGGCGCTGGAGTACAACATGAGTGGCTTTCTCCGATGCCACGAATTGAGCACATTTGTATCCCAAAGCTCGCAAATCTACTCCGTCGAACAGCCGTTCTCCCCCACCGAGCAAGACCGGCGCGATCGCGACGTGTAGCTCATCGATGAGTCCCTCACGAAGATATTGCTGTATCGTGTTTGGTCCACCACCAATACGCACGTCCATTCCAGCGGCTGCCTCGCGCGCGCGGTCAAGTGCCTCGCGTATGCCACCTGTGACGAAGTAAAACGTCGTGTTGCCATCCATTTCAATAGGCTGACGCGCATGATGCGTCAAGATGAACACTGGAAAATGATAGGGTGGATTGTCTCCCCACCAGCCCTTCCAGTTCATGTCCGGCCAGGGACCACGAATCGGTCCGAACATGTTCCTTCCAAGAATCCAGGCCCCCACATTCTGAAATCCGCGCGCGGCGAAATCGTCGTCAATGCCTGTTGTGCCACTATCTTTGTTGAACAGGGCCCGCTGGAACGTGCGTGTCGGGAATAACCATTGGTGTAACTCATTCCCACCAACGCCAAGCGGATTCTCCAAGTCCTGCTTCAGACCTGCTCCGTATCCGTCAATTGAGACGGTGAAACCTTCAACTCGAACTCGTGTCATCTTCATGTCTCATCTTGTATAGCTTCCTAACAACCCAATCAGCGGCAGCGATTAACCTCAAACTCACCACCATTGTTTTCAACTGTCCGCCATATTGGGATTGTCAGGTCGGTTGCCAAAATCGAAAATTAATCATGTAGAACTAGTAGTCTGCCAAAAGTCAATGTCTGCTTCAAAGCGAACTTTACCACAGTGACAACTTCCCTAATATGTCTTTTTCATGGGGTCTCTACTGCTTGATAAGATTAGTGCTGACTCAATGCTATCAATTTGTTCTGACCAACAGCTAACTTCACTTCCTAAGTGAACAAACGTCGCTCTAGAAGATGACTTACTCTGATTGATTGGTGAATCTCTCTTAGTTTTATCTTGTAGTCGCAAGTAGGTAAATCTTACTGAGTACGTTGTGGTGGTTTGGAAATCTCAGAATCAGATTCTTGTCTTTCAGGTTGACTCAGAATGTAGAAAACCATAGTTCCTCTATCTGATAGAGTTTTCTTAGAATAGCGATCGCTGCTGCTTTCTACTTCACCCAACAAGGTGAGACAACTACTTCTCTATCTTTCGATAGATTTGTGTTGTTCACATTCTTTAAGTCATCAATTTTGCAAAGTTGTGCAAGCTTAGGGTCACTGTTGTATTCAAAAATTGCAGCCGCATCAGAGAGATGGGGGCGGCATAATACAAGCATCTCTATTGTAAATACTTCAGGCGCTTGTAACACGACTAACATCCAATCATTGTTGCGATCGATAAGCTTTTGGTGTTGTTCCAGTGAGTTGTCGAAATTGTTTACTGAGATGACTATGACTGTTGAATCCACAAATCAATGCAATGTCTGAAATCGCGCGATCGCCTGTTTTCAAAAACTGCTTCGCCCGTTCAATTCGTTGCTGAAGCAGATATTGATAAGGGGATGTGCCAATCGCCTGCTTAAACATGTGGCTGAAATGAAACTGACTCATGTTCAACAACGTGGCTAAATCAGCTAGTTTAATGTCTTGATCAAGATGGTCGTGAATGTAGTTCAGCACTTGTGACAATTGACGTTGAGGTAAACCACCTTCGTAAACAGGCTGATGCGGTTGAGTAGCTGTGTATTGTCTAATTAGATGAACTGCTAACACATTTGTCAAAGACTCAATGTAAAGCCTGCTGTTGCAATTTTCCTGTTGGAGTTCAGAGAGCAACATCAGACCGATCGCTTCAATTTGAGGATCGCGCGTCCTAAATTCGGGCAGTAATTCCAGGCAATCAGAATTAATCTCTAGGGCTTCTCTCGCAATTTGCTGAATAAATTGAGCGGCGACGCGAATCTGTATAAAGTGATCCTCTCCCTCCCACTGGACAAAAGACGGCGTCTCGGCAGGAGTGATGGCAACATCGCCTTTCCCGTACAGACTCGTGTGCGTTTTGCCATTCCTAATTTGTAGAGAGCGAACCGGACGGGGAGCCAGCGACAGGTAAATCGCATGTTCATCACCATAATGAGTTCTGCATTCGCCGGATGGATGTTGAAATTGTTCAACCAGAATGTTTTCCCAGCCTTGACTCGACAAGCGAGGCAAATAGGTTGGTGTAGTTGGGTCGTGAGCAGTCACTTTCATCATGTAATCCCAATATGTCTTGCTCTGATTGTATTCACGCTGCAATCCCTTCTTTCAAAAAATTTGCAAATCGGTCGCAAGATTGTGATATTGCCACAGGAATTAGATAGTTGAGCAACGACCGTTTTCCTAATCTAAAGGGACAGTATTCAGAAAGATAGAGAAATGAAGCTACTAATTTTTGGCGCAACCGGAAGTATCGGTCGCCTGCTTGTCGAACAGGCACTGGAACAGAGACACATCGTTACAGCGTTTGCCCGCGATCCTGCCAAGCTCGACCTTCAGCACCCAAACCTGAAGGTTGTTCAAGGGGATGTCCTGGATTCCACAGCCGTGGAGCAAGCAGTGCAAGATCAAGATGCGGTGTTATGTGTCCTCGGATCAGGTCGGAAGGGCACGCTCAGATCTGAGGGGACACGGCAGATTATCCAGGCAATGGAGAAAGCAGGTGTCCGACGACTGATTTGCCAAACAACACTGGGAGCCGGGGAGAGTTGGGAAAACCTGAACTTCTTCTGGAAATACATCATGTTTGGAGCGTTGTTACGAGAAGCGTTTGCCGACCATGAAAAGCAAGAGAGCTACGTTCAGCAAAGCCATCTGGACTGGACGATCGTTCGTCCTGGAGCCTTTGTTGATGGCGATCACACGGGTCGTTACCAACACGGTTTTCCCAGCACTGACAAAACCACAAAACTTAAAATCTCTCGCGCTGATGTTGCTGACTTTCTATTGCAACAATTGACGAGTGATTTGTATCTCTACAAAACCCCAGGCTTATCTTACTGAACGTCTTCCACTCCGTCAAACCATCATTCATCCATAGGAGGCTTATGGCAACTGTTCACAATTTTCGCTTTCCCTTAATCCTTGTCGCCGCCCTCGGCTGTGGACTCAATGCGGGAGTGTTCTTCGCGTTCTCCACGTTTGTGATGCCTGCCCTCGCCCGTCTCCAACTGCCTCAGGGCATTGCCGCAATGCAATCCATTAACATTACGGCAATCAATCCATTATTTATGCTCGCGTTGTTTGGAACAGCTTTCGCTTGCCTCTTTCTGGCGATCGCCGTTCTGTTCAAGTGGCAGCAACCGAGTGACTTCTATCTGCTGGCAGGTAGCCTGCTCTACCTCGTTGGCGCGATCACCGTGACGATCGCCTTGAATGTGCCTCTGAATGATGCATTAGCGATCGTGAAGCCCGACAGCCCAGAAGGGGCAACACTTTGGGCAAAATACCTGACTAATTGGACATTCTGGAACCATATTCGGACGATCACATCTCTGGCAGCAGCAGTCTTGTTCACAATGGTACTCAATGCTCCATCAAAACTGTAGAGTTTGATGAATTCATTGGAACATGCAATTCTTTGGCGTAGATTAGATTGTCCTGGACACGATAGGGGTTGTCTTCGGAAGTCTAGGTTGGGGCTGCATTTAGTCCAGCGATAGGAAACTGTCAGATCTGATCACTCAAATCGTAGCTTTTTTCACAACTTTTCATCATTGCAAGCTTTCTCCTTCCTATCTTCGATTAAATAATTTGAAATAGCTCTTGCATGGCATAACCCAAATTTGTTGTGTGTTGCAAGCGAGTGGTGCGGGATGAGCAGCAATCAGGGCAGTTCATAGAGTGTTCGCTGGATGGAGGTTGAGGGCAGTAGCCGGTCTATCAAGTTGGGGCTTCTGTCCTCAAGTTGAGTACTGAGTTCTGACAGTTTCCCCGACAGCAGAAAGTCAGCACCTTGAGGCGTGAATCAAAAGCCATAATGGTCAGAACTGCACGGATGTGATTTGTAGAGAAAGGAAGTGAATATGGCTAAGCTCGTGTTCGGAATGAATCAGTCCGTGGACGGCTATGTCGATCATATGGCGTTTGCGCCAAGCTCAACGCTCTTCCGCCACTTCATTGAGGAGGCTCAGGGGCAAGCGGGCAGTGTGTACGGTCGCAAATGTATGAGACCATGCGTTACTGGGACGACGATCATCCTGAGTGGGAAGCAGAGCAACACGTCTTTGCGGCGGCGTGGCGGAACCAGCCGAAATGGTCGTCTCACGCTCGTTGAAGTCAGTCGGTCCCAACGCCACGCTTATTCAGGATGATCTCGAGGGCGCGATCCGAGAGCTGAAGACCGAACGCGACGGGGAGATCGAAGTTGCTGGTCCGGACTTGGCTGCGAAGCCTCACCGAACTTGGCTTGATCGATGAGTATCGAATCTACCTACACCCCGTTGTGCTTAGTCACGGTAAGCCATATTTCGCCGGACCCCGACCACCGCTCCGCCTGATGACGCATGACCGGATCGGTGAGGATGTGCTCAGGTTGACCTACGTTCCTGCTTAATCTCGCGACTCGCGTGATGGATTGAAAGAGAATGACCGCAGATATCGACGCTTCTACTGCCCCACTAGATCATCGCCTCGAACTGGCTCAAGCCGTGTACCTTGAGCGCTGTGCGCCGGGCTATCGGACTCGCCGCGTCCGATGGTCGGGTGGCTCGACGCAGGTGATCGAATTGGGCGAGGGGCCTGCACTGCTCCTGGTTCATGGCGGCATGGGCGAAGCACTCCAGTATGGATCTATTCTGCCGCTGCTTGCCCGACGCTACCGCGTGATTGCGGTGGATCGTCCCGGTAATGGACTGGCCGACCCATTTGATTATCGGGGAGTCGATATGCTCGCCCATGCCCGCCGCTTTCTCAGTGAGCTAATCGATGCTGAAGGGCTTTCCTCTGTGCCCATTGTGGCAAGCTCGATGGGAGGCTTGTGGTCGATCGTTTTCGCCATTGAAAGCCCGGAGCGCGTGCCACGCTTGGTCTTGCTTGGCGCTCCGGCGGGAATTCGGCGCAAGGTGCCTCTGCAAATACGCCTGGGTACGCTGCCTATCCTGAAGACCCTCGTTCGCTCGATGATGACGAGTCCGACACGCGACAGCACACTTGCATTCTGGAGTCAGTTGATGGTAGCGCATCCGGAACGCCTCGACGTTGACCTGCTAGACGCCTTGACCGCAAGCCAGTCCCGTAACGCTTCAAGTTGGTTCAGCTTGATCGACAGCACCATTGATGTGGGCGGAATGAAGCCTGAGCTAATGATCGGTGAGCGGTGGAAAAAGCTTTCTGTTCCAACAACTTTAATCTTGGGCGAGAATGACGCTTGGTGCCCTCTAGAGGAAGGCGAAGCGATCGTATTGTCCAACCCTCATGTACAAGTCGTGCGTAAAGTCGTGCGTATCCCATCGGCAGGTCATGCTGCATGGCTGGACGATCCTGGTAGGGTGGTGGACGCAATCAACAAGGCCCTCATTGAGATCTGAAACAGCTGCAGACGGCTTAGCTGGCTCACCAACAGATGAACAAGTGAAGGAACTCATAAATTGACCTTCTTGTAATTCTCTCTTTTTTCTTCTCTTTGAGCGTACCCAAAGAGATCAGCTACGCTGTACGCTCTAAACGTTGCTCGAATCTCTGCATCAAGCGAACTTACCTCTCAATCGATCGCATTCATTCAATAGTCGATTTAGTTCCGCAGCAACTTTCCAGGGATTGCGTCCTATGAAAAGAGCAGCAACGATCGCTTCATGGGGATTTCTCCCCGTTTGCTTAACGGCAGCAATCGCGGCTTTAGGGTAGAACCCTCGTCCAGCTATCAGCCAAGCGGCTAGAACGTGCCCCGTGCGCCCAATTCCGCCTGAGCAATGAACAACAACTCTCTCGTTAGTCTGATTAGCAGTCGCTAAGAACGGTAAAATTTGACGAAGTAGTAGATCTGGATCGGCATAGTAAAAGTCTTCGATCGGTGCCCAGAACACCTGGTCAATCCCAAACGTTTGTCGATAAACGTCAAGCAGATTGGCATAACGATCGAGTTGAGATTTCGGAAGCAAACAGCAGACCCGCTTAATCTCTTGGCTTTGCATAAACTCAATCCACTCGTTGACTTTCTGGTTGCTATATCCGGGACGGGCAGCGCCAAACACAATCCGTTCATTCTCTGAAGCAGCGGCAAATTTATACATGATGAGCGCGTCAAATCGTTCAAAGGGACTCAGACTGCAAGCCGATAAAATCACCCTGGCAAATTTTTCCTTCGTGGAGTACCGTTGCATAAACTCCAGCGATCGCCGGAAGCATCTTTCCAGGAACA
The DNA here is from genome assembly GCA_036703095.1 of Crinalium sp. Classification (GTDB taxonomy): domain Bacteria; phylum Cyanobacteriota; class Cyanobacteriia; order Elainellales; family Elainellaceae; genus DATNPS01. The sequence continues at coordinate 10,302 of DATNPS010000184.1, read as the reverse complement.
AGGGTAAAACTTTCGACCTGGTTATGTTGCGCGAGGGTTCGTAAAATACCCGTATCGTGAGGTAAATCTCCCTGGGGTAGAGTGGTGATTACACAGCGAGGACAGGGATCAATGACTCGGAATTGGACATCCGTTCCGATGGTTGTCCGACACCCTAACCAGTGATTTTCAACAAAGTCTGATTCAGCGATATTGGTTTGTATCACGATATTCGGGCGAAATCGGCGTATATCAAATTGTCCTGAAGGGAACAGTTTTTTGAGCCGATCGATCGTCGCAGTTGTCAAAAGATGAATGGCTGAATAATCGAAAAATGTTCCTGTGGGTGCAGCAAACGCAACTTTTTCCTCGCGAATTGTTTCCTCACCGGAAGAATTATCCAGAGGTGTTCTATCCGTCTCGCGGGTTGGATTAGCAGGAGCCTCTGCCAGTAATGTCACATCTCGTCCCAACTGCTGTGATAGAACCTGATCGATATTCGATTGGGTACTGCAAACAACTTTTCCGTCAGGTAAGGTGACCCACACGGGTGGCAGAGGCTTGCCGAGTTGGGGTGCTTCGACAAACCGAGCATGGCACTCTAAAAGCTGGCTCCATTTGCGAGGATATTTTGCACTGGCGATATGCCCTGTTTCTCGATCAACGAGAGCATAAGCGCGATCGCCTAACACGCCTCGTTCTGTCACCTCGACTCCATCAATTTCTTCTCCTTGCATTGATTTAATTGGGTAACGTCGTATGGAAAGAACGCTTCCAACAATGGTCGTTTCAGTCCGCATAGGGATCGTTTCTAGGTTTGGTAGAGAGAAAATCTAGAACCTTGTTTAGTGTGACGGATACCTGGCAGGGTAACACTAGCCGAAAGGATAGTGCCACTATCACCGTTAAAACAATAAGTTTTCTAGAACAGATATAACCAAGATGATGGCTTGCTGAATATTGGAGCAGGTGAAAAGACTTGCTCAAGAAAAAATGCTTTCTGGCAGAAGTGCTTGACTTAGAGTGTACTCAAAGATCTAGGGTAAGACTATGGAAACCAAACTGAAAATCCAACAGGTTGCAGAGAAGAGCGGACTGAGTGTTCATACACTTCGCTATTACGAGCGCAATGGCGCTTTTGCTTATGAATAATCAAAAGTAGACAATTCCCATGTGCTCTGATAACACGCTTTCTACCACTCTAAATATTGACGTAGAACTGGTGCGCCGACTTGTAAGCACACAGTTTCCCCAGTGGAGTAACTTACCCATTACACCCGCCATACCCCAAGGATGGGACAACCGCACCTTTCGCCTGGGCAAGACCATGAGTGTACGCTTGCCGAGCGCTGTGGGGTACACACCACAGATCGAGAAAGAACACCGCTATTTGCCGTGCTTGGCACCACTGCTCCCGTTACCAATCCCCATTCCCGTTGCAAAGGGAAAACCCGGTGAAGGATACCCTTGGTCGTGGTCAATCTACCGTTGGCTTCCCGGTAAAACCGCCGATTCGACGCAAATTGCCGATCATACGCGGTTTGCGATAACGCTAGCGCACTTCCTCGTCGCTCTACAGCAGATTGACCCTACTGATGGACCAACCCCTGGCTCGCATAATGCCTTTCGTGGCGGACCACTTACCGTCTATGATGACGAAACGCGGCGCGCTATTCGTGTTTTGGACGGAGTAGTCAACACTGAGGCAGCGATCGCCGTGTGGGACAATGCCCTTGCCGCACCGTGGCACGGTCAACCTGTCTGGTTTCACGGGGATGTTGCCGTTGGAAATCTTTTAATCCTTGATGGACGGTTGTCCGCCGTTATCGACTTTGGCTGTTCGGGAGTTGGCGATCCTGCGTGTGATATGGTCATTGCTTGGACATTGTTGGAAGGGGAAAGTCGAGCAGCATTCCGTACCGCACTGCGGGTCGATGAGGGAATTTGGGCAAGAGGCAGAGGTTGGGCTTTGTGGAAAGCCCTCATTACACTTGTCGAGTATCGAAATACAAACGTAGTCAAAGCAGCATATGCTCGGCGAGTGATCGAGGCAGTACTTGCTGATGCTGTACACCACACGCAATAAATATGCCAGCGCAGTTCCAGAACTGATGCGAGAACTGTTAAGCGCAGTGGCTCAACATCACTCCTGAACTTTGATCACAGGTGGATCGGGTTCATCTGCCCAGTAATCTGTGCTTTCAAATTTACCAACCTTGCCCATCGATCGCGATAGCCACTTGTCGGAGTCGGGGAAATAACACACTTCGTAAGACAAGTTTTCCCCCATCATGAGAATATCCACAGGCTCATCGGTGTGATTGTAAAACTGGTGAGCAATGCGTTCACCACGAGAAAAGGAAATCACATCCCCCTCTTTAACTTCGACAGTCTGTTCTCCATATCGCAACATCGCCCTGCCTTTGAGAATCAGGCAAACCTCATCTTCATGAACATGGTAATGGAACGGGCAGGACAGTGATTTCGGCTTTAACCGCTCCACTACGACTCCAAGATGACCTTCTTTGCGATTCATGGAAGGGGTTAAGCGTTTAGACCAGCCGGAGTAATGTTCTGAGTAATGTGCCTCTTCCCACTCCAGGTCGTTCATATTGACAATATTCGGCATCTCAGACATAGGAAGTCCTCATTCATTGACAGTTTTTGGTTCAGCAACGAGTAAATTTGCGTCACGAGCGATCGCCCAGCCACCCTCCGCTTGCCTATGTAGAATTGTGAGAACATCCCCGGTGCGACGCATTGGAGAACCTGACTGTAGAGGAGTGATGGACACTGTGAGAAAAGCCCAACAGTACGCCCAATCTTCAGCAATGTGGATCTCTTTAATTTCTCCAGTTGGTTCAATCCGGTAATGCTGAATCGCTTGTTGGAAGCCGACTGCAAAGGCTTCTTTTCCTTGCATGGGCGGTTTTCCTGGCACTAAAAAGATGACATCTTCAACCATCAAGTTGAGTAGTTGGGGCAAATCACCATTTACTGTTGCAATATGCCAGGTGGCAATCACGTTACGAATGGCTTGCTCATCCTGCTCAAGCGATGTCGGATTGGCTGAATTTGCCATAAATCCTCCTAAATTTCAGCAGTCAGCAGGTATTTGCAATCAATAAGGTGATGACTAAGCTCATCAGGGATTGCATGAGGAGAGATACTATCACGATTGCAGTACAAAATAACTTACACACATCAGATGAACTCAAAGGTATCAGTCGTTGAACATTACCTCATACAGATGATAATCCGGTGTTGCAACCTTGAGAATTTTATCCATGTGTACCTTCACGTTGGGATCATTAAATATCGCTTGATATGCCTCCCGACTCTCCCACTGGGCATAATTAACTACTCGCACCCCATCTAAGCTTTTATGAATGTTGGCAGAAACATACCCAGGAACATATTTCATCACTGTCTCTGTCGCTTCGACTAACAGATCGACCACTTGCTGCTGATACTGCGGCTCGACTGTAAATACGTTGATTAGGGTCACAACAGGATTATCCTTAGAAATTGTCGCCATTTTGTTTTTCTCCCATCTTTCGATCATTTCCCGTATTATAGTAAATATATTTACTATCTGGGCATGGATCATGAGGTCAGTGATGAAATCTTGATACTGGGTTGGTGTAGCCTCTCAAGATCACGTTCTAAAAGGGATAGGGGAAGGCTTCTGCCAACTTTGCCACGGTAAGAGCAACCCGCTGAAACGGCTACATCCGAACGATTGGATTGTCTACTACTCTCCACGTACAGCGATGACAGACGGAGAGCCGTTGCAAGCGTTTACAGCGATCGGACAAGTTTTAGAGGGCGAACCCTATTCATTTAATATGGGCAATGGGTTTGTTCCTTACAGGCGGGATGTTCAATTCTTCCCAGCGCAGGAAACTCCCATCCGATCGCTGTTAGATCAACTCTCGTTTATCAAGAACAAGCAGTCCTGGGGCTATGTGTTTCGATTTGGATTACTGGAAATTCCAGAATCTGATTTTCAGGCGATCGCTGTAGCAATGAATGTAACCATCCCAGCCACACGATGACAATTAATTGGGCAAAGGCTTCTCGATTTGCAGTACCAGAGGAAAGCGCAGGATATCTCCTTTGGCAAGTGACTCATGCCTGGCAACGTCAGGTTGAAGTGGCTTTGCTAGAGCTTGATATCACCCATTTGCAGTTTGTGGTTATGGCAGGGATTGGTTGGTTAACTCAAACGAGTGACTTACTGACTCAGGTGCAACTCGCTCAATTCTGTAAGATTGATGTGATGCAAATTTCTCAAGTCGTTCGCAAGCTGGAAATCAAAGGATTCGTTCAACGCTCTCCGCATCCGAGTGATACTCGTGCGAAAGTACTGACACTCACTTCTACAGGGGAAGCAGTTCTTCAGCAAGCACTACCGTTGATTGAGCAGTTAGATGCAACGTTTTTCGATCATTGTGATCAATCTGCTCTTTTGGCTGAGCTAACAAAATTACATCACGAATTCTAACTTGAGTTACGCTACTGACATTTAGTAGTCGCAGTACTGCGTTTGAAAAGATCTATCCTTTCGGCTAGTGCTTCCCTAAAGTCGCTACACCACACTCAATGTATTAGGGATTGGGAGAAGGAGGAAAAACAATGTTTATTCTCAAAGTCCTATACGCTCTTCTAGGAAATTTTGTGATTTTTGGTGGGTTACTATTTTTACCCGCCTGGACCTTGAACTGGTGGCGTGCCTGGGTCTTTCTTGGCGTGGTCGCGGTTAGCGTCATCGCCACCATGTTTATTGCCTTTCGGGAGAATGAAGAACTCTGGAAGGAACGCCTCAAACCACCCATTCAACAGGGTCAACCGTTGATAGACAAAATTATCATCAGCTTGTTTGTACTCACCTTCTTTGGTCTAGTCGCTGCTATTCCTCTAGATGTCTTCCAATTTCATTTATTGGGTAAACCCGGTGCGATCGCTTCGGGATTGGGCTTGCTGCTGTTTATCGCAGGTTGGTGGATGATCGCGTTTTCCTTCAAGGAGAATGCTTTTGCGGCTCCGGTGGTGAAACATCAGGCAGAACGCCATCAAACGGTCGTTGACACGGGAGTTTACAGCATCGTTCGCCATCCCATGTATGCAGGTGCCGTGTTGCTGATGATTGGAATGCCACTGTGGTTAGAATCCTATGCCGCCGCATTGTTTGCGATCGTTCCAATTATCTTGCTGGCCGTGCGAATTGTGTTTGAGGAAGAGTTCCTGAAACAAGAATTAAGTGGATACGATGCCTATACTGAGCGAATTCGATATAGGCTGTTACCCTATGTCTGGTAAAAGTTTGAGCACAGATCATCATAAGCGATCGCATTCAAAGTATGACAACGTTTGACGGTTTGGATGGCTCTAGCAACGCACAATGAATGATTTATGAGAGAAGTACAGTATTGTGGAGGATGCCTTTGTGGAGCAGTTCGTCTGGAAATTGCTGCTGAACCGTTTCGGGTAGGCATTTGCCATTGTCTAGACTGTCGCAAGCAAAGTGGGGCAATATTCAGTACTGTTGCGATATTTCCTGCTGATGCGGTCACTATAACTGGCACAGTGTCTAACTATCGCGATCGCTATTTCTGCCCAGTTTGCGGCTCCTCGGTCTTCGGTCGCTCTGCTGACGAAATCGAAATCCCTGCTGGCATCTTTGATATGCCGAATCAAGTGACACCTACCTATGAACTCTGGATCTGTCGTCGAGAGGATTGGCTACCCCCGTTCAACGTCGCACGCCGATATGAGCACGATCGTGAAGGGACAGCACGCACCGAGCCTTAACAACGGGCAGATGACAATTAAATTGACAGGAGCCTGTCAATTTGGTAAATTACTGTCATATGAATGAGCCAAATGCCAACGGCAGTGCCTTTACCGAACTGATCCTTGAGGTCTTTCGGTTGAATGGGCTTTTGTTGGAAGCGGGCGATCGCTTAACCCATCCAGTCGGGTTAAGCAGTTCCCGTTGGCAGGTGCTTGGCGTTGTGGAGCATCAACCCACACCTGTCGCTCATGTTGCGCGAATGATGGGACTAACTCGGCAAAGTGTTCAGCAAACCGCTGATGCCCTGGCAAACGATGGATTTATTACCTATACCGACAATCCTCACCATCGTCGTGCCAAATTAATGACCATTACACCCAAAGGACGTAAAGCCCTGGACTACGTACAACAGTGTCAGATTGATTGGGCAAATCGTGTTAGTGAAACGCTTTCATTAGAAGCGTTAGAGATTGCTGTTACAGTCTTGCGACAACTTAAAGAACGCCTTGAAAGCTACGAGACTGATGGACTGGATGAATAATGGTGATCGCTATCCATTACCCGTTGAGGAACAACAATGAGAATTGCAGCTTCTGCCATTTCGTTGAACGTGGATGACGTTGCGGCATCTGCTACATTTGTTAAAAAACATTTTGGTTTCAGTGAGCAAATGTCAGCCGATGGCTTTGTATCTCTTGGGAGAGAAGATGCTGGGTTTAATCTTGTTTTTCTGAAAACAGGACTGAAAAGTTTCAAACCCATTCACATGCGTGAACATCGAGCCGATGGATTGCTGATCGCATTTGTCGTAGACGATATTGATGCTGAATACGAACGACTGCAATCCGAAGGCGCACCAATCACGACCCCAATTGAGACTGAACCCTGGGGTGAACGGTTCTTTCAAGTGACAGATCCCAACGGAGTCGTGCTTCAACTGGTTCAGTGGGTGACTCAATCTGATTAGGAGAGAGTTACATGAACTCATTCAATTTTCGTTCCGCTACTCCATCTGATGCTGATGCAATAGCACAAGTTTATCTGAGTTCGCACAGAGCGTTTATTTCATTTGCTGCGATCGCCCATTCTGAGGAAGTTGTTTATAAATGGATTCGGGACACCTTGATTCCTGAAAGCCAGGTAACCTGTTCAATTTAACAGTGTTAGCCTATCTCACGTACCTTTGCATACATCAACGCATCTCTAGGAATGGTTGAAATGTTAGGGCGAATTGAATAACAGCGCAATCTCCCTTCAAACACCAATCCACACTTCTCCAAAACTCTCACCGAAGCCAGGTTTTCAACATCGCAGGTTGCCCAAACTCGATAAATGTTGGGTAGGCTGATTGCCCATTCCACTACAGCACGCGCTGCTTCTGTTGCATACCCCTGTCCCCAGTATTGCCGATGGAGCAGATATCCAAACCCAGCCATATGCCCTTCTAGCCAACAGGCGATCGTACCAATCGGTCGATTATCTGGTTTAACAGTCAGAACCCAGGATAGGTCGCCTGATTTCCACTTTTCAGGCTGCTCCTCCAGCAATTTCACAACCTCGCTAACATCAGTACGAGGACAATAATCCATGTAATGAATGACTTGAGGATCACTGGCATATTCAAAAATTGCCGCTGCATCCGAAAGATGAGGGCGACGTAAAACAAGCCTTTCCGTTGTAAATATTTCAGGAGCTTGTAACACGGCGGCGCTTATACCTTTTCAGTAAATTACGGTGTAGTTTCATCACAACAACCTTCTAGGGCTGAATAGCAGGAACACTCAAACATCGCACTTCTCGCACGATCGCCGCTGCTGCATAATTCCGTTGAGCCGCTGTATCTGGAGCAAATTGGGTGCCCGTCTCGTTCAAAGGGGTTGCAACCTGCCCTGTATGGCAGTTTCCAGACATCTCCGTAATGGTGGCTTGTGCCCAATGGTTTTGAATGTCAGAGAAATTGAGTGGAACGGGTTGTGTGTAGGGCCTGCGCCCGTCCCAGTTGCCTCGAAACTCTACCAGATAGCGATCGACGGCTTGCAGCATGACGACCAATTCAGCACGAGTCACAGTTTGAGTAGGATGGAACGTCCCATCCAGATAGCCCTGAACAATACCCGAGTCCTTCAAGTACTGAATTTGGGGAGCACTCCAACGAGTTTTGTCTACATCGGAAAAGGGATTCGTCGTAATTTGAGTCGGAACGGTCGGTAACGTTGGGTTGATATTTTGCGATGGGTTGGCTAATGGTACTTGTTCCATTGCTCGAACCACCATTGATACCAGTTGTTCACGGGTTACAGGTGTTTGGGGACGAAAGGTTTGATCCTCAAAGCCCGCGACAATTCCTAGGGTAATCGCTTGCTCAATTTCATTCGTGTAAATATCTCCACTGAGGTCGCGAAACTGGGCTGTAGGAACCGACTGAGCAGAGGCAGAGGGGTGTAAGCTCACTGCACTCATCAGCAAAATTAAACTGAAAATTGAACTGAAACGATAGAGCATAGTTTGAAAGAATAAATATTCTTGGTGTGCGATCGCAACTTCAGCTATCAATTCATTTTGCGAATGGTTCCACCAGCGATCGCACTTGTTCTGCATCACCTGGGCTAACAAGGGGTGTCCCGTGGGCAGGCACGATGACTGGATTATCCACCAAATCCCCTAGAACAGTTTGCGCTACTGCCTGGGCATCTGAGCAAAGCACCTTTAGATACACCCGATTCACCTTAAGTCCGGGCGCACTACCCGTTGACCAAAACAAAAACTTTGCTAGCCAGTTGTCCGGTAAGGATGTCCAGTTACCAATCATTTCATCAAGATAGACAACTGGACGTTCTCCCTGTCGTACGATCGCGATTGTGCCTCCTTTCTTCGTGCCAGGAACTTCGAGAAGTTCCACCTGGGGAGTCGCGAGTTTTGCCAGCGGCAGGAAGGGGCGGAGTCCATCTTGATTAATTTGCATTAGAGCAATCTCTGGAGCATAAGAAACGGCAGCAGGGTAACGAGTTTGCCATTCAGCGTGACCTAAATCGTGACCTGAATGAGGGGCAATTAAGGCTACAACTTGTCCCTTTGCGTCGATCGCTGCAAAATCTGCTTCAGAGAGTTCAATGGGTGGACTAATGACGGCTAGATGATTGCCATCCAGCACAAAGGCAAATGCATTGGCTTTATATCCATTGGCAACATACTCATAGACCCATACGTTGCTGTTTTCAAGCACTTCTTGCCACATGATTCCTCCAATAGTTTGAGAGGTTTAGGGCTAATTCAACCGATACGCTTTTGGCGTTGTTCCCATCAACTGTCGAAATTGTTTACTGAGATGACTATGACTGTTAAATCCACAAGTCAACGCAATATCTGCGATGGGGCAATCGCTTTGTTTCAACAACTGCTTTGCCCGTTCAATTCGTTGTTGCAGTAAATATTGATAAGGACTGATGCCAGTTGCTTGCTTAAATTGATGGCTGAAATGAAATTGGCTCATCCCTAAGAGGGATGCCAGATCAGTTAATTTGATATCTTGATGAAGATGAACGTCGATATAATCCAACACTTGCAGGAGTTGCCGCTGAGGTAAACCACCTTCGTACATTACAGGTTGCGGACGAGCGGTTGTGTACTGTCGAATTAAGTGGACTGCTAGGACATTTGATAAGGATTCGATATAGAGTTTGTTAGCCGTATCATCCTGTTGTATTTCAGCCAGAAGCATGAGACCGATCGCTTCAATTTGAGGATCACGGATTCGCGCTTGAGGTAGCAATTCCAGGCGATCGCTATCGATTTCCAAAGCGTCCCTTGCGATCCGTTGAATAAACTGGGAGGTCAAACGAATTTTGAGATAATGATCTTCACCATCCCAACGGGCAAAAAAGGGCATTTGAGCGGGTGTAATAGAAAGATCGCCTTTAGCGTATAGCCCGGTGTACGTTTTTCCTTCGCGGATTTGTAGCAGACGGATCGGACGGGTATCGAGTGCTAAACAAATGGTGTGTTCATCACTGTGTTGACAGTTGCCCTCTCCGGGAGGCTCACGAAAATGCTCCACCAGAAGGTTTTCCCATCCCTGATGCTGACTCGATAGGATGAGTGAACTATCTGCTTCAGTGTCAGAGTTAGTGTAAATCTCCATGACATACAACCAACGTGCTTAGTTCCGATTGTAGTTACTTTTGCGTCGTTCACTCCAAATTCTGAAAACGAACCACAATATTGTGATAGTGTCGCAAGAATCAGATAGTCAAGTGCAACTGATCTCTCTACTCTAGAAAAATTTATAGAGTAAGGATTGTACGGAGAAACAACGTTAAAAAACTTCTCTACGCAATTTATTTTTGCCAGGCGAGTAAACGTTGAATTCAAGATTTAGGCAATCTCTTTCAATGGTTCGGACAGAATTAGGAGGCTATGATGCCATAGGAGAGTAGGCTTTGATAGTTGGGATGGGATTTAATCAAAGTTGGGTTCAAGTCTAACTGGTCAATAAATCGTTCCAACAGATGCTCATTGAAGGCAAACCG
>DATNPS010000181.1:0-18372 GCA_036703095.1 Crinalium sp. | reverse complement strand
CCCCCCCCAAACCGCTCTATTAAGTTCACATCACGAAGCCCACAAAATTAAACCGGATTCATACGGACTGCTCAGATAGTCATGCTTGGGCAGCACTCGCAGAGACAATCCCTGCAATCCGCTGTTGGCATACGCAATATTGGCCGTGTAGATGCCAATCGTGGGATTTTGCGGATCTTGGCCCTGATACTCCATCACCACAGGCACACCATGAGCGATTTCACCACTGGCATTCACTGAACCCTGATAAAGCTCAACTTGTACGTCGGATGGAGTCAGAGCCGCGAGATTCAGCCGAGCCTTGACCGCAATCGTTTGTTCCACCTGGATGTCGGGATGGTCAGAAATATCCACCGACTCAATCTTCATGTCATACCAGTGTTCAAACAAATGACTTTGCCACCGGGCAAACTCCTTCACTGGCGTATAGTGGTCGGCAATCATGCCACGATAGCGATCGCTCGCCTTAAAATACCCCCGTTCAGCATATTCGCCCACCATCCGAGCGGTGTTAAAGGTAGGGCAGTTAAGCCGAATGGCATCCTTCATTTTGGCCAGCCAGCCTCTCGGCAAATCCTCATCGTCGCGTGTGTAAAACAGCGGTATGATTTCTTGCTCTAACAGGTCGTAAAGCGCATTGGCTTCCACCGTGTCTTGATACTCAGGGTCGTCATAATCCTCCCCATGCCCGATCGCCCATCCGGTGCGAACGTAATCGGCCTCATCCCACCAGCCATCCAAAACGCTCAGATTAGGTAACCCGTTCATCGCCGCCTTCATGCCGCTGGTGCCGGATGCCTCTCTGGGGCGGCGGGGCGTATTCAGCCACACGTCACAGCCTGCGACCAGCAAGCGATTTACATGCATATCGTAATTGGGAATAAACACGACGTTATGCTGCATTCCTTCTTCCCGAATGTAATGCACGATCTGGCGGATCAGCTCTTTGCCGGGAATATCTTTGGGGTGAGCTTTTCCAGCGATTACAAACTGCACCAGGCGCTTCTTGGGATTCAGGGTGCTGTCTTTGGGGCGATCGCGATGTAGTCCCTGCATAATGTGCTTTATGCGGTCTAGATCGCGCAAAAACAAGGTAGCCCGCTTATAGGTAGCAAACCGACGGGCAAACCCAATCGTTAACACCGTTGGATCAAGCACCTCTTGAGCCTGAGCAATTTCGGTCGCAGATGCACCCCGTTCCCGCAAACTCTTTTGCAGCCGTTCTCTCACAAACACGACCAGTTCCGATCGCTGCCGTTCATGATTGCGCCACAGTTCCTCATCCGGAATCGAGCGCACCCTCTCCCACAGCGGCTCATCCCCCGGAGCATCGTACCAGCTTGGGCCTAGATAGCGATCGTAGAGATCCTGTGTAGACTTGGCGACGCAGCTTCGGGCATGAACACCATTCGTGATCGACGTAATCGGAATCTCATTTAGCGGCAAATCCGGCCAGAGCGACTCAAACATCGAACGCGAAACCGCACCATGCAGCTTACTGACGCCATTTACAAAAGACGCCATTTTGATAGCCAAAATCGCCATACTAAATGGAGACGCCAGATCACCCGAATTTTCCCGTCCCCACGACAAAAACTGCTCTTTAGATAGCCCAAACACATCAGCGTAGCGACCCAGATAATAGGCAATCTTTTCGGGTGGGAACAGGTCAATCCCAGCGGGAACAGGGGTATGCGTTGTGAATAACTGACTGGCCTCAGCCACTTTCTGCGCTTCAGCAAAGGACAGACCATCCTCCTGAATCATCATGCGGATGCGCTCTAGCGACAGAAAGGCGGAGTGTCCCTCATTCATGTGATACGCCGTAGGCCGCAACCCCAACGCATGGAGCATCCGTACTCCGCCAATTCCCAGCATCATTTCTTGATGAATTCGCACATCAAGATCACCACCATAAAGCTGGTCAGTGATGTCCTGGTCGTACTGGTTATTTGGCTCAATATTGGTATCTAGCAGATACAGGGGAACGCCACCCACCTGCACTCGCCATACGCGAGCATACACGACTCGCCCCGGATACTCCACTTCAATCCGCAATTCAGAGCCATCCGGATTGCGCTCCAGATGCAGCGGCATGTTGTAAAAGTCATTAATCGGGTATCGCTCTTGCTGCCAACCGTCCGCATTCAGATACTGGGCAAAGTATCCTTCCTGATACAGCAACCCAACGCCGACTAAAGGCAATCCCAGATCGCTGGCCGATTTTAAGTGATCGCCTGCCAGCACTCCCAGACCACCGGAATAAATCGGCAGACACGAAGTTAAGCCAAACTCAGCTGAGAAATAGGCATAACAGTCGGAAACTTGAGATAACGAGCCAGATGCAGAGGCTCCTGACGTTGCAGCGACCTTACGATGTTTGCGGTACCAGCTTCGTTCTGTTAGATAGTCATCTAACTGACGCGCCGCCCGATCCATCTGAGCGAGAAATCCTTCATCTTCGGCCACTTCCCGCAACCGCTCTTGACTAATCGTTCCCAGCATCAAGACCGGATTGTAACGGCTCGATTCCCACAGATCGCGATCCAGACGACGAAACAGGTCTGTGGTGTTAAAGTTCCAGTCCCAATGCAGGTTATACGCCAGCTTGCGCAGTGGCTCAAGCCGCTGAGGGAGAGACGGAGAAACGTTGAAAGTGCGAATTGGCTTCATGATCGGCACAAGTTCTGTATCAACTTAAGGGCTATTGTCTACTCAACTCGTGCCTAGATGCACGTCTCTTAATACTGTTTCCAGACTGACGTGAATTCAGCACTTCGCAGCGCGGTAGAGATCACGAGTCTAAAGTTCAGTACGGATAGTAGCAATGTCTCATTTTTTACGGGAACTATTAATCTATGGCAGAAGAAATAGTTATCTGCCTTGCCTGCGGGTACCAAACATTAAGAAAAGTGAATGAATTGGCGTGCCTCTAAATGATAGCTATTAAGAAAGTTAGAACCATTTTGTTGCCCAGGATGCATTTACAAACGGGATTTCTGGGTACCCTATGTCTACTCTTCTGTTTGGTAGATCCCATCTCTAAGCCGTAGGGGGTATGTTAATATTTTTCATAAACGTTACAGTTTTTAATGTATTCGTTTCCCGATGGGAAATTTGAACTGCTCGTTTAGCATCTGCTCCGGTTGCGATCAGAGCATCCTAGTGCTCCCGTAAATAGTTCAATCTGAGCGGGTTTGCTTGCCTCTTAATTTATTTACTGTTACGCAACCACCTTTATCTACACGGCAACCGTACCAACTTACTTCTACCAGCTTTATTTGCTCCTGTTTCTTACTGAACCAGAAACACTGATTCCAGTGTCAACCGCTTGGAGTCGCCGTTCCGTGGTTCATTCACTGTTCTTACATCAATTTCAATAGTACAATCGTTCTATTCGGTTCCCGCTATCCCATCTCTGCCACTATGAAAACTGCTCTTAACACAACCGATCCAGTGCGTGCCTATTTGAGGGAAATTGGCCGCGTTCCTCTCTTAACCCACGAGCAAGAGATTCTTTATGGAAAGCAAGTGCAGCGATTAAGTGTCCTCTACGACACGAAAGAGTCGCTTGAAAACGACTTAGGGCATGTTGTAAGCGATGAGGAGTGGGCAAGGCAGGCCAATTTGTCGCCTTCTGAGCTAGAACGAGCGATCGCCGAAGGTGAAAACGCCAAGCGCAGAATGGTAGAGGCTAACCTCCGATTGGTGGTATCGGTGGCGAAGAAGTATATCAAGCGTAATGTTGACCTGTTGGACTTGATTCAAGAGGGCACGATTGGAATGCAGCGCGGCGTCGAGAAATTTGATCCGACGAAGGGCTATCGTTTCTCAACCTATGCTTACTGGTGGATTCGGCAGGCCATTACTCGGGCGATCGCTGAGAAAGGTCGTACCATCCGCCTTCCCATTCACATTACCGAAAAGCTCAACAAGATTAAGAAGGCTCAACGTCAGCTATCCCAAAAGCTGGGACGGGCGGCTACAGCTGCTGAACTGGCGCAAGAACTGGAGTTGACCACCAAGCAGGTGCGGGAATATCTGGAGCGGGCGCGGCAGCCCTTATCGCTTGACCTGCGCGTTGGCGATAACCAGGATACGGAACTGGGCGAATTACTGGAAGACACCAGCCCGTCGCCCGAAGACTTTGCTGCCAACTCGGCCTTGAGAGCCGACCTGGATCAACTGATGGCCGACCTGACGCCCCAACAGCGAGAGGTGCTTTCCCTCCGCTTTGGCCTGGAAAATGGCCAGTCTCTAACGCTGGCTAGAATTGGCGATTTGCTTAACATCAGTCGCGAACGCGTGCGGCAAATTGAGCGAGAAGCCCTGAACAAACTGCGTAAACGGCGGGCTGATATTCGCGAATATCTAGCCAGTTAGAACAAAAGAGCGTGTCTGAGACACGCTCTTTTGTTCTATACCGACAGCTCAGGAGTAAGAGTGCGGCAGAGTTATACTCTCACCCCAAAGAATTGGGTTTTGGCGATCCTTTGGGTAGCGAACAAATTAAAATCGAGTTTTTAATGTTTGAAAGTGCGGCTCTGCCGCACTTTCAAACATTAAGTTTTGGGTTTTATTAAATCCACGATCCTTAGCTCTTGGCTTCTTTGCGGTTTGTCCAGCGAACTATCCAATAGCTGATGGCTAGGGCGAAGGTGGCGATCGCCAACCCAATCAAATCTATACCTGTCGCCTTATTGAAATCAAAGATAATGATCTTTCGAGCAACGGCTGTTAAAGACGTAGCGACTACCAGTTCTAACTGAATGACATGCTTGCGAAGATAGGCCGTAATGTTTTCCAAAATTTCTAGAGCGATCAGAATATTCAGGAAAAGCCCAAAAATTTCAATCAGCGTTCCGTTGAAAAACCCATCGGGTTCCAAAAATAGCTTCTGTGACAAAATAATTCCCAGATCGACCACGGAGACGAGCAGCACGAGCACCATAGCAATCGACAACAGCTTAGAAACCAGGGTTTCTATCCGTTTAATAAACCCCAAAAAGTTTTCATCACTGGTCGCGGCTGAGAATTGCTTCAGTAAGTCACGCATGATGTCGCAGTCCTTCAAGGGGAGTAATTTTACCTATTCGCCAGTAAAATTCTAAGCGACAATCTCACATGCTCGTCATCAGAGTATTCCTACCTTGACCATAACGTGAGTTCGATAACCCAATTTTGCGTGCGCGACGCGCACGCAAAATCGGGTTTTTGGGAGAGTGGCGCGTCGCGCCACTCTCCCAAAATTTCCTTAACATATATCCGGCTCAAACCCAACCCCGAAAAGCTATCGTCTGTAATAGACGCGAGCATCCATGCCAAAAGCGCGCAGGTAGCGATTCCAACGTTCAGCCGCATTGCGATTCACAAACGGCCCAACAAGCACATGAGGACCAAGAGGTGCTGTTCTTGAATTAACGGCATTGGCAATGCCTAAACCACCCCCTAGCCGAGTCACCTGCTCATTAATCGCGTTCAGATCACTTCCTCGCCCTGGAATCGCAACATAATACCGACTGGCGGATGCCGCTGCGACTAAATCTGCCTGAGCCGTTCGAGTTTCAGTCGTCGAAAAGTTAGGCTGTTGCCCGAAAACCACTTCTCGACTGGCCGACGGGGCGACGGCTGTCATTTCTGGAGCTGGCAACGTGGAGTTGTAAGCCACGCTAGAAGCAGCATAGCTATCAGCCTGAGCCACACTGGAGGTAGGAGTCGCGACCGCAATTACATCTGCCCCAATTCCCTGTGACTCCAATGCTTGCTGCTGCCGCTGTGCCCGGTTTTGCTCCATAAAGGAACCCGCTTGAATCACCTGCCGACCATCATAGTTTTGGAGGAAGGCACCCGACTCAACCTTGCGAACCTGTTCTAGCAAGAGAGGACTATCCCCATTTACCAGAACTAAGTAGCGCTGATCTGAAGAACTGCTTGACGGAGAGAAGGCCGATGTAGACGGTTGAAAGGCAGGATTGATCGGCGCTGGAGACAGTTGTGGCGTTGAGTCAGGCTGGATCTGCGGTGGAGGGAGTTGGCTGCTAGGAATAGGTGGCGGTGGCGGCAAACCATCGACAACGCGTTGGGCCATTAAGACTCGGTCTGAGCTAGCCCCAGCCCATACAGTTGTAGCCATGCCAAAACTGGCTGCCACCGCTAAAAAGGTGGAGCATGATAACCCTGCCAAGGTAGCGAATGGGCGAGACAAGAATTTTGGGTGAATCGGTTTACAGCTCATTTTGGCAACTGAATCAGGTTGGTAGGTTATCAATCGACAGGCCCACTGTTCAGGATCGTGGATTTAATAAAACCTGAGACTTAACTTTGGAAAGCGCAGCTGAGCCGTGCTTTCCAAAATTAAAAATTTGGTTTTGAGTTTATCCATGCTCCTAAGCTCTACAGTTCACGTAAGCACGGGACTTACAACAGTTAAGCTCATAAAATTTGCAGCAAGTTTAGCACGATATATGAAAGACGGACGCAGTTTATACCGTTTTTAACGTGAATTCGACAGGCCAACTCACGTTAACAGCAATTCTTATTAGGGAAATCGGTGGCCATGCACGGTCACCGATCCAGCAATTCTCAGTATGCAATGGGCTTCAAAACGAGAATTGCTGTCTGCGATCGCGGTTTCAACATGACGTAAATTCGAGAAATACGCAAAAGGGTGCCCCACGTGACGCGTGGGGCACCCTTTTGCGCCATTTCAGCCGCGCGTCGCGCGGCTGAAATGGCGCAATCGAATTCGCGTCAACATGAGAATTGCTGCACATGAGCGAGGTAAACACCAGGAGCTTGCCTGCGAATGTTAGCCTAGAGAAAGTTGCTTTATGTATAGACAATTTCTTCAGGCTTGCAGCAGATGAACAAGGTTGTGGTTGGGCTTTCGGGTGGAGTAGATAGCTCTGTAGCAGCAGCAACCCTGCACCATCAGGGATATAGCGTGGTGGGTCTTACGCTGTGGCTGATGAAGGGGAAGGGGCAATGCTGCTCTGAGGGAATGGTTGATGCGGCTCGACTGTGCGAAGAGTTGAATATTCCGCATCACATTGTGGATAGCCGTGAGGTTTTTCAAAAGAATATTGTGGATTATTTGGTGAACGGATATGGGGCTGGCATCACGCCGCTGCCCTGTTCACAATGCAACAAGGCCGTGAAGTTTGGCCCGATGCTGCACTATGCCAAAGAGGAATTAGGAATTAGCCAGATTGCGACGGGTCATTACGCTCGCATCACGCAAGATGAGACCACGGGACGCTATCAACTGCGACGGGCAGTTGACCTGAGTAAAGATCAGTCCTACTTCTTATATGACTTAGGTCAGGAATTGCTGGCCCACACTGTTTTTCCGCTGGGCAATCAAACCAAGGCTGAAACTCGCAAAGTGGCAGCGGAATTTGGGTTACATACTGCCGAGAAACCGGAAAGCCAAGATTTATGCTTGATTGAAGCCCATGGCTCCATGAAAACGTTCCTGGATCAATATTTGGCTCCGCAGAAGGGCGATATTGTGGATCAATCGGGCAAGGTTTTAGGACAGCATGAGGGCATTCACCACTACACAATCGGTCAGCGCAAAGGGATTGGCATTGCGGCTGCTCAACCGCTTTATGTGATTGGCATTGATGCAGGTCGTAATCAAGTTATTGTGGGCGATCGCACCTCTGCTCAAGATCCAGACTGTACCGTTCAGCGCGTCAATTGGGTCTCGATCGCAGAACCGGATGCCCCCATCCATGCCGATGTGCAAATTCGCTATCGGTCTTCTGCCGTACCTGCAACGATTATTCCATTGGGGGGCGATCGCGTTCGTATCGTCTTTGATGAACCGCAATTCAGCATTACCCCTGGTCAGGCCGCTGTTTGGTATGAGGGAGATGTGCTGCTTGGGGGCGGTATTATTGAGCCTCGATAATACCAGACTCAAATTTGTAGGCAGAGGGCAGGCGGCAGGAGTCAGCAGAATTCTTCCCTTTTAGGCAAAGAGGGCCAGAGGCGCGTGCAATTTACTACAGCCACTTTATGATGGGTTTAACTGGACGCGAATTCGATAGCCCGATTTTGCGTGCGCCCCTCGCACACAAAATCGTTTTTTTGGGAGAGTAGCGCGACACGCCACCCTCCCAAAAAGCCGTTTCCAAAATTCACGTTCCTGAACATAACATCGGGTGGAGAAGCTAATGAAAGTGATTTATGATGCGGCGTCGGATGTGTTGCGCATTATTTTCAAGGACACCCTGGTCGAAGATTTTAGTGAAGATCGGCCTGGGGTGACAGTGGACTACGATGCTGACGACAATATCATTGCGCTAGAAATTCAGGCAGCGTCCACGATTGTTGATAACCCGCGCACGGTTGAACACCTTGTGGTGGATTAGCTCAAGCGCAACCAGACATGACGTTTAACTTGCAACGCTGCACCCGCACTCATACGGGGTTTAGCAGACTCATTGGCGACTCAGCCTGAGAACGACCATTGGCTAAATGCCGTTGAAACCAGGAACCTGCTAGCCGACCCACCCCTTCTAGAACACCTGCTTCCTCAAAGCCGTGACTGGCGTCTGGAATAATCTCAAGCCGTTTTTCAACCCGAAGTTGAGCCAGGGCATCTTCATTTATGGCAATGCCCGGTAAATCGTACTCTCCGACCATCAGCAGCGTCGGCGCTTTGACATCTGCGATCGCAGAGGCAACTAGCTCAGGACAGCCACCGCGAGAAGCGATCGCTTTCACAACTGTGGGACGGGCGATCGCCGCCATCACAGCAGCCCCGACCTCGCAACCTGTGCTGAGATAGCCCACCGTTAGCCTTTGTGTACTCGAACAGTGAGCCAGCCAATCGGTTACAGCAATGAGGCGATCGGACAACAGGCCCACATCAGAACGAAAGTGTCGATTTCGCAGATCAGCCTCTTCTTCTTCAGGCGTCAGCAAATTGATGACTAGAGTAGCCAATCCCTGCTCTCGTAAAGATTCAGCTACACACTGATGTCCTGCCATGCTGCGATGGCTGCCATCACCATGCGTTATCAGGACTAAACCGTGAGCTTGATGAGGGATGGCGAGATGACCTGCAAGTTGCACAGAGTCCGACGGGATCGACACCCATTGTTTATCTACATTGCCAATTAAAAACTTTTCAAAGATCTTTTTCATAACAACACCTCCGTGTTGCCCATCTGGGAACTGCTCAAAAGCCACTTTCGCCAAATACAAAAGGGTGTGAAGCTTTTGCTACTTCTGTTCTCTACTTCTATTGTCGCAGTTCGTTTTTAGCGCGACAGAAATATTGCAGATTTTAACGTGACGTGAATTTGACGAGTGCGTGAAATGGTGTCCCGCGCATCGTGCGGGACACCATTTCACGCCATTGTAGTCATCTGACAGGTGGCTACAATGGCGATGGAGTCAATCACGATTTTGGTTTCTGTGAAAAAGGGCCTGCGGCGAGGTGCAATACCATCGGATAGCCACCCTCCTGATGATATTTATCTGCCCATGCCTGAATGATTTTATCCAGTTCGCGCAACGCTTCTTCTTTGCGCTCAGGAGCCACTTCAAACACTTCTAATCCGCGAAAAACTCCCGCTTCTTTATTCACCCATGCTTGCAACAACTGAAAAAAGCCATCGACATCTTCCAGCATGGTGTAAACCCGTTCTCGCTGGTCTTGAGGCGAGTATGTCGTGCGCGCCAGGCTATAAAACGGAAACCCCCTGGGAGAGCTAACTTGCAGCACCGTTCCGGAATATAGCAAACGCAACTTAATGTGTTCGATGAGCGCATCGCTGAGCGGAACTTGATGCGTCGGCGAGAGATTTTCTTGCGACTCTAAATGCAGCAGCTCGATCAATTCCATAAACTGGAACTCTGTGAGCACCAGGGCATTGGGTAGATCCGAGGGCAAAGTTGCTTCGATTTCGGCTTTTTCATCTCGCGTCAGACCAATCATGGGCAACCGCGACTGGCCCGGTGCCCAAGGATACTTTTTTAGCCAGAGATGCGGTAAACAAATCAGGTAATACGGCTCTTGCGACGCCAGAGTCTTGAGCAGCTTCCCATCGTTTAGCGCCGATTCAACTTCTTGAACGATGGTTTTAACTCGTTTCGGTTCAACGTGGTGCAGCAAACCCGTTTTACGAAAATTTTTGCCCTCATTTAAGTAAGTGGCATAGATAGCAAATTTTGCAGCCGTCATTGCGGCATCTAAAAATGCACCATAGCGATGGCCACCGCATTGCATCGTATTGATGGCCAATCTAAACAAGATTTGATCGATGGCACAAGAATTTGGAACTTCAAAGAAATTTAGAACATGTTTGAAGCAGTTCTCCTGCAAATCATTTGAATGCGGGACATTTTCTAGCATTTACACTGAACCCAGATTAGATAGCACCCGATCGCTCATAACGGATCGTCTTTGACATGATTATGTTTCTTAAAAAGAAATATCAGTAAACTTACGGGTCTACTTCAGTATCTCTACTTAATTATTTATTTTTCAAATTTAAAAAATAGTCCAACACATTAATAAAAAGAAACATTTTTATTTTTCCATATTATTTTAAGTAGGCCAATACTGAATTCACAAATTCTGCATTTAGACTATCCGCCAAATAGCTGATGAACTTCGGCAACATGACTAAAAATTTAGTAGCAGTTGCGATAGTCTGAGACAGGTTTAATCTTACGCCGTAAATCACGAACTATTCTATTGTAGGCTGTTATCTCCTTAAAGAATATCTATAGTAGTCATTGTTTTTCAACTGCATTTTATACAGTTTTGTATTGTCTGACCGTTAGTACACAATGTCAAATCCTGTTCATCCGCCACTACGCATAAACAGGCAGCAAAAATAAGCCGTGAATATGGCTGAAATCTATACTTAAAGCCATTGCCAGCAATAAAGACACAACAAGATCCAATTCTCAAACGCACAGGATATTTCTTTAATCAACACCTTGTGTTTAAGAACTGGATTGTATTTTCTTTATTTACAAGCTAAATAATTTCCATAAAGAATGATCTGCAAATTTCAGCCTTCTTTAAAGCGAAATTTGCACATCGTCCTGATTAGCTGTAAGTAAGTTTAATGAGCTTGAATAGTAATGACAGAAAATTTTAATTCTGCCTATCTTCTATTACGCAGATCACAACTTATATTGCTCTGGAATTTAGACCATCCTGGTTTAATTCATTCAGCCTCCAATATTGAATGGGCAAAACTCGAATATCTATAGCATCCACCACTTGTTTGTGAATTGGGGATAGGGGGTTATGCCCCCAATGTGAGGTTCACCGTTCGGCTGAAGCTCACATCAAAGCCCCTCTACCTCGTTTCGGGCCGTTTCAAGCGCGATCGCCATCCGACTTGGATCAGGCCACTCGCATAATCCGGTCTTCAACCATCTCCCAGGTTTGGGGAGACACCCACACCGCAGACCGTCGGCATTGCACAATCAGCAGATTGGCAAACAGATATTGATCGAGCGCAGTCACTTCGCTGCGCGACAGGTGAATCCACTCGCGGTGTAGATTCAAGGCATTTAGCCAGGTTTGATGGATTTGCTCGATAAACGCTTTGCGGGCGGAGAGCGTTTTTTGATGATGCGGTGCTTTTGCTCTGAGGGCTTCTAACCAGGCAATTAACACATTGAATTTGACATTATTGAAAATTTTGATTTCCTCAAACTTATGAGCAATATCGAGCACTAAATCAAGCGCGCGCGTCAGATCAAGGGCACGCGCCAGAGCCAGATCTAGCGCCCGATTTAGGGTTAGCGTATGATCTAGCGCTAAGGCAAGATTGCGGGCGCGATCGATATCTAAATTTAACGCTCGCACACGAGCCTGATCTAAGGCCAGCGCTTGGGCTAAGTCGAGAGCCAGGAAAATGGCGATCGCTCGTTTTACAACGGGTTTATAGCTGCATTCGGAACCCGTCGTAGCCTGCTCAGCCCATTTCAGCAGATTTTGTAAGTTGGGGGTATGGATGAGCGAAGCGGCTTGCTTTTCCATCAGCAGCAACAGGTCATCTGCTTGCTGCAACCCCGCTAAGAGCAAAAACACCTCTCGCCAGTGATGATCGACTAGATGATGTTCTACAACATCTTCAACGTGCTGACGCGTATCGATAATATGCTGCGCCGTCAAAAATTCTTGCAGCGTGAGATGTGAAAAGGAATAAATCCCTTCTGCCCGTTCCACTAAGATGCCATGCTGCACCTCAATGGATTTGAGCACCGCGTAACCATCAATAAACTGTTCATCTGGCAACATTTCTTTGAGTAAATGCTCAATCTGTTTCGCCAGTTCTCGCTTGGATAGAAAAAATCGATTTTTTTGAAACGCATCGTAAGCAATTTTAGACAGCATCAATTCTTTGCGCTTTGTGTCTAAGCCACGATAGAGCGTCTCTTGAGGCAATCCCTTTTCTCCAGACCATTCTTCAAACAACGTGCGTAGCGCTTTTTCGTAAAGGGTCGCTCGATTGGTTGGAAACTGACCTGCACGTTGATAGAGCAAACAGGTTAGGGTGAGCAACAGTGGAGTATGCGTCAGTTCTTTGGCGGCGGCATATTCTCCGCTAATCAGCTTCTCCCAACACTCGTGCCCCTTTTGCGGATCGTGAATAAACCAGTTGGCGATGAAACTTTGAATCTGCGGATCGTCGAAATCTGCAATTTCAACGTCTGTGAACCGTCGAAAGTTGTGACGATAGGCGGCAATGCGACACGACACAATGAAGCGATTTTTATCGTAGCGATCGACAAAGTTGCGAATTTTCGAAATCGCTTCAGTCATGCGCTCCGGCGGCACTTCATCCAAACCATCCAGCAAAATCAGCAGTCTGCCCTGCTCTAGCGCAGCATGAGTAAAATTTTTGTGATGGGGAAAGCCACAGGTCTCAAACTCTTTGGCGATCGCCCCTTCCAACTCGATTTCTTCAAAGCGAAACTCTTTTAGCTCAATAAACACCGGAATACAGTCGTGCTGAAAGCGATCGCTATGGTTGCCATTCAGGATCTCTAGCCCAACTTTTCGCAAGAATGTAGACTTTCCCATGCCGGGGCCACCCAACACCATTAAATATTGCGTCTGATTCGCCACCTCTAGCCCCGATTTCCGTTTGCCGTCGCGCCTGTGAAATCCGCGCTGCTGAGCCTGTCGATACACCTTTTCCAGAGCTTCAATGGTTTCAAACCGACGAATCGTTTTGTTGTCGAGAAACTGCACCGCGATGTAAACCGACTCCAGTGGAATGGGTTCTCGCATTCCCAACACCTTCAGCGTACCGTGTCGTTCTGAGTAGTTGAGATTGTACCTTTTGGACGCTCTAAAAATCTCTTGCTGAAAGGATTCGTTGAGCTGATAGAGCATCTTGCTACTAGACTCCAACAGCATTTGAAAAATGCTCAGGGCTAGCGACTTAACGATTTCCGTTCCCGATAACATAACGTGCTTGTATATCATGTGTGTGACTGTTGCTCTCCTTCAACCAAGTAACACATGATCTCTATGGGGGGCTGACATGGGCGATCGCTTTAAATCCAAATTCAGGATTTACGCTGTGTTTTTAGTTCGCTTGATTAGGAGATGGAAATAATGGCTTAATTCGCTTAACGGTTGATGGGCTTACGGTTTAGGCACTTGAGACATCATCTTCTCTTGCTTTGCAGCCTCTCTCATACGACTTTGAGCATAGGCCAAATTCCTGGCATATTCCTCGATTTTGAGGGTCGCCGTACTGTATTTAGAATCTGAGACCGGAATGGTGTTCATCAATCGAATCGCCTCTAGCCAGGTGTTTGCTACCGTTTCCCAATCTTCAGCAGCGGTTGCGGTTTGAGTCAACACGGCTGCCCGCATCGCCTGATTCACAGCGTCTCTAAACGGAGTGGATTGAGGGGCTACTTTAGAACGACTGGCAATCACATGAGACGATACACGCACCGATTGAGTCGTGTAATGCGACAGCATAGCAACTTGGTGGGTCGCCGTTTTAAGACAGGTCAGCGCCGTTGAGCAACGGTTGTAATGTGCATAGAGTGCCACAGAGCTTAACAACAGTCCCGCCAGTACCACAGAGCGAGCGAACCAAGTCGAGCTACGCCCCGCTTGCGGCGGCTCAGGAATCACGTA
This sequence comes from Crinalium sp., assembly GCA_036703095.1. Classification (GTDB taxonomy): domain Bacteria; phylum Cyanobacteriota; class Cyanobacteriia; order Elainellales; family Elainellaceae; genus DATNPS01. Next base: position 4,229 of record DATNPS010000181.1, on the reverse strand, counting down.
ACGCTCTTCGGTAAACTCAAGCGCCATAAACGGTGAACTTTCGAGCTGTCTGGCCAAAAGCCGGACTTCATACGCCGCTTGTTCAAGTGCAACCTGATCGAGCGGCTGTTTGAGGTCTTGAGCTGGGTCAACCGAACAGGTGGGTTCAGGAAGATGAAACGTTAGTTCGACACCATTACCTTTAATGAATGCATTGGTTGCGTCAGTGAATGCGTGGGTTGTGTCGAAATCGGAGGCATCGAGATCTAACGAGTCAAAGTAGGTCTCAATGTCAACGTCAGAGCGATTTACAGCACCAGTAAACATAGCGTCACAAGATGGAGTGTAAGGGTGGTCTGATTAAGCGATATCTGATTAAGCGATATCTGATTAAGCGATATATGTGCAAAAGCCGTCATAGGAGCTATGCTGTCTTTGCCATTTGGTTCACAAACATTCGCTTCTCTTTCAGCTTCTTGGCTCTCAACTGCGCTCGCCGCAGCAAGATGTGACAAACCAAATCGGCAAACTCCCGATCAAAATGGTTAGTCGGTTGACCTCGCAACCGCCACAAAGAAAGAATTTTTTCAACAGAAGATACTTTATATCGACCTTGATACAGGGCTTCAACAATTGCAGAAAGAACCCACTTAGATGGATATTCACCTAACCAGTTTTTGACCACTTCTTCAGTCGCTTTTCCGCCCAAGTCAAAGCTGTAATACGTTAACAGAAGTGAGCTAGATGCAAGTGGATTATGGCTCATAGTTGAAAAACCCTCAAATTTTAGTTGTGCACAGATAATACGGAACTTCTAGTTGAAAACAAATAGGGTGTGACCCCATACGACCATCAACCCTCATACAAGATTTCCGCAATTGTTTTATGCTGCAAAGTGTGGTGAAATGCCTGCGGAGAGGAGACTTTTCCTCCCAGGCCAAGTTTTGCATTCAGAATTTTAGAGGGCTTTTCCCAAAATGCAAGCTCTAATTCTTAGAAACAAGAAAATAATTTTTCTACGACGTTTAGGATAGTCTCTTAACCTTTGAAATCTATGCAGTGATCTGTTATTTGCTTTTACATTTAAGGTTTTCTTAATATTTCGAAATAGGCATGTATCATCCCAAAAACTGAACGATATAATGCTGCGTTTTGTTCTTTGGTGTTTATTTTTTGAAAGGCTGTATCTTGATGAGAATATACGCTTTCAATGCATAAGTGAAGGTTCCACATCTTTATAGAAAAAGATGCGGTATATGCAGTTATTCCTAATAGGAAAAGGGATTATGCGATCGCAATGAAACGCACAATCCCGATCGGGGTTGACACTCTTAAAAAGCTGAGAGCCTGGTCTGACTTAAACATCATGCTCGGAACTAGAATCGCGGCCCAGAGCACGAATCTCCCAGTTTTTATAAATACCTAATATTGATTTGTAATGGTGTGATCTGGCTCATTTATAACCTGTGACGCGACAGGAGCTAAGCCATGAAAAACGGTTAAGGCCATACTGGCGGCGGAGACGGAGGAGCCGCACTAGGCTGATTCCTCACTTGCACGCAACTCGGCGTGAATAAAAAGATGCCTTCACCAATGCGTTCATGGTTGCCATCAATGGCATGGGTTCCACCCGCAATGAAATCAATGGTTCGTTGAATATAGTCGGGGTCCATTCCTGACAGATTCAGCACAACCGACTTGTATTCTCGCAGCGCTTGAATCACGTAAGGGATGTCTTCAAAGGCTTGAGGCTCTATGACCAACACTTCAGTCACTCGATGCCGCGCACCCGTCAGATTAACCACCTTTCCAGAAACCCCATCAGAGTTAGTTTGGGAGGATGTGTAGCGATGTGAATTGGGTTCATACGACCGGGGCGATTGCTCATACGGCGAGTGATCATCGGTGTAATACGGTTGATAGCCCTGGCCATCCATATCGTCATAACTATACGGATCGTTCTCATATCCATATGGATCAGCGGGACGGGCAAAGTTGCCAAAGCGTTGAGAAGTTGGATTCACGGCTGCGCTCCATTACGACGAAAGGGTTGGATGAGTACTAGGGCAAATGAATATCATGACGTCCACAGACGGGGCGATCGCACGGTAAGAACTGCCATGAACTCACCCGGATTTGGGCCTCGTTGCAGTTTGCTCCAATCGCCAATATCGGCGTATCGCAGCGTATGCAGCGTTTTCATGTTGTTGAGCAACGCCTGTCGCGACCCAATGGCAATCAGTTTCACAGAACCCGCGTCAGAAGGCGGCTTGTTTTTAGACCGACGAGAGTGATTGGCTGTCGAGGCCAAAGGCTTCACCAGTTGCAACCGACCCGAACCACGACCGCTGCTATCATCATCCGACGATGGAGCCATGTGAGCCTGAATGCCTTGATTGATAACCGTTTGGACGGATGTAAAAGACTCAGAAGCAGGATGCGCTAAGGGAGACGCAGCAGACATAGGCGAACACGATTGAGACGCACTGCGAGTAGATGCCATAGAAAAACTCCATTGTGTAAATACAGGTTGGGCTGGGCGTTGGCGGAGCCTGGACGAAGAGTGAAGTGGTTGCCTTTCGCTTGATGTACATTAATCTACGCTAGACGTAGATTAATGTCAACCCTAAAAGACTAAAAATCGTCTTCACGCGTAGAGTATCTACTTTAGACCATGAATAGTAAACTTGAATCGTAGTCCTATGCAGCAACTTGACGTGATCCGCTGGAAGCTCAACGAGGTGATGGCTCGCAACCGGGTTCGCAACAAGGACCTTGCAGAGGCGTTAGACATCACTGAAAACTCTGTCTATCGGCTCCGCAAAGTAGATGAGATGCCCCGATTGGCCCCTGAGCGGCTAAATGGAATTTGCGCGGCACTCAAATGTCAACCGGGCGACTTACTGGAATGGGTACCGGATGAAGTGGAGGTTGCGACACCAGAACCAGCGATCGCCAGTGCTGCTCCACAACATCTGATGCAAAAGGTGGCGAAGTATTGTGACCAGATTTTGGCACTGTCGTGGAAAGGCTACAGGCACTATGGGCCCGGTGCAGTTGTGTTTACGGAACAGCCGGATGGCCCAGAAATTGCCTATATTGAGCGCAAACGGTTGTCTGATCCAGATTGTTTGATGGCGATCGCTAATAATCGTCCCGAAGCATCGGCAGTCGTGCTTTATTATGACGATGGCAACTATGACCGCAGCGATTACGAAGTTTTTATCTTAACTGGGCCACATTCTCCACCAGAGTGTTATGCCATGCTGTATGACGACTAAATTTGTACTTCATTCATTTGGGATGCAGCTAACAATTCTTATGGTGAAATCGATTGCGAATTTTACGCACTCGACGGGCACGCAAAATTCGCAATCGGTGGCCGTGCAAGCTCGCCTGCGGCGAGTGTGCACGGCCACCGAATTTACATAATAAGAATTGCTGGGATGCAGCCTATTCCCTTCACCATTCGGGATGCAGCACATTCCCTCCAAAGTTTTATAGTTCAGTATGAGTTCTCATGATTCAACCACAATTTGATTCAAAAGCAATGTCCCGGAGTCCTACTGCATCTATCTCTGCACTGTTGAGCTATTACAGTTTTGATCTGGGTGGATATTCCGTCGAACAGGTTGTGAAAGGTTGGTTGGATGAGTACCCTCCCAAGTGGGCGATCGCAGCCGTCGTGGAAGCCATCTTTCAAGGACGATACAAAGCAGCTTCCGTCGATAACATTTTGCTGAACTGGTATCTCAATGGTCGTCCACAGCATCACTTTGACAGTGAGTTTGCCGATTTGGTGTGTAGCAAACTGTTCAAAACCATTCCGGCAGAGTCAACTGGGTCTAAAACAGCAACAGAAGCACCGTTGATGACTGTCCTGGAAACACCGCTAAAAAATGCACCCTCGGCAGACGCAAAATCGCGAGACTCGTACTCGTTAAATCCTGTGAAACCTGTCTCTAGAGGACTCAACAAAGGGATTCAGCGATGGTTACGGTTCAACACCAAGCTATAGTTCGCATTTTCAGCAATTTTCAGTATGCCAAATTAGCGGAGTGCAAGCTAATTGCGGGTTTGGCGCGCCCGACGGGCGCGCCAAACCCCCCATTGGTTTCAAAATGAAAATTGCTGTTGAATCTTAAGCTTTATCGAGATTCAATCAGGCCAACCTAGCAACTTGATAGGATTAAAGTATCCAGGATCACAAAGAGGTAGAGTATGAATCCATACCTCGTTGCTGTTATTAA
>DATNPS010000180.1:0-3682 GCA_036703095.1 Crinalium sp. | reverse complement strand
CAAGCCATTGATCTGGGCTGGGTAAACGGTCATTATTTCCTCAACGTAGCTGGCATGGGCATTAGCACAGATATTAATCGAACCGTTGAAGCCGATTTTAAGCGACGTTGGGGCGTCATTGCCTATGCCGTCACCGCACTGAAAGTTATCTCTCGCTATCGTCGGTTTCCGGCAGCGATTCGAGTGGATGACCAATTATTTCGAGTGAAAACGTTTCAAATTACAGTGTGCAATGGACGGCACTATGGCAGCGGCATGACCGTAGCAGCAGATGCAGCCATTGATGACCAGAGGCTCGATTTGTGCAGCCTGGAAGTTCGGCACTGGTGGGAGGCGATCGCCCTCATCCCTGCCTTGAAACGCGGAGAATATGCAACCGGACAGCGCATTCGCATTCTCCAGAGTCAAGAAGAAATTGAGATTCGTACCATCCGTCCCCGTCTGATCGACACGGATGGTGAGGTGACAACCCAAACTCCTGCCAGATTTCGGGTGATTCCCAAAGCGCTGTCCGTCTTTGTTCCGACTTAGAGTCAGAAATTAAATAGTTTGGGAAGGGGTGCACGGCTCTGCCGTGCACCCCTTCCCAAGAAAATCCACGCTCCTTGTTTCAAAACCGTTCCTTCAAATACCGCTGATATCCCAACTCCTCCAGATGGCCCTGTTTCTCCATCACCATTGTCCTAAGGCTCTGGCGATATTGCTGAACCTTCTCCAGCAAATCAGGCTGATGGCTGGCTAGCATTTGAACGGCGAGTAGTCCTGCATTTTGGGCGTTCCCGATCGCTACCGTTGCGACCGGAATACCCGCAGGCATTTGCACAATCGAGTACAGGGAATCAACACCCTGCAAATGACGGCTGGGAACGGGCACGCCAATCACAGGTAGCGGCGTCAGGGCGGCCACCATTCCCGGTAAATGAGCGGCTCCGCCTGCACCCGCAATAACCACTTTGAGTCCGCGAATGTGCGCCTGTTGGGCATAGTCCACCATCCGTTCCGGAGTGCGATGGGCAGAGACGATCGCCACTTCGCAGGGGATGTTGAATTGCTCACAGATGGCGATCGCCCCCTGCATGGTTGGGAGGTCAGAATCACTGCCCATAATGATGCCAACTAACGGTTCAGACATAGAGAGATGCAAGCCATGTGAATTTAGCAGAACTCAATTGTTGGGGGTGGAACGTATGGCCAAGTCGAACATTTCACCCCCAATCACTGAATTTCTTTAATTTACGATTTTAAGCCCCAAACTCAGCAATTCTCGGTCAGCAAATCGGGGGGTCGTGCCAGTTCACCGTAGGCAAACTGGCACGACCCCCAATTTTGGGTTTGGCGTACCCGACGGACGCACCAAACCCGAAATCGGCTTCAAATCGGCTTCAAAATGAGAATTGCTGCCCCAACCCCATTAATTCCAGCGCAAACCACCGTAAGATTTATCAGTGGGAGATCATGAACAACAATTTCAATTTATGAACATAGTTGACGATAAAACCGTTGTTCGAGAATATTTCAACGCTACGGGGTTCGATCGCTGGCGACGAATTTATGGAGACGGTGACGTTAATAAAGTCCAGCTAGATATTCGCGTCGGGCACCAGCAAACGGTTGATACTCTGTTGGGTTGGTTGAAAGCAGACGGTAACTTGCAGGGGTTATCAGTCTGTGATGCGGGATGCGGGGTAGGCAGTCTTAGCATTCCTTTAGCGGAAGCTGGGGCGATCGTTTATGCCAGCGATATTTCCGAAAAAATGGTGGAAGAAGCCAGAGAACGCGCCCAGGCTACATTCGGGCAGGCTAACAACCCCACGTTTGCAGTCAAAGATTTAGAAACGCTTAGCGGTAGCTATCACACGGTAGTCTGTCTGGATGTGCTCATTCACTATCCACAAGATAAAGCCGCCCAAATGATTTCCCATCTCAGCAGTCTTGCTGAATCGCGCCTCATTCTCAGCTTTGCCCCCAAAACTCTAGGCTATAGCCTGCTGAAAAAGATCGGAGATTTCTTCCCCGGCCCCAGCAAAGCAACTCGCGCGTATCTGCATCGGGAAGCAGACGTCGTGAATATTCTGAAAGCTAATGGCTGGACCGTGCAGCGCACCGCCATGACCAAAACTCGCTTTTACTTCTCTCGGATGCTAGAAGCGACCCGTTAATCACGGAATTGGTAGGGGGCTTTTGGACGTGTGGCGTCATGCGGCACTCCCAAAAGCCCATTTTTTTGCGCGTGCCCCGCACGCAAAATCGGCTTATCAGATTCACGCTAACGTTTTTGCGCCATTTCAGCCGCCCGTTGGACGACTGAAATGGCGCTATTGAATTCACATCACATTAAGATTTAGTAACGGTTCTGCAAAAATTCACAGATAGCGTCAGTCCCTGATTCCACGTTTCACATCGTGTATAAAGGGTAAAGAAACCCGTGCTGGCAAATCTGCAAGCATCTTTAGAATCATTGCAGGTCAACGTTAAGCACTTTGAATGTGGCGAAGGAGTTGACGTAGCGTAAGAATTTTTAACAAAAACTCTCATCAAATCGGACTACTGTAACAATTTAGGTGGCTTTCAGGTCTGTTTTGTAAGCACCGATACTCCAGCGAAAAAATTTACTGTCGGGACATTAACCAGGAACTTTAGCATGAGCAGTAATTTAGCGACCAAGTTGCGGGAAGGCACGAAGAAAGCCCATACGATGGCTGAAAATGTTGGATTTGTGAAGTGCTTCCTGAAGGGAGTAGTCGAAAAAACCTCATATCGGAAGCTCGTGTCGAATCTCTACTTCGTCTATTCTGCGATCGAAGAAGAGATGGAGAAACACCAGCATCATCCCATTGTTTCTAAAATTTACTATCCTGAGCTAAACCGTAAAGCTAGCCTGGAAAAAGACCTTTACTACTATTTCGGCAGCAATTGGCGTGAGCAGGTTGCTCCCTCTCAAGCAGCTCAAGCCTATGTGCAGCGCATTCGGGAGATCTCAAATACCGAGCCTGAACTGTTGCTCGCTCACTCGTATACCCGCTATCTGGGCGACCTTTCTGGAGGTCAAATCCTCAAAGGCATCGCACAGCGGGGGATGAACCTCTCTGAAGGCGAAGGAACCGCTTTCTACGAATTCAAAGACATTCCCGACGAGAAGCAATTCAAAGCGACCTACCGTCAGGCCATGAATGACCTGCCCCTTGATGAGGCTACCACCGATCGCATTGTCGATGAAGCGAATGCAGCCTTTGGCATGAACATGAACATGTTCAAAGAACTGGAAGGCAACCTGGTTAAGGCGATCGGGCAAATGTTGTTCAACACCTTAACTCGCCGTCGCACCCGTGGCAGCACTGAGCTAGCTACAGCAGAATAGTTGCTGTAACCTTACAGTCGGTGGTTTGGCAGCCAGACTGCTAAACCTATCCATAAACGATAATTCACATCATTAACCCGTTACGCAGGGTGATGTCTAATCAGGGTTGGTTTTCCGTGTATACAGCGCATGGAAAACTAACCCTGAACGTTTTTTAAACCAATGGTGGGTTTTAGTGCGCTCGACGGACGCGCCAAACTCGCCATCGGTAGCCGTACAAGTTTCTCTACGCCGAACTTGCACGGCCATCGATTAGCATACTGAGAATTGCTGATAGCGTCCCAGCAATTCTCAGTATGCAATAAGTGGCAACGCAAGCCCGCC
>DATNPS010000179.1:0-12884 GCA_036703095.1 Crinalium sp. | reverse complement strand
CCCCCTTGGTTGAGACTCACGTTAACCCAAATAAATCCAGCTATAACTGGGAAGTTCGCAAAGCGGACTTCGTGTGGGTAGCCGCGACTTCAGTCGCTAGGCATTAATTGACCCTTGGCTGGCTCTTTGGAGACAATAGATGAGTTCGTCAACGGGTTGGATTCCGTGGCATTCGGTTCCGGAGATTCAACTGGGTTCGGGTTATGGTTTTAGCAGCAAATCGAGTACTATCTGACCTGAACGGTATCCCGTTCAGATGGTTGAAGGCGCAGTGTGAATATCTCAGGTTTCGAAAACCCGATTGCAGTCATTTAGGATGTTGGATTCTAATGCCCTGGCTTTTACTACCGGGGATGGGATTGGAGAATGGACTGAGTTGGCAGATCAAAACGTTAGGACAAATTAGCGATCGCCCCTCCCTCTTCACCCGCCATCCCGCGCCTCAAACGGTTAGCCAAGCCTTTCAGCCAGCGTGGTACGATTTCCTGCCCTCGCTTGATCCCGATGTATTCTTGCCGTCTCCCTATCTGGTTGACCCCGATTTCCCCAGTTTTAACAGTCAGCGATTGGATCAGCAGGTGCAGCTCTACGCAAACTATCTGGCAACACTTGGCCCGCCGGACGTGCTGATTGTGGGTAGCTCCCGATCGCTGCAAGGCATCGATCCCCATGTGTTGCAGGAGGCTCTGGCCGCGCGAGGATACGCAGATCTGAAAATTTATAACTTTGGTGTCAATGGTGCAACGGCTCAGGTTGTTGACGTGGTTTTACGGCGCATCCTAACGCCTGAACAGCTTCCGCGCTTAATTCTCTGGGGAGATGGATCACGAGCCTTTAACAGCGGACGCGTCGATCGAACCTACAACAGCATCATCGCGTCTGAAGGCTATAAGCGACTAGAGGCGGGATTACGCCCGATTCAGGTCAGGCAGCCAACTTTCCTGATGCAGACCTATGAATCCTGTCTGGCACTGCATACTGGAGAGGTGGCGATCGCGACTCCTCCCCCCTCCTGTCTGGTCACACCCCAAACCTACGATCGACCTGGTTCGCGTGCCGTTACAGAAGTCTCGAATGGACAGGCGATCGCCGCAGACTTAACGGAAAATGGCTTTCAGCGCGTCATGACGCAGTTCAATCCTGCCACCTATTACCGTCAGTTTCCGCAAGTTTCGGGTCGGTATGATACGAACTATGTGCCATTTCGACTGGATGGAGAGCAATCGGCAGCGACAGTGACGATCGCCAATTTTGCACAGGCCCATCAGATCCCACTTGTGTTTGTAAATTTACCACTGACGGGAGAATATTTAGATCCAGTCCGTCGCGATTATGAGCAGCAGTTTCGCCAGCATATGCAGCAGCAAGCGGCTAGAGAAGGGTTTGTGTTTCGGGATTTGTTGAATCGGTGGCTGACACAGAACGAGTATTTTGCTGACCCCAGTCACCTGAATCAGGCTGGAGCGCGAGCCGTTGCCCTTCAACTGGCGGCTGATCCCAGTATTCCGTGGCCGCTGCCCCGGTTAGTGGACTCTGGAGGTGCGGGCTATGAGCAATGACTCTAACGAGGATCGATATCTCTGGTTCAAGCGCGCTCTAGACTGGGTTGTGTACTGGTTGCATCGTCTGCCAACCGCACTGGAGGTCATTATTTTAGTGCTGGCCATCCGGTTGTTTGAACTCACACCGTTTGGCAAAACGCTGATCGACTTTCTCCAAATTCACAGTTTTTTAGACATCCTGGATAGCGTCAGTGTCCTGGTGGCCGTTGCGATTTATTTTAAGGATGGGCCAGAGCGACAAAAGCGATCGCACTATGAGGCATGGAAAGTCATTGATGCGGCCCACGGCAGACGCAACAGCTATGCTCGCATTCAAGCGCTGCAAGATTTGAATCAAGACGGCATCAGTTTACGGGGGTTGGATGCTCCTAAAGCCGACCTGCGTGAAATCAATCTGAAAAAAGCAAATTTGCTGGGAGCCAATCTCCAAAAGGCAGATTTGCTGGAGGCCAACCTGCAAAAAGCGGACATGAGAGCCGCTAACCTACAGCGAGCCGAGTTGCAACGGGTTAACTTTCAGAAAGCCGATTTGAGGGCCGTTAATTTTGTGGAGGCGAATATGCTGGGAGCGGATCTGCAAGGAGCCAATCTCAAAGCGGCAGATTTGAGAGGCGCAAAACTGCGTGCAGCCAATTTCAAAGGCGCGAATCTGATCGGAGCCGATATTGCCGGAGCCGATTTGCGAATTGCCGAACATTTAACGGTTGAACAGGTTAAACTGGCCCGCAACTGGATTGAAGCCCTGTATGACGAACCGTTTAGCATTCAGCTTGGATTGGTGCCCCTCCACGACGTTTCTACGGGAGAACCCACAGAAATCTTTGATCCAGAATGAACTTTTCTTAATGCCAATCGGGTACGTTTAAAGCAACGAAGAAGTTTAGACTCATTCCCATGGCTGGAGGCTGCGTTGAAACCCTTGAATAGATTGGGGCTACGACCTTTTTAAGGAGTATGCTGACATTCGTCATTGGTTTGCAGTGTCTCAGTAGTTATAGCTAGAGTGAAGCAGGGTTTCACCCCTAGACCCGTTGCTTCAGGGGTGGTATAAACTCAGATTGCTCTATTGATTTCCCTAGCCCAAACCTTTCATCTACCGTTTTGAGCGAGGTTGGTCTACCAAATTTGACTCTACCAAACCAAAGTTGACTGTGCTCCGGTTGATTGGGAAATCCCTTGTTTTATACGCAACACCATCGTCATGTATCTGGCCGAATTTTCATTCCCTGGCACGACAGAATTGGCAAATGAGCTGTTAATTCAAGCCTCCTCAGAAGCGATCGCTCAAACCTTTGCACAAACCTATGCAAACCATTGGGGCATTGAGTTGTATTCCCTACTACCCGTGACGGATAGCCAGATCGGGCTGAATCGTTTGGCAAAGGCGATCGCTATAGCCTCATAAGAACCCCCAAATAGCAGCATGTATAGCCTTAGCCACATTGGTGAGGACATTGAAAACCAAAGGGAGAGTAGGGGCTTCGTCCCCAGCCAGGGGTTCCACCCCTGCACCCCGACCTCATCCAGATGGCTACAGCTATAAGCTTTGAACGCAAGGCTTACAGGCTCTGCACGAGATGTCTTATTCCGATCGCAATGCTTTCACCGGATCGAGCCGACTGGCCCGCAGTGCGGGTAAAAAGCTGGCTCCTACACCGACTCCCATGGCAGAGGTTAAGGAAAAGATGGCTGTGCTGGCTTCAAACTGGTAGGGCAATTCAAACACATCTGACACAATCAGCGTCAGGCCGTGAACGGTGCCAATGGCGATCGCCCCGCCCAACAAACTCAGCAACCCTGCCTCTAACATAAATTGCAGCATAATTTCTGGCTGGGTGGCTCCAATGGCTCGCCGTAGCCCAATCTCAGCCGTGCGTTCGGTAACAGCGGCAATCATAATATTGGCAATGCCAACTCCACCGACGAGAAGGGCGATTGCTCCCACCGCCGCCAGGGCACGAGATGTCAACTGCAACACCTGGCGTTGCTCCAGAATATCTTCCACATTATTCCAGGCGTAGAACTGTTGGCCTGGAAAGCGCTGGGCTAACAGTGTTTTAGCCTGTTCCTCCAGCGTATCCAGATCGTCCAATTGATAGGGCCGCATTTGAATACTGCCAATCTCACGACTGCCCGTTAACGCACTGTACAGCGACATGGGGAGCAGCAGTTGACCCCTGGTTGGGTCATCTTCTTCGAGGCGACTGGGCATGATGCCGACAATGACGTAAGGCTGACCGTTTACGTAAATCCGCTGTCCCAGCGGGTTTTGAGCCTTGAATAGCTGGCGCATTAAGATCTGGTCAATCACGACCACCGGACGGTAGTTGGCAAAGTCTGCCTCGCTAAAGAATCGACCCTGAATCAGTTTGCGTCCGGCAGTTCGCAAAAAATCCTGAGTAACTGCGCCGATCGCCGGATACGCTTCCTGATCTTGAAATAAAACCTGTCGGGACCCGGCCCAGTTGAAGGCGCTAATCGACTCTAATCCTTTCAGCCGCTGCCGCAAAAACTCCATGTCTGGAAGCTGTAGCTGGATGGATTCTTGTGGCCCCGGAATCCATTCAGGAAAGACCGTGACTTGCGGGGCATCTCGTTCGGCTAACCGTCGGTCAATCACCGCCTGACTGATATTGCCGACTTGAAGGGTTGCGCTGACTGCCGTCACGCCCATAAACACCCCTAGCGTCGTCAACGCTGACCGCAGCGGATTATTTAACAGAGAACGACAGGTCAGATTCAACAGATCCAGAAGGGCGATCGTCATATAGTGCGCTTAAGAACGATGGATTAATTAAAACCCGATTTAAGCATCAGGCTTGAAGCGCTGCCAGTCTTGCTGAAGTACCTTGCCCCATTGAGTGGCCAGGGAAAGATCGGTAAACGGAATGCGAACTGTTTTCGCGTCGGGCAACTGAAACTCCAGAGCCACATTGCGACTATTGATAGGTGGATTTTGAATGTCGATCGCGCGATCGCCCACCATGACCTGAATCCCTTTGACCTGCGCTAACGAAAAGGTTTGTAGATTCACTGGCCCTTGGCGCGTCGGCTTTCCCCAGGTGATATCGCTTCCTTTCTGGCCCAACACTGCCAAAATATCGTACTTGGCCCGATCAAACGCCTCGGCCCAGGTGCGATATGCCTCTACTTTTTGGAATTCGTTCCATCCGGCCCACGCTAACCAAATGAAGACGGCTAGCAGAGGCAACCACAATAATCCACGTTCCATGTTGTTCGATCAAACCTTCCCAATTGCCACTCTAATCGTAGGGGATGCTCTGGCTCTGTTAACGTGAATTCGACGAACGGTTTTTGGGAGAGTGGCGCATTGCGCAAACAAAATCAGGCTATCGAATTCACGCCAGTTACAACGTATTTCACATGAATGAGGTACAAGGGGGTATGGGAGCTTCGCCCTCAGTCAGGGTTTCTGCCCCTGGGTTAGTATCAGTGATATGTGGAGCGATCGTCTTGAATGCCTACTGATACTCAATTGAAAGGTCTGTATCGGCTCAGCTACTGGTTAACGTATATCATGCTTCAGCCCATACATCTTGTCTGCATTGATGAGCGAACCAACAATTTGTATGTTTTAGCTGGAAGTGCGGAAGAGCTTGAATTTCAGATTTCATCTAACGGAGAGATCTTCTGATGAGCCAGATTGACTATGCTGCTATGTCTGATCAGGAGTTGAAACGCTACTTCCTGCAACATCGTGATGATAAGGTAGCGCTTCGGGCCTATTTGAATAGATTAAGTAATCGTCCACGCACGATCATCACAACGGTAGACGACCCTGAGTTTGAGGCCAAGCTGCAAGCGATAGTTGCACAGCGAAGGCTAGCCTCAGAATAGGATGTCGGGGAGCGATCGCCCTAAACATGACACAACTGACGCAATCGAATTCATGGTGTTTTAGACTGGGATATCGAACCGTTTCATTAGTCTGAATAAGGGAATTGGCAATGCGAGTATCCCAAATGTTGTTTGTTACGTTGCGGGAAGATCCGGCAGAGGCGGAGATTCCTAGCCATAAGCTGTTGCTGCGGGCGGGATATATTCGACGCATTGCCAGTGGCGTATATGCTTATCTGCCGCTGATGTGGCGAGTATTGCAAAAGGTGTCGCAGATTGTCCGCGAAGAGATGAATGCGACTGGGGCGCAGGAAGTCTTGCTGCCTGCCCTCCAGCCCTCAGAACTGTGGAAGGAATCGGGACGGTGGGATACCTACACCCAGGCAGAAGGCATTATGTTTGCGCTGACCGATCGCCAGAAGCGTGAGGTATCGCTGGGGCCAACGCACGAAGAGGTGATTACAGCGATCGCCCGTGACATGGTTCGCTCCTATCGGCAACTGCCGATGCACCTGTATCAGATTCAAACCAAGTTTCGGGATGAGATTCGGCCCCGGTTTGGTCTGATGCGTGGTCGGGAGTTCATTATGAAGGATGGGTACTCCTTTCATACCGATGAGGAAAGCCTGAAGCAAACGTATGCCGACATGGATAAGGCGTATCGCAACATGTTTCGTCGCACTGGATTGAAGTTTCGCGCGGTAGAAGCGGATTCTGGGGCGATCGGTGGATCGGGTTCCCAGGAATTTATGGTGCTGGCGGATGCGGGAGAGGACGAAATTCTCTTTACCGAAGATGGCAAATATTCCGCCAATACTGAAAAAGCGGTGTCTCTGCCGTCCGATGCCGAACCGTCGTCCTTCACAAAATACGAAAAGCTGGAGACGCCTAACACACCAACGATCGACAGTTTGGCGAAGTTCTTGAAATGCTCGCCCACGCAGATTGTCAAAAATGTCCTGTATCAAGCCGTATATGACAACGGCACGACGGTGCTGGTGCTGGTCAGCATTCGCGGCGATCAGGATGTAAATGAGGTGAAGCTGCAAAATGCCCTGGTGCGATTGGGCGATCGCGTGGGTGGCAAAACGCTCTTGGCGTTGACTGTTCCCGATGCGGAGGCGCAGCAAAAGTGGGCAGCCAAATCGCTCCCGCTCGGCTACATCGCGCCTGATCTGGCGGACGATTACATCGGTTCTCATAAACAGAAGATACATCCCAAGTTTTTGCGTCTGGTGGATCAGACCGCTGTGGATCTGAAGCACTTTGTCACGGGTTCGAATGAGTCGGGCTATCACGTGGTGGGAGCCAACTGGGGCGATCAATTCCCGCTGCCTGCGGATGTGGTGGATGTGCGGAAGGCCAGACCGGGCGATCGCGCCGTTCATGACCCCAGCCAAGTTCTGCAAAGTGCTCGTGGGATTGAGGTTGGCCATATTTTTCAATTGGGTACTAAATACTCAGCCGCTTTGGGAGCTACGTTTACCAATGAGCAGGGCGAGGAGTTGCCACTGGTGATGGGTTGTTATGGTGTGGGTGTATCCCGTCTCGCACAGTCAGCGGTTGAGCAATCCTACGACAAGGATGGCATTATCTGGCCCGTGGCGATCGCTCCCTATCATGCGATCGTGGTGATTCCCAATATCGCTGATGCGGCTCAGGTCGCGGCGGCTGAGAAGCTGTATAGCGACCTCAATCAGGCAGGTATCGAAACGATTTTGGACGATCGCAATGAACGCGCTGGAGTCAAGTTTAAAGATGCTGATCTGATAGGCATTCCCTACCGAATTGTGACCGGGCGATCGCTCCAGCAAGGAAAGGTAGAAGTCGTAACTCGCGCCATTCGCGAGTCACAAGAGATCGCCCTGGAGGATGTAGTTTCGACGCTGAAGGGATGGATTGAGGACGCGCTGAAGGGGGAGTAATCTAGAAGCCAGGAGTCAGGAGTCAGGAGCCAGAAGGTATTCGTGTAGGTTGGGTTGAGCTTAGCGAAACCCAACATTTCCAGATATTGGCGGGTTTTGGCGTTGGGTTTCATTCCTCAACCCAACCTACGATTTTTCCTGGAGACGGAGCCTCTACGCTTTGCATGACAAGGCAGAGCCTTGTCACAAGATGAATAACCTTCCTACTTAACTCCTGGCTCCTGACTCCTGGCTCCTGACTCCTGACTCCTGACTCCCCTTCCCCTTCCTGACTCCTAACTTCCCCCTCCCAGACCTATGGAATTCCTCACCATCCTCCTGTCCGGCCTGCTGTCCATTCTGTCGCCTGCCAATTTTGTCCTGGATCGGGTGGCGGAAAATGCCATTCGCGACCAGTTTGATTCGGCAGAGGAAGTCCATGTCCGGATTGATAACGCTCCCAGCTATCAGGTGTTGCAGGGGCGGGTGGAGCGAGTGCGGATTGCGGGTCGGGGGCTGTTTCCTCAGCCGGGACTGCGCATTGAAGCATTGGAAGTCGAGACTGACCCGATCGCCATTGATCCTCAGCGCATTCGGCGTGGCCGTGTTTCGTTGGATCAACCGCTACAGGCCGGAGTGCGGCTGGTGCTGAATCGGGACGATATGATTCGTGCATTCGAATCACCCGCGATCGCACGTCGGCTGCAAAATCTGAGATTGGACGCATTGGGCGGTTCGCAAACGGGACAATCGCCCCGGTATGACGTGGTAAACCCGCAGGTTGAGTTTTTAGAGAATAATCGACTAAGAGTGCAGGCGGCACTACAGGAACGGGGGAGCGATCGCCAAATTGCCATTTCGGTTGAAACCGGGCTGGGTGTCGTTACAGGACAGCGGTTGCAGCTCATTGATCCCATCATCAGCCTGGACAATAGCCCTATTCCATCTCAATTGATTAGACCGTTTCTGGATGGACTCACCCGTCAGTTTGACCTGCAACAGCTAGAGGCATCGGGTGTGACGGTGCGAGTTTTACAATTGAAGGTAGAGGCAAATCAGTTGGCGATCGCCGCGTTTGTCCGAGTGGAACCGAGAGCGCTGGCTTCCGGAAACTGAACAGGCCACGATGTAGTCATTATCTCTAGACCTGATCTTTTGAGACGTGGCGATCGCTCTACAGGACTGGCCATTTTCAAAAGAGACGGGTGTTAGCCGCAAAGGGCGGTATAACCGTCGCCACTGATATTAGAACGGGGTGCAGGGGTGGAGCCCCTGGCTGGGAGCGAAGCCTCCACCCTCTTGGTTTTTCAATATCCTAATTGGATGTGGCAATGGCTATATCTCGCCGTTAGTTTGTACCCTGTTTGAGGAGGCGTGTATGCAAGACCAGGAATTGCAAGATAAACGTTCAGGCCGTCATCTTCCCGTCAGCATCATCGCGGGACTTTCGACAGTCGTGTTGGTAGCTGGTAGTGCGACCGCTTGGTGGACGTGGAACTCGCTGACCTCCAAAAACGCGACGGATCGGGTTGTTTCACAGCCCACTGTTATAGCTCCAGCAGATCAACCGATTAAGGCTCAGCCTCACACGACGCAAGCTTCTCCACAACCGTCTGCTACCGTTAAAACACCTGTAGAACAGACTGTTCAAGTCTACTGGTTAAAAGATACGGGAACTCGACTGGAGTTGGCTCCCAGTGCCATATCGTTGGGCAATGCTACTCAACCCGACGAACGGCTCAAAGCCGCATTTACAGAATTACTCAAAGGGCCAACCAGCGAATCGCTGGATTCCACCATTCCATCTGGTACTACCCTGTTGAGTTTAGAAACGAAAGAGGATGGCATTCACGTCAATCTGTCTAAACAGTTCACATCGGGTGGTGGCAGTGCCTCAATGAGTGGGCGATTGGCACAGGTGATTTATACCGCGACCACGCTTGATCCGACAGCTAAAGTTTGGATCTCTGTGGAAGGTAAACCACTCACTGTTTTGGGCGGAGAAGGCTTGATGGTTGATCAGCCGATGACTCGTGCAGATTTTGACGAGAATTTCTCGCTTTAAGTAGGTAGGCACAATTAAAATTAGATAGAAAACCGGGGGAGTGCCCCGGAAGGGCACTCCCCCGGTTTTCTGGGTTTGGTTTAATTAGGCTTGCCTACTTAGAAAATACGTGAATTCGACCAGTGGGCTTTTAGGGTTGTTGCGCGACGCGTAACCCTAAAAGCCCAATTTTGCCTGTGTGTCGCTCGGGCTATCGAATTCACGTTAACGGTAGTTTGATAGCGATACCAAATTGGGTTGTGAGAACTATCCCGTCAGGATGCGGTTCTCACAACCTATCTTCTCAGAAATAAAATTCTATTCTTTGTTAGTCGTCGCCAAACTAAAGGCGCGAAATTGTTGAGCTTGCTGCTCAATGCGACTGGCAAGGCGATCGCACACCAGCTTACACAGCTCAAAAATTAAGTCATCCTCAACACTGTAGTAGGCTGAAGTACCCTCTGTGCGACGAGTGAGAATTCCGGCTTGCAGCATGACTTTCAGATGTTTGGAAACATTAGCCTGACTGGTCGCTGTAGCCTCGACTAAATCCTGTACGCACTTTTCACCGTCCCGTAGGACGTTCAGGATTCGAAGACGCATCGGCTCACTCAACACACTGAAGTATTCAGCAACTTGCTGCACAACTTCTGGCGGTACAGACTCTGCTGAGTTCATGTTGATATCATGTAAGGGACTGATCCCCGATTGTAGCAGTCAACTCGTTTATACCGATATAGTGATAGTTATATCTTTAAAATTCCTTGGTACAAGTGAGTCTCCAACAAAGGGGTAGTAGTGCAGCGCACTACTACCCCTTTGTTGGAGACTCACGTATTTCAATGCAGAACGAGCTGGGCATTTGCGTTAAAGAATTGATTGAAAATGCCTTGAATGATCAGTACTGTCGTCACCAGCGTAGCGAAGGCCAGCATAAACATGACCAGCATTTGATACAGAGCGGCATTAAACGGATCGACTCCACTGAGCAACTGTCCGGTGATGATGCCTGGAAGGGTAACGACCCCTACGACCATCATGGAATTAATAGTCGGAATCAAGCCCGCTTTAATCGCATCCCGCCGATACTGCGCGGTAGCCTGTTGGGGGGTAGCTCCCAGACTGAGGTGGGTTTCGATTTCAAGCTGGCTAGCGTTGAGCGTGCTGACAAACCGTTCTCCAGCGATCGCCGCTGAGTTCATTGAGTTACCTAACAGAATTCCGGCGATCGGGATCACATATTGAGGTTCGTACCAGACGGGCGGACGAATCACCAAGAAATTCACATATACCAGCGTCAAAGCCGTGCCGATCAGAATCGAGCCACCGACAAATAGCGCCAAGTTGGGAATTTTGCGGCTAATGCGATTGCGGGCCACTACTGTGGCAATACTCAGCATCACCAGCAGCACAACCAGTACGACCCAGGGATTGCGCCAGGTAAAAACGACGGCCAGTACGTAACCGACCATCAGCAGTTGGATGATGGTTCTTCCGGTGGCCATCGTCAGATTCCATTCCAGCCCTAACCGTTGCCAAGCCGATAGGGCAATGGCGATCGCCATCAGTCCCAACGCCCAACTTAACCGCACCAGGTCTAGCTCAATCAGCGAATTCACAAATTACGGCTCCTACAGCGATCCTCAACAGTTGGTAGAGTGCTCATGCAGAGGGTGAGTGAGTGCACCCACTATCTTGTTCAAATCCTAGTGAGGATGGCACTATTCGTAAAGACATGAGGGAAGATATTAAAAAATACTTGACGGTGTAGCGAGTGAACTCAATTCCCCCTTTTGACCTATCAGAACAATACAAAACCCTTGAGGAAGAGGTCAGTGCAGCAGTTTTAAGCGTTTTGGCATCGGGCCGCTACATCAATGGCCCTGTGGTAGAGCAGTTTGAACAGGAACTAGCCGCGTATGTTGGAACGACGACCTGTGTCGCCTGCAATTCGGGTACGGATGCTCTGTATCTGGCGTTGCGGGCTTTCCAGATTGGTGCGGGGGATGAAGTCATTACGACCCCGTTTACGTTCATCGCCACGGCAGAAATGGTCAGTGCGGTGGGGGCGACTCCGGTCTTTGTGGATGTTGATCCCCAGACGTATAACCTGGATCTCAATCGGATTGAGGCCGCCATTACGCGGCGCACGAAAGCGATTATTCCGGTTCACCTATTTGGGCAGCCAGTGGATATGACGCGGCTGATGGCGATCGCCCAGGCTCACAATCTGGTTGTCATTGAAGACGCAGCGCAGGCTATTGGCGCAACCTGGGGTGAGGCTAAGGTGGGCAGTCTGGGACATGTCGGCTGCTTTAGCTTTTACCCGACTAAAAATTTGGGAGCCTGTGGGGATGGGGGAGCGGTTACGACGAATGATGAAGCGATCGCCGCTAAAATTCGGATGCTGCGTGAGCACGGTAGTCACACTCGCTATTTTCACGATGAGCTGGGTGTAACCAGTCGGCTAGATGCGCTTCAGGCAGCGATTCTCAGCATTAAACTACGGTATTTAGATGGCTGGAATGCAAAACGTCAGGCGATCGCCCAGCGATACCATGAATTGCTTCAGCCACTTCCGGGTGTAGTGGCTCCGCAAAATACATCGGGTGGAGAGGGGGTCTGGCATCAATACACGATTCGGTTGAGGTCTGATCTGGAATCGTCCAATCTAGATGCGCTGAGTCAATATCGCGATCGCGTCCGCCATCGTCTTCAGCAGCAGGGGGTTGGCTCGATGATTTACTATCCGGTGCCGCTGCATTTGCAAAAGGTGTATGCGTCGTTGGACTATCAACCAGGTGATTTGCCAGTCACTGAACAGTTGGCGCATGAGGTGCTGTCGCTGCCGATGTTTCCGGAACTGACGGTGGAGCAGCAGGAGCGGGTGGTGTATGCGTTAAAGGATAGTTTGTCCTAGGCCGCAGAGGCGGACGTTGTTTGGGTAGCCGCGATTTCAGTCGCTAAGCTACGTTGCCCAACCCTTAAATACGCCCTTATGAATTTACGGTTCTGAGTTAAAGGTCTCTCTGGGGGCTTCCCCCAGACCCCCATTGGGGAGCGAGCGGCGCTCCCCAAACCCTTTCCGCAAGGCGTTAATGGTTTGTCGGACAAAGCGCTTCGCATTGCCTTCGATTCGGGTGTTTACGTATTGGACATGAATTCAATATCACCATTTCAGCCGCGCGTCGTGCGGCTGAAATGGTGCCAAAGGGTGTCCCGCGCATCGCGCGGTGCACCCTTCTACACATTTGTCGAATTCACGTTATTGGGGATGCGGATGACGCACCCTTAAATACGTCTTATAGGGCTTGGGCAGGAGTTTGGCGCGATCGCACTTCCAAATAAATCAACAGCGCATTGATATCGGCGGGGTTGACGCCGCCAATTCGGGTGGCTTGTCCGACGGTTAATGGTTTTACTTTGGCGAGTTTTTCTCTAGATTCCTTGGAGAGGGTGCTGATGCTGGCGTAATCCAGGTCGGGGGGAAGCGGACGGTGAGACTGGCGGGCGACC
>DATNPS010000175.1:0-9439 GCA_036703095.1 Crinalium sp. | reverse complement strand
TGGTTTTAACTTATTCATGATCCTAAGTGTGAAAGATGATGGTCAGCAGCGGTAGAAGCGATAGCACCATCCACCTGGCTACTCCAGTCAAGTTCGATTCGACGGTGGGTGGTTCTTCCACCAATGCTTCTATCCGCTCTTCCAAACGTGAGATAGGCGTAACCGGATTAAATGCGGCACAGGGATGGCCTACATCAACAAGCGGAGCTTTAACCATCAAAATCAACGATTCGGCCAGCAACAGGGGATCAACCCGCTGCGCGGCCCAGCGATCGGCCCGCAATTCTCTCAGCAGCAACAGCTCTTGCCACAGGGCTTCAGTATGGGGCAACCAGACGGTTAGCTGGCGCAGCCAGCCGAGCCAGAAGAACCAGAAAGTATCTCGGTAATAACGATGGGCCTGCTCGTGAACGAGTACGGCTTCTAATTGGTCAGGTTGCAGTGTGGTTAATAATCCTTCGCTCATTACCAATGTAGGTTGCCAAAAGCCAATCTGCGCGGCATAGGGGATGGAGGTGTCGAGGAGCCGTCCCGCCGTTCCCGCCCGATTCACCAGAGGATAGGATTGAAGATGTTGGATCGATCGCCACCCCTGTCCCCCCAGCCACACCAGCAGAACCGCACCCGTTCCTAAAAAGCTGAGCGCTAGCAAATAGCCAATCCATCCCACCGATAATCCCAGCATGTGACCCTGACTGCCCATACTCAGCACAGCGATCGCTGTAATCAGCAGCAGTAGCGGCGAAAACAAAAATAGCCCCAGCGTCGTTTGCCAGCGATGGCTCCAGGTGCCCTGAGAACCAGACCCATAGAGCCGCACGAACCAGGCGATCGCAACTGCAAGCAACATTAAACTCAGGTGCATGACTAGTCCTCCCTGGCTTTGCGAATGGCCTGCACGCGTTGGGCGATCGCTTCTAGCTGATCGAGACTGGCCCGATCTAAATCATCTGCAAACGCGGCAACAATGTCGGGTTTCCCCACTTTGAGAAATCGCTGAAGCTGATCGTGGGCCTGTAGAATCTTGGCCTCTTCGCAGGATACTCGTGGACGCCAGACAAACGCCCGATCCTGTTTATCGCAGGCCAACCATCCCTTATCGGTCAGGCGTCGCAAAACGGTGGTTACAGACGCATACGCTAAGTCGCGATCGGGATCAGACAGGATGCGATCGTGAATCTCTTTGACCGTGGCAGATCCGAGCGACCACAAGATCTCCAAAATTTCGGTCTCTAATGGCCCCAGTGAAAGCTGTTTAGGTCTGGGATCAGGTAGCGGAGACATAGGGAAGATGAAGTTTCTGTTTTGTTCAGATTATCGTAGCAGGAGGTAGAAGGCAGACGGCAGATCAAATCTTTGAAAAGATTCGATCTGCCGTCTGCCCCAACTTTGACAGCCTGTCTTTTGACGGAATGCTCATCCTGTCTCAGGATGATAAAAGAATTAAATATATGCTGGACTTGCTGTTGATCATGAGCCTGGGGTTCCTGGGTAGTTTTGGACATTGCGTTGGGATGTGTGGCCCCATTGCAGTGGCATTTTCCCTATCGGATCAATCCGGCGATCGCCCGTCAAACGATGCTCAGCCTAGCGGATGGCATCAATTTTTCTTTCACCTGCTGCTAAACGTAGGCCGTATCCTGAGTTATGCTCTGGTCGGTGCAGGAATTGGGGCATTGGGATCGGTGCTGCTGGCCGGGGGGCAGATGGCCGGGGTCGGGAGTGAGCTACGTCGCTACGTCGCTATCTTCACGGGGATTCTGCTGATCTGGCTGGGATTGACTCAGGTTAGCCCAAGACTGGTGCCGCATTTCCCGATTTTGCATCCCTTAGTGCAGGGAAAATTGCACAATCGGCTGAGCAGTGCAATGGTCAAACTTTCGCTGCGATCGCGTTGGTGGACTCCGTTTTTGCTCGGTACCGTGTGGGGCATGATCCCCTGTGGCTTTCTGTACATTGCCCAAATTAAAGCAGCGGAATCTGGCGATCTCTGGCGGGGTAGCGCGATTATGCTGGCATTTGGGTTGGGAACCCTACCGACGATGTTAGGGGTGGGGGTGTCTGCCGCACTGGTGAGTGGCGATCGCCGCAGTCAGCTCTTCCGCATGGGGGGATGGGTCACGTTACTGATTGGCCTGTTGACCCTGCTGCGCACCGGAGACACGATGGTCGATTACACCGGACATGCGGCGCTGGTCTGTCTGGTGTTGGCCTTGATTGCCCGTCCGATCAGCCGTGTTTGGGCGGGACTGTTGCACTATCGGCGGGCGCTGGGCGTGGGAGCGTTTGTCTTGTCGCTGGCGCACACGGCTCACATGGCGGATCACACTTGGGGCTGGGATGTTCAGAAGGTGCTGTTTATGTTGCCCCAACATCAGTGGGGCGTTTGGATGGGGGCGATCGCCCTCTTACTCATGGCTCCAGCCGCGTTTACCAGTGCCGATTGGATTCAGCGTCGGTTGGGAGCACGCTGGCGAACCATTCATCTGTTGGCGGTGCCTGCCTTGATCCTCAGCGCTCTCCACTGTATTCTGATTGGCTCTCATTATTTAGGACGATTGCAGCTCACCTGGCTGAATTGGACGCTGACGGTTTTGTTAATAGTGATTGTGGCGATCGCCCTGCTGCTGCGATCGCGCTGGCTATGGTCGTTTTTGGGATTAGAAAAATCGTATGTTCCACCCGCTCAACCCCGGTAGACGGTTTGCTCGTGTTGCGCTGCTGAGTTTATTAACGATTCCGCTGATGGCGCATAAGGTAGAGATATCGGGTGACGTGGGCGGCACAAGCCATATTGAACCCAATGATGATCCCCGTGCGGGTGAACCCAGCCTGGTCTGGTTTGCTTTAACGAAACGCGGTGGAACGGTGATTCCGCTTAACACCTGCAATTGCCAGTTGGCTGTTTATGCTGAGCCTCGGACTGCCAACGCTACGCCCCTGCAAGAACCGCCCTTAAAAGCTGTAGCAGCAGAAGGATATACGGGTATTCCCGGTGCTGAGGTGACCTTTCCTAATGTTGGGGCCTACGAACTGGTGATCAAGGGTACACCGATTGCAGCGGAAGACTTCCAGCCGTTTGAACTGACGTTTCCTGTAACCGTTGTGGCGGGTCAGTCGTCTCCCAGTCCAACGCCAGCAACTCCGTCTCCTGCTGTCTCTCTTTCTCCATCGATCTCTGGAGCAGACCCTCAACCGACAAGCCAGCCTATGGGCGATCGCTCATCGTTCCCTCTCGGTTGGCTGTTGATTCCAGGAGGAATTGCGATCGCGGCGATTCTCTGGGGCTTGGGACGACGCTCTAGCGCAAATTAGACAGTTTCCAGATTTGACCCCGATATTTGCCTGAAATCTCAACCAGTTCAGTTTCGTCTATTACAGAGGGCTGTTTGTAGCTGGCTCCTCGATAAACCAGCACCGTATCCCGAATTTTCTGCTGCGTTTTCTGAAGGGTGGATGGGGATGGCTGAGCGGTGACGGTCTGATCGCCATCGGAGGGGGGCTTGATGGGATGGCTGGAGCGGGATGGTTGGAGATTTTTTAGCCATTCAATGCCCGCTAGCCCCAGGATGAGGAGCAACAGTAAGATTTGCCAGGGAGCCAGCAATAGGCCGACCACAAAAGCAATCAGAATGGCGGCTAGAGCCATTGTATTGATTAGAGGGATGAAGAAGTCCATTTGACGACCTCTCGAATTGAAGGGGATATGATGCGGCGCACCCTCATAAAAGTTTAGGTTATTTTTGGGTCAAGAGAAGTTTGTGGGACTACAGATTGAAAAAAATTGTTTGATAGAGAAAAACTTGGTCTCATGTGCCAGCAATTTTCATTTTGAAACCAATTGCGGATTTGTGTGCCCGTCGGGCACGTGAGACCTGCCATTCATGGTCGTGCGGCCATAAATTTGCCTGATGAGAATTACAGCCCCCATGCCGATCGGGTTAGGGCAAACCTCCCTGCGGCGAGTTTGCATTAACCCGATTGCAGGTTTTAAAGTGAAGAATTGCTGTGAAAAAAGGACTTGTGACCCCTTGATCAGAATTGGTATTAAACTGAACTTGAGCATCATCATTGGTGGTTGACAAAGACTGGAGGCTCTTGCGAATCAATATTAAATATTGTTTTTCTGAAACAACTGGTCTCTTTCAACCCCCCGGTGTGAATAATAAGTTTAGTGTTGAATGTTTTGAAGTTGGCTTGAGCTAACCCTCAAACATCTCATGTAGTGGCTAGAGAATAATTTCACGTGTTCCCTGCGGTGCGAAGCGCAGATAGTGTATCGGCTATAACGATGTTCTGAAATAGAACGGGCGGCGAATTGCAGTTTGCATATTTCGCTGTGATGGCGATCGATTACTTGAGTGAGTCCCTGAGTACAATCTGCAATGTTATCGCTAAATCTCAGGCTGAGATTAGCAGGAACGTGATTGGATAAACTTCTGACCACTGCCTCATTAGATGCAGTACAGCGTGCCATACCTCTATCAAGGGTAGGAATTCTAGGTGCAGACAGAACCCCATCTGTACTGGCTTGATTCCAACTTTTTTTAATGCGTTGCGTACTCAAGCAGATGAATTGCGGTTAGCCAATGGATGTTTAGGAATGGTTGTTCATTTACCCAATATTTTCCGACCGCAGTCCATACGTCCCCTAGAACGACAGCGTCAATTGCTGTTGGCGTTTCCTATTCTCTGTCTGGTGACTACGCTGGTTTCCATTGGCTGGCATCAAATTAAAACAAATGAAGCTGAACGATGGGTTCGACACAGCCAGGAGGTTCATCTTGAAACAGAGCGATTGCTCACGGCGTTGCTCAATGCTGAAACGGGGGTACGGGGATTTGATTTGACCCGTCGCTCGGGGTTTTTGGAACCGTACTATACCGCGATCGCTTCTGTCCCTGTGTCGCTCGATCGCCTCACCCAGTTAGTCTCTGACAATCCTCTACAGAGTCGGCGGATGCTCGAAATCCGCCGACTGGCTGTCGATAGAATGGCTCTGCTGGAACAAAATTTTCAGAGCGTTAATTCTGGTCGTGCAAATTCTTCTAGCTCCAATTTGTTCAGCACGTTGCAACTCGGAAAGCAACGGATGGATCAGGTGAGGACTAAAATTGACGAATTTCTGCGAGAAGAGGAATGGCTGCAAGATCAGCGGACTATGGCTTTAAGACAACAGCGTCACATCTTGTGGGTTATTTTAGCGGTAGCCGGAATTGTTGGCATTGGTGGATCGCTGGTCGTCATGTATTTGATTGGACGATTGGAGCAGCAGTTAATTGAGCGAGAGAAACATCTCCTGACCCTCAGTGAATGCAATCAGGCATTAGTGCGAGCCGCAGACGAGCGCACGCTATTACACGATATTTGTCGCATTATTGTTGAATTTGGAGGTTATCGCGCGGCCTGGATTGGCTTTGTTGAGCCGGGTTCCCCCAAGCGGATTCGTCCTGTGGCGCACGCTGGAAATTTAGCAGACCATTCGGAAGCTTTTTTGTGTGACGCCTGGGAGAACCGGGAAGAGCAAAACCCGATTGAAGCGGTGATTCAGACAGGGCAAACCCGCATTGTCCAAAATCTTTTAACGGCCTTTAGTGATTCACGGTGGCGGGAAATAGCCCTGAGTAACGGATATCAGTCGCTAATTGGCCTGCCCCTCCTGATCAACGCCGAGCCGATTGGGGTGTTAGCGATCTGTTCGGCGCAGGCTAATTCATTTAATGCAGAAGACGTCAAACTATTAACGGAACTGAGCGATGATTTGGCGTATGGCATCACGGCACTACGCACACAGGCTGAACGTCAGCAAGCTCAAGACGAAATCATTCGGCTCAATCAAAATTTGGAGCGTCGGGCCAACGAAAGTGAAACTCGCTATCGCCAGATTGTGGAACTGGCTGAAGAGGGCGTTTGGGTTGTGGATGCAGACTGTAAAACGACCTATGTCAATCATGCGATGGCTCGCATGTTGAGCTATACCGAAGCAGAAATGTTGGGTTGTCCGGTCACGGACTTTATCAATAATGTGAATGAGGCACGCCTATTCTCTGCGCAGTTTCAGTCACAAGGTCGCGTAATTAAGCATGAGGTACAGCTTAAGAGCAAAGAAGGCTGTCTGCTCTGGGCATACATGTCTACTAGCCCGGTGTTTGACTCGCAGGGAACGATGTTGTGGTCGTGTGCCCTGGTGTATGACATCACCGATCGCAAACGGACGGAGGAGCAACTCCGTCTGAGTAGCGATCGCATCAGCTTGGCGAATGCAGAATTGGCCAGAGCCACCCGGTTGAAGGATGAATTCTTGGCAGGCATGAGTCATGAACTGCGAACGCCGCTAAATGCCATTTTGGGATTATCGGAAGCGCTATTAGAGGAGGTGTACGGCAGCTTAACGGCAAAACAGCGCCAATCGCTTGGCACCATTGAAGGGAGCGGCAAACATTTGCTGGAGCTAATCAACGATATTCTCGATCTCTCGAAAGTAGAATCGGGCAAGCTGGAATTGCAGTTGACTTCTGCTTCGGTACCGTTGCTCTGTGAAGCCAGCATGAGTTTTGTAAAGCAGGAAGCACAGCGAAAAAATATTAACCTTCAGTGCCAGATTGAAGATGGATTAACAGAAATTGAGATAGATGAACGTCGCATTCGCCAGGTGCTGATTAATTTATTGAGTAATGCTGTCAAATTCACGCCCGTTGGTGGCAGCGTTCAGTTACAGGTAGATGTTGATGCCTTTGCTGAAATGGTACAATTCAGCGTGATTGATACGGGCATTGGCATTGCACCAGAGAATATAGACAAGTTATTTCGACCCTTTGTGCAATTAGATAGCAGTCTCTCCCGTCGCTATTCAGGAACGGGATTAGGATTAGCTCTTGCTAAACGAATTACAGAACTGCATGAAGGCAGCATTTCTCTAGATAGCCGCGTTGGAAAAGGTAGCCGCTTTACCATTTCTCTACCCTGGAAGCCGTCTCACCGTGAAAGTACGCCAGTCCTGCAATCTGAATCGGTGCAGGTGGCCTTACCATCCATTCGTAAAGCTCTGGTGGTAGAAGATTCTGAAGCAGCAGCCAGCCAAATTTCTCGCTATCTTACGGAATTGGGTGCTGACGTAAGTGTTGGAATGCAGGGTGAGGGGGTACTGGAAACGGTTTTGCGATACCAACCGGATGTGATCATTCTTGACGTTTTGCTGCCATATCAGTCGGGTTGGGAAATATTATCTCAATTGAAGTCCAATTCAATGACGCAGGCGATTCCAGTGATCGTAATTTCAGTGATGGATGAGCGATCGCGAGCATTAGCGATGGGGGCCAATGAGTTTTTGCTGAAACCCATTACTCGTCCCCAGTTCCGGCTCACTCTAAAGCAGGTATTTGCTAACCTCCCGCCCGTTTCGGCTCCGGTGGACGAGTCGTCTCCCCCTCCCCAACCAGCGCGATCGCCCGTGGTGTTATTAGCAGAAGATAATGAAGCCAATATTATGACCTTGATGGATTATCTACAAATCCAAGGAATGCAGGTTGTCCTCGCCAGAAATGGAATAGAAGCGGTGCAAATGGCCCAGCAAGAACATCCTGATTTAATTTTGATGGACATCCAAATGCCTGAAATGGATGGCCTGGAAGCAATGCGTAAAATTCGCTCTGATCAAACCTTAAATACAATTCCGATGATTGCCTTAACAGCGCTAGCGATGTCGGGCGATCGCGAACGGTGTATTGCAGCCGGAGCTAGTGAATACATCTCAAAACCTGTGAGCCTCAAAGAATTAACTCGACTCGTTAGTAAATATATTTCAACCATAGGAGACTGGGAAACATCATGAACAGCATAGAACATAAAGCGTTTGTGCTAGTCGTTGATGATGAACCCAGCGGATTTGCTGTAATTGAGGCATTGTTGCATCGAGAAAATTACAGCCTGGTGTATGCATCTAGCGGAGGCGCTGCCTTAGACCAACTGACCGGATTTGAGCCAGATGTGATTTTGCTGGATGTCATGATGCCGAACATGGACGGCATGGAAGTTTGCCGTCGGATTAAAACGAGTCCGATTTGGAAGCATATTCCTGTCATTATGGTGACGGCTTTAAGCGCTAAGGAAGATTTAGCGCGAGCAATGGATGCTGGAGCGGATGACTTTCTGACTAAGCCTGTTAATGGGGTTGAACTGCGGGCGCGAGTTCGCTCGATGCTGCGCATTAAGCAGCAATATGACGCGATGAAAGCAACGCTGCAAATGCGCGAAGATATGTCGAATATGGTAGTGCATGATTTGCGAAACCCGATCGCAACAATTCTACTGAGCAGTCACATGCTGATGGCACAAGGTGACTTGCAGGGCAAGCAGGTTGATAGAGTGCAGATGATTCAAGCTGCCGGACAGCAGCTTAACTCTATGATTAATGATTTGCTGCTGCTCGCCAAGATGGAGTCGGGCAAGATGATGTTGAATCGTACCGATGTTGATCTGCAAGCGCTCGCAACGGTCGTTCTGTCGAATTTTCAGGAAATAGCCCGATCGCGCAAAGTTTCTTTAGACAGTCAATTGCCTCAGGAAAATCGCTGGATTTCAGCCGATGCAAATCTGCTCTATCGGTTGTTAGATAATTTGCTCTCGAATGCCATTAAGTTTTCCCCGCCGAACGGTCAGGTGATGTTGCGAATTGAATATTTTGCAACTCTATCGTCTGAGGAAGATGCATTGCCTGATGAAAGTGTACTTGCTGATGAGAATGCGTCGTCTGCTGAGAACACGGTAAAACACGCCAGGATTCAAGTTTGTGATCAAGGGCCAGGGGTGAGAGAAGAGTTACGACAGCAGATTTTTAGTAAATACGAAATTGGAGATGCGATCGCCGGAATTCCACAAATTGGCTTGGGGCTAACGTTTTCAAAGATGGTCGCCGAAGCTCACGGAGGCCAGATTGTGATTGAAGATAATCAGCCGAAGGGGGCTATTTTTACAATCGAGATTTAGGTTCGGGAGAGCAGGAGTCAGGAGTCAGGAGTCAGAAGGGTGTGGGGTGTAGGGTGGGAAGGAAGATGGGAGTTTTCTGCTTCTCTATCTCCCTCATCTTCCCCATCTCCCTTGTCTATCCTCCTTGTCCTCCTTCCTTCTAATGCTTGCCCCGTCCTCGCCCGTGGCTGTTGCTATTGCCGTGGCTGTTACCATTGCCGTGACCGTTTCCGCGTCTACGCTGGCTGCTGGATTCTCGACGCTGTCGTGAAGGTGTTCTAACAGTAAAGGGCGATCGCCGCGATGGGGCTTGAGTTCGCACGGTAGGAGTGGGTCGAATGGGTTGAGGGTTGAGGGTTGAGGGTTGAGTGTGGGGTGTGGGGGGAGAGGAAGAGGAGGGGGATTGAGGAGATGAGGATGATGGGGCGGATAGGGAAGATTGGGGAGATGGAGAGGATGGGGAAGATTGGGGGGA
>DATNPS010000170.1:0-7481 GCA_036703095.1 Crinalium sp. | reverse complement strand
TGCTCACGTCGGTTGCCCTTCAGCCCAGCGGTCATCATCTCTCCAGGAATTCTCTTTATCTCAGATCTTGCACCATTTGCAGGAGCGCTTCGCGCTCCTGCAAATGGTGCAAGATCTGAGATAAAGAGAATTACTGGAGAGATGATGACCGATTGGCTGAAGGGCAACCGACTTGAGCAAAACAAAACCCCCGATTGTCCTAATCGAGGGTAGATGCAAATTCGTCGGAGAGAATGACGATGGTTCCAGTGTGCCCTGATTCTGGTGGGGGCTAACTTAAAATTCCCTCAAAAATGAAAATCTTTTGAAATTCCTGCAAGAAAACCCCTGACAGACACCAGGGGCGGATCTTGTTTTTCTGATTAATCAGGTGAATTGTCTCTAGCTTATCTCACATCTTGCGTCAGAGTGTTGCGCAATACACACCCCAGCACTTCTCCTTGGTAGCGATTGCGGATTTTGCACGCCTGTCGGACACGCAAAATCCGCAATTGTCGGCCATGCAAACCTACCTGGGGAATTCTGTATTGCCGACAATTTGCCAGAGACTTACGTTAGTTGATTACTTTGACGAGATCACTCCTCTTCCAGACGACCGAGATTTTCCAAGAATTCCCTCTTGAGAGAGGGGTGAATAGTAACTTACTCCCCCTAGAGTATTTATTGTTTCGCCCTTTGTGTGAGGACTTGGCAACAGTCGCATGTTTAAACCCACCCGACTGCTGCGCTACGGGGTAGCTCTCGGATCGGTTGCCCTGGCGCTCATGCTGACTCTGCTGCTGCGCCCCCTGCTGGCTCCTACGGTGCTGCCGCTCTTTTTCCTGGCCGTCACCTTCAGCACCTGGTATGGCGGACGTGGAGTTGGGTTTGTCGCAACCATTCTATCGGTGCTGGTGAGTCAGTATTTTCTGCTGCCTCCATCGGACTCATGGTTTCCCATTTCGAGTGCTGCGATCGCCGAACTGATCGTCTTCAGCCTGGTCACGCTCCTCATTAGCATGTTGGAGAGCGACCTGCGCATCGTTCAACGCCGTAGCCGAAACCGCCTGATAGAACTGGAACAAACCGAAGCAACACTCCAGGAACGTGAGGCCCGCTTCCGGGCCGCTGCCGAAAGCAGTTTTGATGCGATCTACATTCTCAAGAGCGTGCGAAATAAAGCAGGCGAGATTGTTGATTTTAAGTTTATGGACTTGAATGAACATGGAGCCAAGCTGATTTCATTAGCTAAAGCAGAGATTTTGGGTCAAAACCTTTGTGACTTACTGCCAATCAACCGAACTCAGGGATTTTTTGAAAAGTACAAGCAGGTAGCCGAAACCCAAATTCCGTTAACAGAGGAGTTTGCCAGCCATCGGATGCCGGGAGTTACAGCCGCCTGGCTACACCATCAGGTCGTGCCGTTGGGAGATGGCATCGCGATCACAACCCGTGACATTACCGAACGCAAACGGGCTGAGGAGGCGTTGCAAGCCAGTGAGGCTCTCTACCGAAGCCTAGCAGAAGCGATGCCGCAACTGGTGTGGACGCAGAATGCCCAAGGGCAAGTCGATTATGCCAATCGGCAGTGGCAGCGGGCGCTGGGTGTGACGCTGGAGGAAATCGATCGCAACGGATGGGCACACCTCGTGCATCCCGACGATCTGCCGAAACTGCTGGCCAAGCAAGATGTCTCAGTGCGAGAGGGCGACGCACGGGAAGCCGAGTTTCGCTATCGCATGGCAGACGGCAGCTACCGCTGGTTCCTGGGACGGTGCGTTCCAGTCAAAGACGAGCGCGGTCAGGTAATCAAGTGGGTGGGCACCAGCACCGATATTGATGACTTGAAGCGTTACGAGCAAGAACTGGCGAAACGCAAACAGCGGTTTAAGACTCTGGCAGACAACTCTCCCGATATTATTGCCCGATTCGATCGCCGACTGCGCCATGTTTACATCAATGCAGCCATCACACGAGCCACCGGACTATCCCCAGACGCCTTTATCGGCAAGACTCATGATGAGTTGAATGTCCCCAGCCATCTGCGAACCTATTGGCAGGAGCAGTTGAGACAGGTCTTTGCGACAGGGCAGCCTCGCTGCTATGAGTTTGACTTTCCGGCTCCCGATGGGGTTCGGCACTATCTCTCGCGCGTGGTGCCGGAGTTTTACCTCGATGGCACGATCGAAACCGTGTTGAGCATTACGTCCGATATCACTGAGTTTAAGCGTGTGGAGCGATCGCTGCGAGAGAGCGAGTGGCGCTTTCGGCGGGTGATGGAATCGAACATGATCGGGATGGGCTTTTGGACATCATCTGGAGAGATTACCGACGCTAATGATGCTCTGTTGCAACTGTTGGGATACAGCCGTGACGAGTTTTGTACCCAAACGCTGCGCTGGATAGACGTCACGCCAGCGGAATATAGTGAAGCAGACAAGCAAGCCCTGGAGCAGATCCGCCACACCGGAGTTTGCACGCCATTCGAGAAAGAATACCTGCATAAAGACGGTTCACGAGTACCCGTTTTTTGCGGTGGAGCAGCATTTCACAACTCAACGGAAAGTGGCGTTTTCTTTGTCTTGAATTTGAGCGATCGCAAACAAATTGAAAAAGAGCGCGATCGCCTCTTGCAACTCGAACGCGCGGCCCGTGCCGAAGCGGAAGCCGCGAACCGCGTGAAAGATGAATTTTTGATGGTGCTTTCGCATGAATTGCGCACGCCACTCAACCCGATCCTGGGCTGGACAAAGCTGCTGCAAACTCAACCCTTTGCGATAGGCATGGCGGCTAAAGCACTAGAAACGATTGAGCGCAACGCTCGCCAGCAGGCCCAACTGGTCGAAGACCTGTTAGACGTCTCGCGCATTTTGCAAGGCAAACTGACCTTAACCTGCGCTCCGGTGAATCTGGTGGAGGTGATTGAAGGGGCGATCGCCAGTATTCAGCTCTCTGCGCAAGCAAAGGCGATTACCATTCAGACTCGATTAGCGGCAACCGTTCAGCCTGTGTTAGGCCACTCAACCCGACTTCAGCAAGTGGTTTGGAACCTGCTCTCGAATGCGGTGAAGTTCACCCCGCATCAGGGCCAGGTTGAGGTACGCCTGGATGCGATCGAAACGGTTGCCCAAATTCAGGTGATTGACACAGGTAAAGGCATTCATGCCAGCTTTATCCCCTATGTGTTTGATTATTTCCGTCAGGCAGACAGCAGCATGACCCGCTCTACGGGAGGACTGGGACTGGGCTTGGCGATCTCCCGCTACTTGGTAGAACTGCACGGTGGCACGATTGAGGTCGCCAGCGATGGGGATGGCAAAGGGGCAACGTTTACCGTTCGACTGCCAGTACAATCCAGCGAGCCAGAGCGGTTCATCGCATCATCGAACCCTGTAGCCACCGAAACGCTGTTGCAGTCAAAACAGATTCTGGTAGCTGGAGCAACCGATGACATTAGAGACTTAATTGTTGCCGTTTTGGAACAAGTCGGAGCAGAGGTTACAACCGTTGTCTCAACCGGAGCCGTCCTGGAAGAATTAGCGCGCGCGCAACCCGATTTGCTGATTAGCACCATCGAACTCTTGCAAGAGAATGACTACGAACTTGCCCAACGGCTGCGGCTGTGGACACAGGAATTTGGCGAAGCGATTCCCGTGATCGTACTGGCGGCTGATCCAGAAGATATCGACATCCAGGAAATGCTGACAACCCAGATTCAGTGGGTTCTGTCACGTTCGGCTGAACCAGCCGAGCTAATCGAGGCGATCGCCCAACTCATGCGCCCCAAGGCTTAAGAAAACCTGAATTCGACAGCCCGATTTTGCGGGCGCGATGCGCCACTCTCCTAAAAGCTCGTTCGTCGAATCCACGTTAAGAAACTAAAGAAAAGTCTTTACAAACTAGAAAAACGCGTTTAGGATCTTTCTAAAGAATTATCTTTATAAACTATGGTATCTACCTCAAGCCAACCGCAATCTCTGGTTCGTGCTGCAACCCTGGCCGAGCTTCAGGAAAAAGGGCAATTACTGGTTCGTTTAAATCAACAGGTGATCGCCCTGTTCTATAGCGGCGATCGCGTCTATGCAATCGACAACCGCTGTCCTCACATGGGGTTTCCGCTGCATGGCAGTGTGTGCAAAGACGGAATTGTGACCTGTCCCTGGCACTATGCCCGCTTTGATTTGGCCAGCGGTGGCACATTTGATTCCTGGGCGGATGATGTGCGCTCGTTTCCGGTTCAGATTCAGAATGGAGACATTTGGGTAGACGTTGCACCACACAGCAATCCCAAAGAGCATCAGCAACAGCGCTTGCAGGATGGCCTGGAGCAAGGAATTCCGTTGGTCATTGCCAAGTCCGTGATTGCACTCCTGGATTTAGGGGTGCCTCCGACGCAACCTTTTCAGATGGGATTAGCATTTGGCACGCGTTACGCCAAAACCGGCTGGGATACAGGGCTGACGATGCTCACCTGTATGATCAATTTGCTACCCTACCTGGACGAAAGCGATCGCCCCCGTGCCCTATATCAGGGACTCTCTGCCGTTGCACGCGACAGTGCCGATGCGCCACCCCATTTTCGAGTACATCCACTGCCCACCCAAAATCTGGATTTTCCCACCTTAAAAGCCTGGTTTCGTCAATTTATCGAACAGCGCGATCGCGAAGCGGCTGAACGCTGTTTGGTAACAGCCATACAGGTCGGAATGAGCCGCACCCAGATGGCCGAAATGCTGTTTGCAGCCGCAACCGATCATCGCTACCTGGATGTCGGACATGTGCTGGATTTTATCAACAAGGCTCTGGAAGCGCTGGATGCGATCGATTGGCAGGAGGCTGAGTCCGTGTTGGCCAGTCTGGTCGCAGGGCTAGCCAGTGCGACGCGTATGGAGGAAACCAGTTCATGGCGATATCCGGTGGATTTAGTCGCTATTCTGGACGCTGCATTCAAGCAATTGCCAGCGGCGCTAGAAACCGGACAATCCCACGCAGGACAATGGGTTCAGCCTCCAGACTTGCTTTCGGTGCTCCTGGGGGAAGATGCTCAGGCGATCGCCGATACGTTACTGAATGCACTGCGATCGGGCTGTACAGAAATACAGTTAGCCCAGATCGTCACCTATGCGGCAGCAATGCGAGTGGCCCGATTTAACACAAACAATGATCATGGGGATTGGAACAGCGCTCACCATCCCTTTACCTTTGCCAATGCCGTGCAGCAAGGGATTCATCGAGTGCCAACGATCGAACTCCTGCGTGGTGTATTTGATGCCGCGATGAGTGTCTATTTGAATCGATTTCTCAACGTGCCGCCCGCCCGTCTACCGGAACCCAAAGATACAGCGACGAATCCAGAAGCCCTACTGGAGCAATTACCAGACCTGCTCGATCGCCAACAGCAGGTCAACGAGACAGGACGACTGGTGGCGCAATACCTTTACAGCGGTGGCAATCCCAAAGCGCTGATGGCGATGCTGGCAAAACTCATGCTGCGGGAAAATCGTGATTTCCATGTGATGCAGTCGATCGAAGCGGCATTTCGCTTGTATCACCAGTTGCCTGACGCACAGGACGGTATCCCCGTACTCGTCGCAACCGCCCGATACCTGGCCGCTCATGCACCTACAATGCGATCGCAGGAGCAAACCTATCAGATGGCATACCGCTTACACCGGGGCGATCGCCTGTTTGAAGAAACAATCTGATAGGCACAGCGTCGTTCTCCCGCAATAATATGTTCTACCCGCTGAATATCAACATCCTCACCCAATACCGCTTGAAAGACCTCCAATTCCGTCGCGCACAGCCCTGTGCAGACAGCCGCTGCTGCGCAAATCGGACAGTGATTTTCCACCAGCAGAAATGATCCATCCGTCTGCATCTGCATCTCTGCCATGTAGCCTTCATTTGTGCGGATCTCGACCAGTTTGTTTAATCGCTGCTTCAGCGATCGCTTGCCCTTCATCTGTTGGGTGTATCCTTCAAGCTGCTGTCGAGTACGAATCTCTAGCAAACGGTCTAATCCCGCTTCGCCAAAGGCTTCTTTCATAGAGTTGAGTAAACTGAGCGTCAATTCTGCATACCCATCGGGGAACAGGCGATCGGCGGCGGGAGTTAACTCCCACAGTTTTGCAGGTCGCCCCATCGGGCGGGATTCTTCCTGATACGTCACCAATTGTTCATCTTGCAACGCATAAAGATGCTGACGCACCGCCATTGACGTCAGATCCAAACGTGCAGCCAGGGTTTCTGCATCCAAACGGCCTTCTTGCTTCAAAAGCTGAACGATCGCCCGTCGCGTCCGTACAGTCGCTGTCTGAGTTGATGTTTTTTTCACTATAGTTCGCGTATCATTCCATTTACAAAGTAAAGAAATACCTTTACAAAGTCAATGGGCGATCGTTCTGAGTCCACTGAGATCTTGCACCTTTCTCAAACCCGCACCATTTGCAGGAGCGCTTCGCGCTCCTGCAAATGGTGCAAGATCTGAGTCCACACAGGAAAAGCGACGGTTATAACCGCCACTTCCCAAGTCAACCCTGCATTCGCAGGTTTCAATTGCGATAGACAAACGACTGTAAGGACGGGTTTAGCCATTAATATAACGTGCAGCAAATACCCTGTCTGCGAAACCCGCCCCTACCATCGCCTGCATGTGTAGCGCGAACCGTTTAGATTGAGATTACCACCCCAACCAGGAATTTTGTAGAAGATGCCAGAATCCGTGAGGCATTTCTTTTCCCGTCATCTCATGCACGGCTAACGTTTCCAAAATTGTTTTTAACTCTTCTTGATGAATCTCCAGTTCAAAACTAAATTCATTCAGCGATCGCATTGCTTTTGCCGTTGTTCCACCAAGCGTTGCTGCCGCTTCGTGAACCATCAGTCCCATAAAAATCTGCTGATATTTCAACAGGGTATATTGCAGAACTTTATCAACCAAACTCAGGTTTGGATTCTGCAATGTCTGCTGAATCTTTTCAATCGAAGCGTGAATCGTTTCGGTCGCTTCACCGGGTGGATTAAACTCTGCGATCGCCCGATTTAAGCTTTCCAATATATCTTCTTCGTGCTCTTGAACCTGTATAAATAAATCTTGAATGGTTGAATCGGCACATTGCGACCTGAGTGCTTCTGCACCTGAAATTAGCAGCCTTTGTAGCGCTTTCATATCTGCTAATTTTGTGGCGATCGCAGCATGTGTCGTTCCATCAGAGGTAGTAACCATATTGAACCTCCTGAAGGGTGTAATACGAGTGTTTACAGCGGTTTTCAATCGCTTAAAACCCGGTTGTTTTTTTGAGGGCTGCGCGTAGCGCAGCTCTCAAAAAAACAACTGTGGCTTATTCAAGAGAGAATCGCTGTAAATCATGATCAAAGCGGTGACATGAATGCAGTGCTGTATATTTCTTAGGATAAGTTTGAAGTGTTTAAATTCTACCACTCTGGCGTAAAACGTAATATTACAGCAGTTTTCAATTCAGGAAGCCGCAGTTATTTCT
>DATNPS010000334.1:0-3986 GCA_036703095.1 Crinalium sp. | reverse complement strand
CCAGAACTGTCGCGAAAGGGATTGCTGCGGATAAAAAGCTGAAGTAAGGTCGGCTGCCAATCGTGCGACGTTGCATCCAGTTCAACGGGAGGGGTATGACTGTCCACCAGGGTCAGACGATAGCCTCGCTGAGTGGGAAGGGCGATCGCTGGAGCCTGCCGTCCCATGAATGCGCAATTTAGCGCATCGTCTACCAGCACCAGATTTCGCAAATTTTGGTTCCAGGAGAGGTTATCCAGCCGAGAGAGGGGGGGGCGATATACCTGCATCGAGTCTTGTAAGATCTCGGCGGCAGTAGCGATCGCTTCCGGTCGGGCCAGATGCTCTAGATGCACAGGGGGTGGCGACAAGTCTTCCCAGGCGTGAGAGTGGGTACCCGCGATCGCGGGAGAGCACACTTTTTGCTTGGCACGCCAAATTCGTTCTACGGACGCATGAATTCGCTCTGGGGTGAGGCGACCTGTCTCAACGGCATCGTATATAGCGGCGATCGCACCTTCTGGATCAACGGGCATCATCAGCACATCGGCTCCCGCTTCGACGGCCAGGACGGGCACTTCATTTGCTCCGTAGCGGTTGGTAATGGCTCCCATGATTAGCGCATCAGTCACGATCAGGCCATCAAATCCCAGCCGCAGCCGCAACTCTTCGGTCAAAATTTGGTGTGAAAGGGTAGCCGGATATTGGGCATCGAGGGCTGGAATCTGCAAATGGGCTGTCATTACCGCATCGACCCCGGAGGCGATCGCCGCTTTAAACGGAGCCAATTCAACCTCGGTTAAGCGCTGACGGGAATGCGGGAGAACCGGGAGTTCCAGATGAGAATCGATCGCGGTGTCGCCATGCCCCGGAAAATGTTTAGCTGCCGTGAGCACCGGATGGCGATATGCGCCTCGAAGAAACGCTGTGGTCAGTTGGCTAACCAGGTCTGGCGTTTCACCAAATGCCCGCACGTTAATCACTGGATTCTGGGGATTGTTGTTCACATCCACCACCGGAGCCAGCACCCAGTTCAGCCCGATCGCCAGACCTTCTTCCGCTGTCACCGAACCCATCCCTTCAGCCAAGGCAATGGCGTGCTCCAGGTTGTGATGGGCGATCGCACTCAGGGCCATCGGAGGCGGAAACCAGGTGGCTCCCGCAAACCGCTGCCCTACTCCTTCTTCAATATCGGCTGAGATCAAGAGCGGCACGCGTGACCAGTCCTGGAGGTGGCGCGATCGCAATCCGACTTCAACCGCGCTCCCCCCCAGCAAAATCACGCCACCCACACCCAGATTCTGCACGTAATGCTGCAATCTTTCTTGCGTCGGCTCCCACTGCGGATATTGAATCTGATGATCAAACAAATAACCCGATGCCCGCACAACAACCATCTGCGCAATCTGCTGCCGCAGGGTTAACTGTTCCCACGAAGGAAGAACGCTGGTAGTACCCGGTGTGAGTTGAGGAAACATGTGATGGAGAGATATGGTGAAGCGCGATGCAGTGCATCGCGCTTCACCATACTACGGATTTTCAAACCATAGATTAACGTAAATTTGATAGCCCGATTTTGCGTGCGCGACGCGCACGTAAAATCGGGCTTTGGGAAAGTGACGCGTCGCGCCACTCTCCCAAAGCCCGTTCGTTGAATTCATATTGAATTAATTTTCGGCAGAGGGGATGTCTTCATCCTCTTGCGTATCATCGTCCTTGCGTTCCAGACTCAGACGATTGAGCAACGACAATACCTTAGTGCCGCGCTCGATGGATTTGTCTTCTAAAAAGACCACTTCAGGCGTGCGGCGCAGGCGAATACGATGGCCCAATTCACTACGAACATAGCCTGTCGCAGACTTTAAACCTGCCATCGTCTCGGCTTTGGCTTCATCGGTGCCATAAATGCTGACAAAAATCTTGGCGTGCTGCAAATCGCCTGATACGTTTACATCCGTAACGCTAACCATGCCAACACCGACACGGTCATCCTTGATGCCGTTCAGCAACAGCAGGCTGACTTCCCGCTTGATTAGCTCAGCCACACGAGCCACACGACGTTCGGTAGCCATATCAAAATCCTCACTATCAGGTCGAACACACAACCCGGTTTACACCGTTAAGGGCTGGTTAAGCCATATTCAGTCCTAGCATAGCGCGTAGGGTAAAGGCGATGAAGGCAAACCCGGCGACCAGAAAGGCAACAGCGGCGATCGCCGTACTGCGACGTTCAAACAGCGGCAGCAGAGGGCTAAACAGAGTGAGCAACACCCCTAAGGAAAACGAAATTAGGTATCGGGGATAGCGGGAGACGTTATTAAAAAAATCTTGCATGACCTTAATTCAAATCGAAACCTGGCGATTTCTTCTCATCATATAGCAATCCGAAATCGGCAGGGATGTTCTATTTTTTGTGTTGCAGATCACTTGGTACTTAAAAAGACGCTTCAGAGTTATCCTGCCCCCTGTAAGGGCACGCCATTCGAATGGTTATCCTCTGGCACGGCCAACAAATAGCGACCGAATGCCACGCTCCTATAGTTATCGGATGCATCATCGACCGCTCAAACAACGATTTGAAAAATAGAAAGCGGTCGCACTTATTGCACTTAATTAAAGAACGTTAGTGATTTCGATCGTTGATGTCTTTGACAAATCTCAGACGTTGAGATTGGCGGATGAATTACAACCCTTTCAGGGTGGATCTTTCAGCGATTTAAACCTACCTACACCCCGATCAAATGAGGAATCATAAATTTCGTCGTCCCATTTCTACAGGGATTATAAGATTTTAAAGACTGTGGATATGTGCCCAATATTCTCTTAGAATAACTACAGAAAAAATTCTTTCAAAATAAATAGTACATTTATATTTAACTATCACTTAAATGGACGTTGATCGAGGTGGCTGCCAATACGTGAACTGCGATCGCTTGCTCATGAATGGATTATCAACAACATCTGAAACGTCTGCTCTCCGTCCAGATCATCGCGTCGCAATTTAGATCAGGCGTGATTTCAACCCCAACTCTTATGCATGGTTAATTCCCTGTCGCCACTTCCTCCATCCGTTGCTTGTTCACCCCGACCTTTTTTAAAGTGGGCAGGTGGAAAAGGCCGTTTGATCGAGCAATATATGCCCCACTTTCCTAACTATTTCGAGTCGTACTATGAGCCTTTTTTAGGAGGTGGCGCGATTTTTTTCCATTTGCAACCTAGACGAGCGGTGCTGATGGATATCAATCCAGAGTTGGTGAATGTCTATTGCTGTATTCGCGATCAGGTGGAGCAGGTGATCCGATTGCTCACCAAACATGAGCGATCGCACGGTCAGGAATATTACTATCAAATGCGGGCCACCAACGGTAAAACTCGCGTCGAGCGCGCAGCCCGACTCATCTACCTGAACCGCACCTGCTTTAACGGACTTTATCGCGAAAACTCCAAAGGCATCTTCAATGTGCCAATGGGCCGATACAAAAATCCCACCATTTGTAATGCTGACCTGCTGCGATCGGTTTCGCTAGCGCTGAAGGGAACGCGCATTGCGGTTGGGCCGTTTGACACGATTCTGGACTATGCCGAAACCGGACGCGATTTTGTCTATTTCGACCCACCCTACCATCCCATCAGTGCGACCAGCAGTTTCACGGCTTACAATCGCTATTCTTTTCATCCCCACGATCAGATCCGCCTGAGAGATACCTTTGCAGAACTGGCACGACGAGGGGTGAAAGTGATGCTATCGAATTCAGACTGTCCGTTTATTCGCGACCTGTATCAGGATTTCAATATTCAGATCGTGTCAGCCGCCAGAGCCATCAACTCCAATGCTCAAAAGCGAGGCAAAATCAACGAACTGCTAATTACCTCTTATTAACGTGAATTCGATAGCCCAATTTTGCGTGCGCGACGCGCCACTCTCCCAAAAGCTCATTCGTCGAATTCACGTCTTATTAATGTGAAGGTTATTACTGTGAAGGCGATCGCACCACTTCACTACAAAT
>DATNPS010000163.1:0-29934 GCA_036703095.1 Crinalium sp. | reverse complement strand
GCCCTCAACATGTATTCATTTGTCACCGTTCCGTTTCACCGTGATGGCAAGTGGACCCATTACATTGCGATTTGCGATTCGCGCCCACGCGATTGGCGTGACGATGAACTCGAACTGATTCAAGAAGTCTCAAATCGCATCTTTACCCGCCTGGAGCGTGCCCGTGCCGAAGCCCTTGTGGCAGCAGACCTCCAGGATACGCAACGGCTGCGCGAATTGGGGGAACGATTGGTGATTGAAGGCGACATTCAAACGCTGTATCAAGAGATCCTAACGACTGCGATCGCTCTAACCCACGCCGATGCTGGAACGGTGCAACTGTTCGACCCAGCGAAGCAAGATTTAATCCTGCTGGCCGCCCAGGGGGTTGAGCGCACCATGACCGAGTATTTCTACCGCGTAAATG
Source organism: Crinalium sp. (assembly GCA_036703095.1). Taxonomy (GTDB): domain Bacteria; phylum Cyanobacteriota; class Cyanobacteriia; order Elainellales; family Elainellaceae; genus DATNPS01. The sequence continues at coordinate 29,528 of DATNPS010000163.1, read as the reverse complement.
TCACCTCTAATACCCCCTGTGGCTTGGCGCTGAAAAACGGCGCTCGCACCTTTGTCAACTTTGACGTGCCAGAGAGCGAAGACCCCGACGGTTCAATGCGACTGCACGTAGAGGCTGGCTATCGGTCGGCGCAGTCTACGCCGTTGATGGCTCGTTCGGGCAGACCGCTCGGCATGATTTCTACCCATTGGCGCAAACCCCACCAACCTAATGAGCGTGAGTTGCGGTTTCTCGATCTGCTGGCTCGTCAAGCGGCTGACCTGATTAAGCAGCGGCAAATCACTGCCGAACGGGAACAACTCCTGGTGCGTGAACAAGCCGCCCGCACCGAAGCCGATCGCGCCAATCGGATCAAAGATGAATTTTTGGCAGTGCTGTCCCATGAGTTGCGATCGCCCCTCAACCCCATTTTGGGCTGGACGCGCTTGTTACAAACTGGCAAGCTAGATGAAACTCGTCAACGTGACGCATTAGCGACAATCGAGCGTAACGCCAAGTTGCAGACCCAACTCATTGAAGATCTCCTTGACATCTCTCGCATTTTGCAGGGCAAGCTGTCTTTAACAGCGGCTCCGGTCGGTTTGGCATTCGTGATTTCTGCTGCCCTGGAAACGGTGCGCTTGGCAGCAGAGGCAAAGCATATTCAAATAGCGCTTGATCTTGATCCCAATATTGCCTTGATCTCCGGTGATGCCGCTCGTTTGCAGCAAGTCGTGTGGAATCTGCTTACAAATGCAGTGAAATTTACACCCCAGAGTGGACAAGTCACCATAGAACTGCGGCAGATCGGGCAATTGGCTCAAATTCGCGTCACTGATACGGGTAAAGGTATTGCTGCCGATTTCCTGCCCCATGTGTTTGAGTATTTTCGGCAACAAGACGGATCGACCACGCGCAAATTCGGTGGCTTAGGGTTAGGGTTGGCGATCGTGCGTCAAATTGTTGAAATGCACGGTGGCACGGTTTGGGCAGAGAGCCAGGGTGAAAATCAGGGTGCAACCTTCACCGTGCAATTGCCTGTCCTGCCGCAGATATCCTCTATTTCATCTGGGCTATCCTCCACTCAAGCCAATACAGAAGTGCCACTAGACAACGTTCAAATTTTGCTAGTGGATGATGCAGTGCGATGAGTTGTGGCCAGGCGACTAACGTGACTTTTACGGTAGCCGTTCGCAAGGGCATCGGGCACTTTTTGGCGCAGGTCAATTACACATATAGCAACCGTTGAGATGGTTAGAGGGGGTATGGGGGCTGCGCCCCCAGTCAGGGGTTCCACCCCTGCACCCCGTCCTAACTAACCCCTCGATTGCTATAAATCAACCAGAGAGTGAGGGGTTCAAGGAATTCTGTTTTTCTCATCGCTTTACAGACGGTATCGGATACACGTAAGAGCCTGTAAGATAGCCCTTTTAATAAAATCCAAAACTTAATCTTTAAAGGCGCGGCTCAGACGCGCTTTCAAAAATTAAAAGTCCAGTTTTGATTAATCCATGATCCTACAGCCTGAGCTTCAAAAGTTTAGCTCTTGCTGCTTCTAAGGTTTCGGGTGTTTTGCTAAAGCAAAAGCGAATCAGCGATCGCCCTAATTCTGCACGACTAGAAAAACTAGAAGCGGGTACAGCGGCAACACCAATCTCTTTGATCAAGTAGTAAGTAAACTCAACACTGTTCGTATAGCCAAACTGCGAAATGTCTACCAACACATAGTAGGAACCTTTTGGCTGGAAGTACGGCACATCTACTTCTTCTAATAACTGTGTCATAAAGGCTCGTTTAGCCCGATAGGTTTCTGCTAAGTTTTTGTAGTAGGTTGGAGGCAACTTCATTGCAGTAACGCCAGCTCGCTGTAAGGGAGCGGGTGCACCAACCGTTAAGAAGTCATGGACTTTACGAATGGCAGTCGTTAATTCAAATGGAGCCAGAATGTAGCCGACTCGCCATCCGGTAACACTGTAAGTTTTAGATAAACCATTAATGGTCACGGTGCGATCGCGCATTCCTGGCAGAGTCGCCAAAGCAATGTGCTGGGTGTTGTCATACAGGATGTGTTCGTAAATTTCATCAGTGAATGCCAACACATCCCATTGCTGACAAAGCTCTGCGATGAGTGTCAGTTCTTCTCGGCTAAAAACTTTTCCGGTGGGGTTGTGAGGAGTATTCACAATAATCGCTTTTGTGCGATTGCTGAATGCCTGCCGTAAATCAGCCTCATCAAATGTCCAGTCGGGCGGATGTAAGGGGACATAGCGAGGGATGGCTCCAGTCAAAATTGCATCAGGCCCGTAATTCTCATAGTAAGGCTCAAAAACAATCACCTCATCTCCCGGATCAACGAGTGCCAGCATCGTTGCTGCCATTGCTTCTGTTGAACCACACGTCACCGTAATTTCTCTTTCTGGATCAATCGTTAAACCGAGATACCATCGTACTTTTTCTGCGATCGCTTCTCGAAACAGGCGATCGCCCCATGTAATTGCATATTGATTGACATTTTGTGCGATCGCTTCACACGCTGCCTGCTTCAATTCGGGTGGGCAAGCAAAGTCTGGAAAGCCTTGTGCTAAATTGACGGCTTGGTGTTGCAATGCTACTCGTGTCATCTCACGAATGACAGACTCATTAAACTGATCAGCCTTTGCAGATGTTCTTTTCTTTTGGATAGATGTCATTTAGCCTTACCTGATACCGTTTCTACGGGAAGCAGCACTTTTTCAAGAGATATACCCTTCAGGAAAGTGCTGCAATGAATTGGTGCAACAGATTTGGATGGAGTGCAGGAGTATTGCACCTCGAACGGTACTAATGTGTCTTGATGACAACTAAAAAGCGACTGTCATGGGGCTGATTTAAAGCAGCGATAGTTCTGAACCACTGACTGTCGTGGAAATACAGTCGGGACTGGGAAAGGGTTTGTTGAATGAGAAGGCAAAGGGCGTGGAGCCGTGTTGCTGGAGATAAGCAAGTCTTTCTTTGGCTTCCTCGATCGTTGGTAGATGCCCTATAGGAATCCACCAGAGCGCAAGAATAGGTTGATCAAGGCGTTCAAACCAGCGACGACGATCGCGCATGATTGCAGCGTGGGCACCCCGATAGACGTAATGAGATAACGCTTCAACTGATTTCCAAACCGTCAGGGTAATCAAAATTTGTTCATCGTCAAAGGCACGAATACGAGTTGCATCTTCTGCCCCTTCACTCCGCAGTCGCCAAACAAAGCCAGGATCATCGTCTGCGATCGCATTAATCGCTTGAATTTGAGCGACGAAATCTGCCATCTCAGGAGCATCAAGGGGCGCGCGCAACCGAGCCGTGTTGACTTGAGCAAGATAATACTGGGGATGAGTAGAGTGCATGTGACTTTAGCGCGAGAATTGCTCTAAGAATCTGGCACATACATCTATCTAAAGGCAGATAATTTCATTTATCGAAATCTCGTTTCTTAGAGAATTTTGGTAGCCCTAAAGGGCAATGTTTTTTGCGTGAGTGCTAACTGACGGTAAGTAGGTAGGCACAATTAAACATTAGATAGAAAAACCGGGGGAGTGCCCCGGAGGGGCACTCCCCCGGTTTTCTGGGTTTGGTTTAATTAGGCTTGCCTACTTACAACAAAAAATCATTACCTTAAGAACGGAGGTGTACTTCTGCACCTCATCTACAACCTTAGGCAATCTAAGCTGGATTAGAGACACTTTAGATGAAGCTGATGGAGAACAAATGAGTCGATTAAAACAGTTGAAACTAGGTGCGTTTATGCGGCCCGTTAGCATTCATACGGGAGCTTGGCGGTATCCGGGTGCAACTCCAAATGCCAACTTTAATTTTCCAGCACTAAAACAATTTATTCAGAAATTGGAACAGGGTAAGTTCGATGCATTCTTTATGGCAGATCATCTGGCAGTACTGAATATGCCCATCAATGCCTTGAAGCGCAGCCACACTGTTACATCGTTTGAACCATTTACACTGCTTTCTGCCCTCGCTGGTGTCACTCAACAAATTGGGTTAATTGCGACGGCTTCAACAACGTATGATCAGCCCTATCACGTTGCTCGTCGTTTTGCATCGCTCGATCATATCAGCGGTGGGCGAGCGGGTTGGAATATTGTGACAACTTATAATCCAGATGCTGCCCTCAATTTCGGGTTGGAAGAAGAAATGGAACACAGCGAACGCTACCAACGTGCTCGCGAATTTTATGATGTGGTTACGGGTCTTTGGGACTCTTTTGCTGATGATGCCTTTATTAATGATGTAGAAGCAGGCATCTATGTTGACCCGGCTAAAATGCATGTTCTCAATCACAAGGGAAAGTACTTCTCAGTACGAGGTCCTTTAAACATTGCTAGACCGATTCAAGGGTATCCAGTCATTGTTCAAGCGGGAGCATCTGAAGCAGGACGGCAACTGGCCGCAGAAACTGCTGAAGTTGTGTTTTCGGGAGTCAACACATTAGAAGCAGGCAAAGCACTTTTTGCAGACATCAAAAGCCGAGCAAAGAAAATTGGACGTGACCCTGAAAGCATCAAAATTCTTCCAGGTGCACTGGTCATTATCGGCGAAACCATCGAAGCCGCGCACTCTAAATGGGCAAAGCTGGATAGTTTGATTCATTATGACAGCGCAATTAGCAGCCTAAATCTGGCGTTGGGCTATGATGTTTCAACCTTTGATCCAGATGGCCCCCTACCCGAAATTCCTGAAACAAACGGTAGCCATACTGGACGCGATCGCATCATCTCGCTTGCTAAAAATGAAAACTTGACCATTCGCCAGTTAGCTCAACGAGCTGCCAGTTATGGCGGGCTTACCTTCGTGGGCACACCTGAGGCGATCGCTGATGCAATGGAACAATGGTTAAACGAAGAAGGAGCGGATGGATTCAACATCATGTTTCCTTTTTTGCCAGAAGGATTGAATGATTTTGTGGATCAAGTGATCCCAGAGCTTCAAAGGCGTGGAATTTTTCGTAAGGACTACGAAGGCAAGACACTTCGTGAAAATCTTGGATTAATGCGTCCTAATAATCGCTTTTTTCAAACTACAGTGTTGTAAAGACAACACTCGAAGGAACGTAAATTTAATTAATCCATGAGCCTAACAATGCGGCAAGTCCCATTGACATCAAACCAGAACTTAGAAGCCCCATCGAGACTAAGCCAAAGGAGATCGCCCCCATTGAAACCAGCCCAATGGAGACAATGCCATGTGTGACAACCCCGATCGCTACAATCCCGTATGCAGACACGCCGATCGATACAACTCCATGAGCGGCAATTCCCACAGATACTTTCTTCTGCTTTTGCAAGGTTTCAGTCATTGCACTCAATCAAGTTCAGTTAAAAATACGCTTTAGGACAGGAATATCAGTAACTCGCCGTGAATTTTGCGAGCGACGGCTTGAAGATTATGATCTTCATCGCGATCGCCCAGCACCTGCCCAGTATGAGGATCAACAAAGACCATGAGGTTGTGCTCATCCGCTGTTGTAATCAACACTTCGCTACTGCGATCGCCTGCAATATTGGGTGTAATTTGAGTGACGGTTGCATTTGAATACGCTTTCTGAACAGACTGTACCTGTTCGGTGTAAGGTAGAGCAGTTGTTCCAGGCGACACAAACATCAAGTTGTGGTACATGGCAGCATCAAGCTGAGGTTTGAACAGGTAAATGATACCCGTTGCTGCCAGAATCAGCATAAACGGAATGACAAATAAACCTGCATAGAAGTGCCAACGCCAAACGGTACGGTAGAAGCGATTACTCGGAGATTGGTTGGTTGAGGTCTGATTGAAAGCGGTTGCCGATTCACTCATCTTGATCGTTTTGTGTCAAAACAGAAGCGTGATGACTATGCCTCACACCTGAGAACATTGTCAAAAGACGGACTGTCAAAGGACTACAAATCTATAAATGGTAGCGATTAGGCAACGCTGAAGGGGGTGTCTGTATCTGGTCTAAGAGATGCAATGTATTTTGATAAGCAATCGTTGTGCCTGTGCATGAAAACATTAGGCAGCTTGCTGAAGGTCTGCGATCGCCTCTCTAACATTACCTATTTCATAGTGCATCATGCCTCGGTTGAAGTAGGTTTGAGCATGATTGGGGCTTAATGCTAATTCCTAGAGGTTTACAACTCCATCTATAATACACTACTTTAATGAGAGTAAATCTCATTTGGGAACGGCTAAATCATTCAGCATAATGACCATTCTTTCATCCAAAGGCCACACCATCCCATTGAATCAGACCATTCTTCAAGAACTGTTTGAACAGGCACAGCAACGGGGAGAGTGTATCTATCGGCAAACTGACCTGGAGACACGAGTAAATCTGCCAACGGTCTTGGGAGAAGGGTACGGTCGCGTCATCCAGTTGCGGCATGGGCTAACTGTGTATATTCGCAATGCCAAACTGTGGCACCCCGTTGCCATTGAGCAGCAGCACGATGCAGCGTTTCCGATTACAGCCGTATTTTATCTGTCAGGTTCATCCAGGATGAAAACGCAGCCTGGCTCAGGAATTTCCCAAAGCTATGAAGAAATCGTTGGGCACAACTATCTTTACCATTTGCCAGAACTGACAGAAGTTGAAGAATGGACAGCAGATGAATCTATTCAGGTCGTGATGATTTCTGCGCCTGCCGACTATTTCCGTACATTCAGCCCAAGCCATACCTTACCGTCTCCTCTGCAAACCTTAATGAAAGGTTTAGGAATGCAGGGTGCAGGACGGTTTCATCAGTCTTTGGGAAAAACATCTCCAGCAATGGTACAGATTCTCCAGCAAATGATCCACTCTCCTTATCAAGGCGCAACGCAGCAGCTCTATTTGGAAAGTAAGGCTCTGGAATTATTTGCACTCCAATTTGCCTACCTTGAATCCAACCTGCCTGAGTTGGGCAACCCTCAATTGCCAGCCGATGATCTAGAACGATTGCATAGTGCTAAAGATCTGTTAGAGCAACACGCGAGTAATCCACCATCACTGCTTGAACTCGCTCATCAAGTAGGATTGAACGATCGCAAACTCAAACAAGGATTTCAGCAATTGTTTGGAACGACTGTGTTTGGCTATTTACAGGACTACCGGATGCAGCAAGCCCAACACCTACTTCAGCAATCAAATCTTACGATCGCCCAGGTCGCTGCAACTGTTGGATACCGTAACCCAGAGGCATTTAGCACCGCATTCCGTCGCAAATTTGCCATCAGTCCAAAGTCTTATCAGTTGAAGTATCGGGCGTAAATGCCTCGGCATAATTAAAAACCAGATCCAGAACCTTGCGCCGCAAGCGGCGCAAGGTTCTGGGTTTTACGTCTAATTGTGACTATCTACTTATTCTGGGCAGAAAGTCCGTTTCACAAAGAAAAAAGTCCGTTTCACAAAGAAAAGTGATTGCTGAAACTCCTACTATCTCTTTACTAGTTATTGAGAAAACTTCCTAATAGTGTTTAAACAACAGTCTGCTGGGATTGGCATGATGTGTGAGGAGATGGGCGTGAAGCGGTTGACGATTTGGATAGAGGGACTTGGAGTGTTATTGGTGACGGCCTTGATTGTGCTGTCCAGTCAGGCCGTTAAAGCGGCAGACTATGAGGCGATCGCCAGTCAAGAACCAACAATCGTTCATGAGCCGCATCAAGAACTGGCTCAAGCAGCGATCGCTCAGATTACAGACATACAGGTGAATTCGACAACAGAAGGGATTGGCTTGCTCCTACAGACCGTAGGCGATCTGGCTGTACCCACGCCTTCAATCGTTGGCAATGCCGTCGTTGCAACTCTTTCTAATGCAGAATTAGAGCTGCCCAATGGAGATGAGTTTTCGATCGCCAATCCGGTAGAGGGTATTGCGCTGATTACCGTGTCTCCATTGCCCGATAACCGGGTGCGTGTGGTGATTACAGGGGTAGATGCTCCACCCACTGTTGCAATTAGCGCCGATCCAACTGGGTTGCTCTTGGGCATTGCGTCAGACGCAGAGGAGGTAGGGCAAACCTCAGCCGAAGGACTTCAAATTGTCGTGACAGGAGAAGATACGAACGATGATTACACCGTATCTGAGGCGGGTACAGGCAATCGCACCGATACTCCGATCTTGGATACGCCTGCTTCGGTTCAGGTCATTCCGCAGCAGATTTTAGACGATCAGCAGACTCTACGAGTAGATGATGCTTTGCAGAATATCAGTGGTGTAACCGGAAGCCTTGATCCCTTTGGCGGATCGTCTTTAACGCTGCGTGGCTTCACAGCCGCTAGTTTTACTACAGGTCCCATTTTACGAGATGGGTTTCGGGTCTACGACAATTTAGGATTTCAAGAAACGGCGAATCTGGAGCGCATTGAGATTCTGCGCGGGCCTGCATCTGTGCTGTATGGACAGGGAACTCCGGGTGGCGTGATCAATTTGGTGACGAAACAGCCGTTATCCGATCCGTTCTACGAATTTCAGTTGCAGGCGGGTAGTTTTGGCTTGATTCGTCCTAGCTTTGATATCTCTGGCCCGTTGAATCAAGATGAATCTCTCCGCTATCGCCTCAATGCAGCCTACCAAAACGAAGATGGGTTTCGTGATTTTGATACAGACATTGAGCGGATCTTTATTGCACCTGTCTTAAGCTGGGATATTAGCGATCGCACCACTCTATCATTCAATGCAGAATATCTAGACGACCAAAGTCCCTTTGATTTGGGATTGGTCGCAGTGGGAGACGGGGTGGTAGATGTGCCGCGCGATCGCATCACGGGCGAACCGGATGACATCCGTCAGACTGAATCGATTACCCTTGGTTACAATCTGGAACATCAGTTTAGTGACCATTGGAGGCTGCAAAACTCCTTTCGCTATGTTCACCAAAACTACGATGTGGAGGTCTTTCTACCCGTCATTATTAATGAAACCACTGGCATCATCACTCGCTTTCCGTCTGTTCGGCGCTATCTCTCAGACGACTATTCGCTACAAACCAGTGTGGTGGGTGAATTTTCGACGGGGGATATTGAACACACCTTGCTCGCCGGAGTGGACTTGAACTGGAATCGGTTTGATGAAGTGTTCACTAAAGTTGCACTCGCCAATCCGTCACCGCTAAACATTTTTGATCCCATTTATGGGCAGGTTTCCCGACCCGATTTTGATACCATTGCACCCCGACCTCCATTTGATACAGAAGCGAATCGAATTGGCGTGTTTGTGCAAGATCAGATTGCCTTGGGCGATCGCTTCATTGTCGTCGGCGGGTTGCGCTACGACACGGTAGATTTTCGCAACACGGCTGAAGACACCAGTCGGTCTGATGACGCCTGGAGTCCACGAGTGGGCTTAGTGTATCGAGTTTCAGACAGCGTGTCGCTGTATGCCAACTACGCCCAGTCCTTTACGCCCAATGTAGCCCAAGGGGTTAATGGTAACTTTCTGGAACCCGAAACGGCTGAGGGATTTGAAGTCGGCGCTAAGGCAGAATTGCTGGGGGGTGATCTGCTGGCAACGCTGGCGTATTTTGATATCACTAAACAAAACGTTGCTACCGTGATCGATCCCTTAACGGGGGCATCTGCGGCAACTGGAGAACAGCGCAGTCAGGGAATTGAGTTGAGCCTTGCTGGGGAACTGTTGCCGGGATGGAACGTGATTGGGTTCTATAGCTACACGGATGCCAGAGTCACGCAGGATAATGTCATTCCGGAGGGCAATCGCCTGTTCAATTCGCCCTACAACAGTTTCGGACTGTGGACAACCTATGAGATTCAACAGGGCAACCTCCAGGGACTCGGACTTGGCCTCGGTGTGAATTACGTCGGCGATCGCGCTGGCGATTTGGAGAATAGCTTTGAAGTGGATGAGTATTTCCTTACCAATGCGGCATTGTTCTATCAACGCGATCGCTGGCGGGTTGCGTTAAACATCAACAATTTATTTGATGTGGACTACATCCGCAGTGTGTCCAACAGCCGTCGTAATGGAATTGTGCCAGGTGCACCCCTCACGATTGTGGGATCAATTTCTGTGCAGTTTTGAAGGTACGGCTATGACGAAGTTCTACACGATTCCAACTCTGCTCTTGGCGATCGCTACGGCTGTTGCCGTTACCTCCTGTGGAATTCCCAGAGATACAACCTCTACCGCAGATTCTGCTGCTGCACCGAAGGCAACACCGTCTGCATCGTGCCGCACGGTTACTCACAAAAAGGGCATCACTAAAGTTTGCGGTCAACCCAGCAGAATCGTGGTGCTAGGCCCGAATCTCCTGGAGTTAATGCTGGCATTGGGAGTACAGCCTACAGGATTTGCCGATTACATGGCTTTTCATCGGGGAGATTACACTAATCCCCGTGAGCAAATTCCCTACATTGGCGATCGCGTCACGACGCAACCCATTAACGTTGGGACTGATTCTGCTCCATCACTGGAATCAATCGCCAGTATCAAACCCGATTTAATTTTGGCAACTCAGATGAATGAAGCTCAGTATGAGCAACTCTCTGGCATTGCGCCAACAGTCATCTTAAATTGGTTTGAGGCAGAAAAAAATCTACGGGCGATCGCTCAAGCGGTCGATCGCTCAGATCAGGCAGAGCGGTTATTAACAGAGTCTAAACAACGGATTGAAAAGGCTCGTACAACTTTTGCTCCAATTGTTGCAAAGCATCCTAAAGTCTTGATGCTTTCCTCTGGAAATGCTCAAGAACTTTATCTTGTGACCCACAAAAATAGTTTTTGCGGTTCTCTCATTCAACAATTGGGATTTCAACTGGTTTATCCGTCAAATATTTCTGAAAATATACTGGATACAGTTTCAGCCGTTTCCTGGGAAACACTCCCTCAACTCAACAAAGCAGATTCCATCATTCTTCTAGGGTATAACTGGGATACTCATTCATTGTCAGAAAGTAGTTCATTTGATGCGAGCCAGTTGAGCACTTTGATGCAGGGATGGCAGAAGAATGCGATCGCTCAGTCGCTAAACGCGACTCAATCCAAACGAGTGTATTTCATGCCTGCTTATTTGTGTTTATCGTTGCCTGGCCCCATTGGGACAGAACTCTATCTCGATGAGTTGGAAAAGCAGTTGCTTTCATCGCAGTAATTGATGTTTTTAGGTGACGAATCCTATGAATGCTCAAACATTAATCCCAGACTGTCAGTTTTGTTCGGTTGTCTCTAAGGCGAATGGTGAAGATCCGATCGGCAGTGCTAATCCTTGTGATGGCTGGCTCGTCATGGAGTTGCCCCTACCGTGGACAGAAGAACGTTTTCATAGCGATCCGCTGCTTCAACCCATTCACGATTTGTTTCATGAACTCTATGATCGGAGCATTCGTGTCGCTCCGATGGTGATTGCCCCCGATCGAGAATATTCCATTCCTGATCGAGCGCATGTTTTGTATTATCGTCGTCCAGACAAAGCGTTTGCCGAATTTGAGAAACAAACGTTTTTGCTGCCACTCGATCAGATTACGCCACTAATCAAAGCCCTGATCGATCAACCTGAACAACAAGATCGCTTTACACGCTATCAACAACCGGGCGATCGCATCCGAGACATCATGGTTTGTACGCATGGGAATGTCGATGTTGCCTGTGCCCGATTTGGCTATCCTATCTATAAGACATTGCGCCAGACGTATGCAGCTCAATCAAATGGAGAATTACGAGTCTGGCGTTGTTCCCATTTCGGGGGGCATCAATTTGCGCCTACGCTGGTTGACTTCCCGACTGGACAGGTTTGGGGACACCTTGAACCCAACATTTTGGAAACGCTGATCCACCGCAACCAGCCTGTAACCAATCTGCGATCGTTTTACCGAGGATGGTCTGGATTAGGGCAATATGCCCAAATTGTGGAGCGTGAACTCTGGATGCAGTGGGGGTGGGATTGGTTGCACTACCGCAAAGCCGGACAGATAGTAGCTCAAGACACGACGCAGGAGGAAGGAGATGCGGATTGGGCTGAGGTTCGCCTGGAGTTTGCAGCACCGGATAACAGCATTGCGGGAGTCTATGAAGCGAGAATAGAAGTTTGCGGTTCCGTCATGACGACTGAACATTCAGGAGACGCACCCATTTCAGTGAAGCAATATCGAGTGAGCCGCTTAGTGCAAGTTTAGCCAGTTTAGACATCAGGAAGGTATTTGTTGGATGGATCGTTTAACGGTAATGAAGACTCTCAAAACCATTCTGGTTGATCTGGGTATTCCAGAAGAATCTTTGTGTGAAGACACATTGTTGTATGCTCATTTGCGATTAGATTCTGTTGAGATCGTCAGGCTGGCGCTGGAATTAAAACGACAGCTCGGACTCGATTTAAGGTTAGGAGGCCAGCAGGATATGACGTTAGTGCAAATCTGTGAACTGGCGGAAGTAGCATCGTCTGCTCAAGAGTTGTGATCCTTTTGGATCACGATTTATGCACACTCATCGAGTACGTTTCAAATGGATAGTATTTGTTCAAAGTTGCCCAGTATTTTTAATGTGGCGGCTTATTTCCTGGATAGCGATCGCCTATCACACCATCACGACAAAATTGCGTTCTACTATCGTGACGAGTCCTATACTTATGCTGAAGCCAATCAATGGGTTCAGCGTACCGCGAGACTATTAACCGAACTCGGATTGGAACGTGAAAATCGCATTGCAATTCTACTACCCGATACACCAGAATTTGTTTTTGCCTTTTGGGGTGCGATTTGGTTAGGCGGTGTACCTGTTCCGATTAATACGGCCTCTACGCTGGATGACATTCAATACATTTTGCAGGACTCTCGCGCTAAGATTTTGGTGACAAATCGGGCGTGGTTTGAAACGTTATCCCCAGTGCGATCGCCATTCCTGCGACAGGTGCTTCAGGTAGACGGAGAACCGTCATTCATGTCGTTACTGGCGCAACAGGAGGATCACACTCCTTGGGCTGAAACTCATCGTGAAGAAGCGGCTTTCTGGCTGTATACCTCTGGTAGTACCGGACGCCCCAAAGGCGTCGTTCATCTGCATCAAAGCATGGTGGTTTGTGCCGAGCGGTATGGTCAGCAAATTCTGGGGTTACGGGCAGATGACATTATCTATTCCGTAGCTAAGATGCCCTTTGCCTACGGTTTAGGCAATACATTGTATATGCCAATGGCAGTTGGTGCCGCCGCTGTGCTATCCAATGCCATGAACGCATTTGACATCATTGCCGATATTCAAACCTATCAACCCACGATTCTGTTTGGTATTCCCAGCATTTATGCCAGCATTCTCTCGGTGCAGGAAATGGCTCCGCTAAATCCGGCTTCACTGCGATTGTGCTTATCTGCGGCGGAGCAATTACCCAAAACTATCTGGTTTAAGTGGCGAGACACCTATGGCATCGAAATCTGTGAGGGCATTGGCACTACTGAGTTGCTGCATGTGTTTTTGAGTAATGTTCCTGGAGAATGTCGTCCGGGAAGTTCGGGACGTCCGATTCCGGGCTATGACGTACAGGTGGTTGACGAACAGGGAATGCCCACGCCGCCTGGTGAAATCGGTGCGCTCCAAGTGCAGGGAGAAAGTCTGATGCTGGGATACTGGAACCGTCTTCAGGAAACCCGCAAAGCTTTGTTTGGAACAACCATGCGAACCGGAGATCAATACATCAGAGATGCAGATGGCTACTTCTGGTTTATGGGTCGCAACGATGACTTCTTTAAAGTCAACGGATTATGGGTGTCTCCGTTTGAAATTGAAAATGTTTTGCTTCAGCACAAAGGAGTGCTAGATGTAGCAGTCGTTTCTAGTTCTAAAGATGGCGAGGAACTGACTCAGATTGTGGCCTATGTCAGCCCTAAACCGGGAGTTGAAGCGTCTGCTGCACTAGAGCGATCGATTCGCCAGATGGCAAAGGCAAAATTGCCCCACTTCAAAGCCCCTAATCAAATTCATTTTCTAGAAAGCTTGCCTCGCACACCCACAGGTAAAGTGCATCGCAAAGCCCTTCTAAGTCACTGTATACACGCTCACTGTTAACCATTCCATTCACTGACGCAGGTATCTTATGTATCAAATTGCCAGCCATTCGATCGCCTATCACGAGTTATTTGTTCCTATTCACAGAAATCCACAGAGTTTACTACAAACACTGTTGGATATTGGTTTATTTTCAACCTACATGCTGTATCAAAGTGGCAGTGAAGTCCGTATTGCTGGGAATGCGCTCTGTAGTATTTCGGTTAGTTCAGAGACGATTTCATCTCACGTGATGGGGAAAGCCCAAACTCAGCCGATTGTTGATCCGCTAAAGCAAGTTGAGTCAGTGCTGGCTTCATTGCCGATTGAAGGCTGGACAGCCTATGGCTATGTAGGCTTTGACATGGCGCGATTCTACTCTCCCTACCGCAAAGCGATTCAACAACCGCTGCTGCATTTTGTGATTCCCGAAACAGAACTGCGGATCACGCCGAAGGGAATCCGCATCAGAAGTGTGAAACCACTCAGTAACATTCTGGAAGCTCTATCGAGCGATCGCCTCCTCACCGATTATGTTGCAACCCCTCCATCGATTGATTTTGCTGATCGAGACGACTATCAAACTCAGGTTGGTGAATTGATTCGAGCGATTCAAGCGGGAGAATTACACAAAGCCATCATTTCTCGATCGGTCAAAGTGAATGGGGCGATGGATGTGTTGGGAACGTATTATTTGGGCGCTAAAAATAATAACGCTGTGCGATCGTACTGTTTTCAATTTGACGACGTGAGTGCTGTTGGATTCAGTCCTGAAATTTTGATGACAGTTGATGCAGATCAGTTTGTGGTCACGAATCCCTTAGCCGGAACGCGCCCTCGTTCAGAGAATTTGGCACAGGATGACCAACTCAATCGGGAACTGTTTACAGATGCTAAAGAGGTGAAAGAACACGCGCTTTCCATCTGGCTGGCTCAAGATGAGATGTCGCAGTTTTGTTTGCCCCATACGGTTCGTGTGTTTGACTTCATGCAGGTCAAACAATACCGCTATGTACAACATCTTTCATCGCGTGTAGGAGGCCAGTTGAAGCCCGGAAGAACGCTGTGGGATGCCCTGAAGGTGTTATTCCCTGGAATTACTGTTTCTGGCATTGATAAACAGCGCGCCCTAGAATGGATCGATCGCCTGGAAGCAGAACCGAGAGGATTGTATGCGGGCGGAATCGGTTGGGTCGATAGCCGAGGGATGGCAGATATCGCGATCGCCATTCGTTCGGCCTATCAGTATGGAACTGCGGTGTATTTGAATGCGGGTGCCGGGATTGTGGCGGAATCAATTCCGCAAAATGAATATTTGGAATCGGTCAACAAGATGAATACGATGTTGACAAACCTGGTTTTGAAATCCTAGATACGTAACACCGCCGTCTTTTCCTCGTTACCAAGCTCCTGCTTGGTAACGGTCTCCTGGAAGCTCCTGCTTCCAGGAGACCTGAAAGGTCTGAAATAGTAGTTAAGCAGTAACGGAGTTGCGATCGCTAACGGGAAGCAGGAGCTTCCTAGATTGCATTGCCAAGCAGGAGCTTGGCAACGAGTGTGCTTAGAAGCCGGCAATTGATTAATCTGAGAATTGCTGTACTTGTTGATCATGATCGGGTAGCAAATCTTCCGCATTTCGCAATGTGGAAAATGTATATCCAATTACACCAACCAGAATCATGCCAATAGTGGTGATGATGTAGAGTAACGCCATACCAGCACCGGAACCCGTACCAACAATGGGAGCAACTATCAACGATAGAAAATTTTGAGAATTCATGATTGGTTCAAACACTTGGTCTGCTAGCATTCCAGCGATTAAGCTGGCAGTGGCTCCCGTCATTAAACCAACGGTATGAGCAGCCGCTAACACTCGCCCCTGCACTTCTGGTTCCACCTTGGCATACCAGACGGCATAACTAGAACCAAACGCCACAGGAATGTTGAACGCAGCAAACAGTTGTGCACCCATCCAGACTGTCGGCGTTTGACTCAGCCCTAGCACCAGTTCACCGATCCCCACGCCAATAAATCCGATTAACATGCCGCGAACTTTGCGCCGAAAGCCACCCAAAACAGTCAGACTCAAGGCACCCATTACGCCTCCAACGCCCGATGCTGCCACAACGCTTCCTAAAACCTGAACATTACCATCTGTGCGAGCCAGAATCAGCGGCTGGTAAATCGCTTCCCCCATATGGTGGGTAAACAAGAAGGCGCAAAACACAACCGTCATTGCCAGTAAGCTGGGTCTGCACAGAATGTACTGAATCCCCCAAGAGAGCTGTTGCCAAACGGTTTGGCTATCTAGTTTGTCTGTCTCACTGGTTGTATCCACAGAGTGTGGCTGAGGAATTTCAACGCGCCACACGGTTCCAATCCCTGCTGTAAAAGTCATCAGATCAATCAGAATGATCCCCATGAGGCCGATCGCCGGATAGAGACTACCGACTAAGGCTGGCGCGAGAATAGCGGAACTGTACTGCACAAGAGAAGCCATACTGCTGGCGCGGGTGTAATGCTGTTTTGGCACCATCAATGCGATCGATGCTGAGTACGCCAGCGTTTGAACTTGACCAAAGGTGCCATAAGCCGCTGCTAGGCCGTAAAGATGCCAGATATGCAGGTTGTGTGTGGCATAAAGCACGCCAATTATGAGCGTACAAAACGCCACGCTGGTATCACTAAACATCATCAGATATTTGCGATTAAACCGATCCACAACTAATCCTGCAAACAGGGCAATCAAGATTTGCGGAAGTTGAAAAAAGAAGCTGATCAGGGCGATCGCCGTTGCTTCCTGGGTGAGTTGCCATGCCCAGATTGTCAACGCAAATTGAGTCATCGCAGTACCGATGGCAGACACCATCTGTCCGCTCCAGAGAATTGTAAAAGTACGCACAGCAGAACGCCTAAGAAGTGAGAGGGAATTCGTTAAACATCAAATCTGAATTGCTCAAGTAGGTTCGATCGGTTCAATTCACTCATAGCGATCGAGCAATCATGTCAATGATGTTATTGTTTCATTCGCAATATACATCATTGCGATTATTGAAATAAATTTTCACTGATTAAATCTGAGTCATCTTCGAGTTTTGCAAATTTATTAGACTTTATCGAAAAATGGTTTGTAGTGCGGCGGAGCCGCGCTACAAACCATTTTCCAAACTCGAACCCTTATTCCCGATAAAGTTTATTGATCAGAATGGCTTGTTTATAGGGAAGAACTTGTGATAATGTCGTATCGTCTTCTTGAGAAAGATATGCAAGAAGAGAACCCTTTAAAGAATTCGCCATGATTACGTCGTCAGTTGGTATCCGCTCACTGGCAGTCAGCTTTCCTCGCACCATTCGTACCAATCAGCATTGGCTGCACAGGTTTCCTGAATTAGGTACTCAAATCCCTCAAAGACAAGCAAGGCTGCCACGTTCGATTGAATATACAGGTGATGCAACTGGACTTGACATCTGGTTGCAGCAAGTCACGCCCTATCTATCCGATCCCTTTCGGGGGAGTGTCGAGCGACGAGTGCTGAATGCTGATGAATCCGCCCAAACGTTGGAGTGTCAAGCGGCTCAGGCGGCTCTCAGTGCGGCAAATCTGTCTCCTGATCAGGTTGATCTGGCGATCGTAGCCGCACTATTTCCCGAAACAGTAGGCCCAGGTTACGCAGCTCATCTAGCTCGTGAATTGGGCTTGCGTTGTCCTGCCTGGAGTTTAGAATCGACCTGTTCCAGTGCCTTGATTGCGTTACAAAATGCTCAGGCGTTAGTGAAAACGGGAGTGTATCGCCATGTGTTAGTTGTGATTTCCCACATCGGATCTCGCTCCGTCAATGAGAAAGATACGCTCTCCTGGTCAATGGGCGACGGTGCGGGTGCTTTTGTGGTGGGTTATGCCAAATCAGGACAGGGAATTTTGAGCACAACTATCCTGTCTACCGCAAACACCAGTGGCGCATACACACACGAGCTCGCGATCGCCCCACAAGGTAAACCCTGGTTGCAAACCCGAACAGGTGAGGATGCCAAAGTCCTGGCTGAAACAGCAGTTGATTTTGTTCGTGATTGCTGTCAAGCCGCCGCTCGGAAAGCGGGGGTAAGTCTCGATCGCATTGATTTCTTTGCGTTTAATACCCCAACAGCTTGGTACGCGGATGTTTGCATTAAAGCGCTTGGCATTGCTCCAGAACGCACGATTAATTTATATCCGCAGTACGCGAACATTGGCCCAGTTTTTCCGATCGCCAATCTATATCTCGCTGTTCTGGATGGCAAAATTTGCGAGAATGATCTGGTACTGGTATATACCAATGGGGCAGCAGCAACAGCGGCAGCGATCGTCATGCGTTGGGGAGATGTTGCATTAGGAACGGTTTCTGCTGATTCGAACAGGTCGTTGCAGGAAAAAGATCCAGTTCATTCAAATGCACAGAACCCTATACAGACAACTTCGGTTATCGGAAATCGTGATCTCAAGCAACAACTGATAGCGGCTATTCCTCAAGAGCGGCAGACTATTCTGGAAGCGTATTTACTGGAGTGGTTGGCGAATGCACGCCAGATTTCTCCTACTCAACTAAATACTCAACTGTGTTTAACAACGCTGCTGGATTCACTGCTGGCGATCGCATTTCGCAGCCACCTCGAAGCAACGCTACAGGTACAGGTGCCAATGAAACAGTTTTTGGGTGACAACACGATCGCCCATTTAACCGATTTCTTGCTCAGTCAACTGGTTGTATCGCAACTTGCTGCACCTGAATCAGTGAACGCACTTTTGAACCAAGCAGAGAGAGAAATTGTAAGTTTTTAATGTAATGAGCCAAGACATGGATTTACATTCACTTCTGAACCGACTTGCAGCCAACGGTATTCAATTATCCGTCAATGGAGATTCGCTGCTGGTTGATGCTCCAAAAGATACACTGACTTGTGAATTGCGAGACTCACTAACCCAGCATAAAGAAGACATTCTGCTGCTGCTACGTCAACATAGCGTCAGCATGAATTCGCATGATCTACCTGTGATCACACCTGCACCAGAGCAGCGCTATGAGCCATTTCCACTCACCGATATGCAGCACGCATTTTGGGTTGGACGAAGTGGCATTTTAGAACTGGGTCATGTTTCTAATCATGGCTATTACGAAATTGAAGGACATGGACTGGATCTCGATCGACTCAACCAAACGCTGCAAGTTCTGATTCAGCGACACGACATGCTGCGATCGCTCGTTTTACCGAATGGGCAACAGCAAATCTTGAAAGAGGTGCCTGTCTATCAGATGGAAGTATTGGATCTGAGAGGACAGGATGAAATTACGATCGCCACTCAACTGGATGCCATTCGACACAGAATGTCTCACCAGGTTTTACCATCCGATCAGTGGCCTCTATTTGAATTTCGAGCAACTTGTTTAGATGGCGATCGCGTCCGGTTACATGTCAGTTATGATTTGCTGGTGTTTGATGCTTGGAGCTTATTTCGCCTGTTTGAAGAATGGTTCCAGCTTTATCAACATCCAGATTGCGTTTTGCCACCATTGAAACTCTCTTTTCGAGATTACGTTCTGGCAGAGCAATCTCTCTCTAAAACTGAACTGTATCAGCGATCGCAAGCCTATTGGTTGAACCGAATTGATCAGTTACCCCCTGCACCTGATCTACCGTTGGCTAAAAATCCTAAAGAGCTGAGACAGCATCGCTGTCGCCGATATAACGGACGCATGGAATCAGCCGAATGGCAACAATTGAAACAGCAAGCAGCTTATGCAGGGTTGACTCCTTCTGGGCTATTGCTGGCTGCATTTGCCGAAGTTCTGACCTTGTGGAGCAGAAGCCCACAATTCACGCTTAACCTGGCATTGTTTAATCGATTGCCTATGCATCCCCAGGTGAATCAGATCTTGGGAGACTTCACCTCGGTGACACTGTTAGCGGTTGATAATTCCGCCAGTGAATCCTTCCGCGATCGCGCCCTGCGTTTGCAAAAACAGCTCTGGCAAGACTTAGAACACCGTTACTTTAGCGGAGTACGAGTTACGCGAGAACTGACTCGTCGCAAAGGAACCGCTCCCAATGCCATGCCTGTGATTTTTACCAGTACGCTGGGATTTGCGGCGATGGGGCAGGAAACCCTGACCTTTAGCCATTTCGGAGAACTGGTTTACGGCATCAGTCAAGCGTCTCAGGCGTGGATGGATGTGCAGGTCTGGGAAGAGAAAGAAACGCTAACCTTCAACTGGGATGTGGTTGATGAACTGTTTCCCGCAGGTTTAATTGCCGAAATGTTTGCTGCATATTGCCATTTTCTCAAGCAGCTTGCTACCTCAGACGAAATGTGGGTAGACACTACGCGCCAACTCCTGCGCCCTGCCCAATTGGCTCAACGGCTGGCAATGAATGCAACGGATGCGCCCGTATCAGATGCACTCCTGCACGAACTGTTTGCAGAACAAGTGCGCCAACAGCCTGATTATCCTGCGGTGATTACATCGCAATGCACGTTAACCTATCAAGAATTGAGCGATCGCGCTAATCAACTCGGTGCCAAATTGCGTCAGTTAGGCGCATGTCCCAATCAATTGATTGGCATTGTGATGGAGAAGGGTTGGGAACAAGTGGTCGCCGTAATGGGAACGCTGATTTCTGGGGCAGCTTACGTTCCGATTGATCCGGGATTGCCAACTGAGCGCTTTCAGTATTTGCTCAACCATAGTGAACTCAAAATTGTTCTGACCCAATCCTGGTTGGACGAAAAACTACCCTGGACAACTGATATTCAGCGTTTACGCCTCGATACTGAAGAGTTTAGTGAAGCAAATCACGAATCCCTCGAACCCGTACAATCTCCCGATGATCTGGCGTATGTGATTTACACCTCCGGTTCTACAGGATTGCCCAAAGGCGTGATGATTACCCATCGCAATGTTGTGAATGTGGTGATCTATACGAACCAGCGATTTCAAGTGAATTCCAGCGATCGCATTCTGGCAGTGACAGCCCTCAATCACGATTTGTCAGTTTATGACATTTTTGGCTTGCTGAGTGCAGGTGGCGCGATCGTCATGCCAGATGCTTGCGTGGTGAAGAACCCGAATCATTGGGCGGATTTAATCCAGCGCGAACAGGTAACGCTGTGGAATTCCGTTCCCGCCATGATGGAAATGTTGGTGAATACGGTGAGCGATCGCCAACAGCCACCATTATCTAGCTTACGGCTGGCAATTTTAGGTGGAGATTGGCTGCCTGTTTCACTGCCCGATCGCATCCGAGCACTAGCACCCGATGTTCAACTACTCAGCATTGGCGGTCCTACCGAAACCACCATCTGGAACATTGGCTATTTGATCAAACAGGTTGACCCGATGTGGAAAAGCATTCCCTACGGCAGACCGATGCCCAATTCAAAATATTACATTTTGAATGATGCCTTGGAAGATTGCCCAACCTGGGTTCCCGGTCAGATGTATTGCACTGGTGTGCAGTTAGCCAAAGGGTATTGGCGAGATAACGAAAAAACGCAGGCACATTTCATTACCCATCCCCGCACTGGCGAACGGCTTTATCGTACTGGCGATCTAGGTCGCTATTTGCCCGATGGCACGATCGAATTTCTGGGACGGGTTGATTTCCAAATGAAGCTGCGCGGCTATCGAATTGAGGCAGGCGAAATTGAATCAGCATTGGCTCAACATCCCAGTGTCCAGGCGGCTGTTGTCAAAGTCGTTGGTGAGCAGCAAGCTCATTTGGTGGGTTACATTGTTGTTCCTCATGGAGAGGAGCAACCGACGGTTGAAGAACTGAATCAATGGCTCAGCCGCAAGCTACCAGACTATATGATTCCGTCTGCTTTTTTGTTTCTCGATGCGTTACCCTTATCTGCGAATGGCAAAGTCGATCGACAAGCGCTGCCAACTGAATCTGGAGCGTTTCAAAAATTAGAAGTCGTATATACACCTCCACAAACCGAGATTGAACAGGCGATCGCAACGGTGTTTCAAACCGCATTAGAGCTGAAAAAAGTGGGGGTCAATGATAATTTCTTTGACCTGGGTGCTAACTCGCTACTCATGACCATCATTTACCGGGAACTAACCACCACCCTTTCTAAAGAACTGCAAACGTTTTCACTGATTGATCTATTCAATTACCCAACCGTTAAAGCATTAGCGCAGTATCTCACTCAAACTAAAACTAAAACTCATTCTCAACAACAAGACTCCCATTTAGAGACGCAATTGAATCAAGGGAAAAATCGTCTGAAACAACGATTTGAGAAATCAAAACTCGCTCAAACTTTGCCTGAGAAGTAACATCATGAATACACAAACTGGCTTAGAAATTGCCGTCATTGGTCTTTCCGGGAAGTTTCCGGGAGGAGAGACGCTAGATGATTTTTGGAAAAACTTGGAAGCGGGAGTAGAACTCGTTACAGCATTTCCAGGATCGCAAAGGGAAACTCTCACACCCCACAATGCAACCGTTAAAGCGAGTGCTGTTTTAAAGCAGGTCGATCAATTTGATGCTGAGTTTTTTGGATTTAACCCCAGAGAAGCGGAAGCAATGGACCCGCAGCATCGCCTCTTTTTGGAATGCGCCTGGGAAGCGTTGGAAAATGCCGGGTATAGCTCTGAAGCAGAAGAGCGTCCGATCGGCGTTTTTGCAGGTGTTGGTATGGGCACGTACCTGCTCTATAACCTCAGCCCCAATGCAGGATTAATTGAATCAAGAGGATTTCTGCAAACATTAGTCGGAGTGGACAAAGATTATCTACCCACGCGAGTGTCCTATAAATTAAATCTCAAAGGGCCGAGTATTAGTGTGGGAACGGCTTGCTCCAGCTCATTAGTGGCAGTGCATCTGGCCTGTCAAAGTTTGCTGAGTGGCGAATGTGAGATGGCGTTAGCCGCAGGGGTTGCGGTTAAAGTACCGCAAAGTGAGTTAACCCTATCTCCCGATGAAATCGTCTCGCCAGATGGACACTGTCGAGCGTTTGATCACAACGCCAATGGCACTGTGGGAGGGAATGGCATTGGTGTTGTGGTGCTGAAGCGGTTAGAGGATGCGATCGCCGATCGAGATCATATTTACGCTGTGATTAAAGGTTCTGCGATTAACAACGACGGTGCATTAAAAGTAGGCTATACCGCACCCAGTGAGGCAGGACAGTTCAGAGTGATTCGAGCGGCGCACCTGATGGCAGATGTTGACCCCGACACGATCACCTACATTGAAACGCATGGCACGGGAACGGCATTGGGCGATCCGATCGAAATTGCCGCAATGACGCAAGCATTCCGTATGACAACCGAGCGTCAGGGATTTTGTGCGATCGGTTCTGTCAAAACGAACGTGGGACATTTAGATGCGGCGGCTGGCATTACAGGCTTCATCAAGACCGTCCTGGCTCTCAAACACAAAAAGATTCCGCCTAGCCTTAACTTTGAGGCTCCCAATGCTCAAATCGATTTTGCCAGTAGCCCGTTCTTCGTCAACACTAAGTTAACTGACTGGAATACCAATGGCATTTCGCGTCGAGCCGGAGTCAGTTCCTTTGGGTTTGGTGGCACGAATGTTCATGTCGTTCTGGAAGAAGCGCCTGCGATCGCCCCATTACCAGCAGAACCAGGCGCACAAAGACCATACCAGCTATTAACCCTATCTGCCAAAACTGATTCTGCTTTGGAATCCGCTACCGCCAATCTCTGCGATCGCCTCAAACAATCTCCAGATCTAAACTTAGCTGATGTTGCCTATACACTTCAGGTTGGGCGTTGGGGATTAAATCATCGTCGGATCGTGGTTGCTCAAACACTCACCGATGTAGTGGAAGCACTGGAATCAGGCCATTCGCCGCGAGTCTACACCGGGTTGGCAGATGCGAATGATCCGCCTGTCGTGTTCATGTTTCCCGGTCAGGGTTCCCAATATGTGAACATGGCGCGAGATCTGTATGAAAACGAACCTGTCTTTCGGGATGAGTGCGATCGCTGTTTTGCAATACTGCAATCTCAACACGGAATGGATCTGCGCTCACTGCTGTATCCGAATACAGATCATTCAGACGCAACTGAAGCGTTAATACAGACGGCGAGCGCACAGCCTGCCCTGTTTGTCATTGAGTATGCCCTGGCAAAGCTGTGGATGTCCTGGGGCGTGCAGCCGCGATCGATGGTTGGGCACAGCATTGGAGAGTATGTGGCAGCTTGTCTGGCAAACGTTTTCTCACTGCCAGATGCCTTAAATTTGGTTGCTCTGCGTGGACAGTTGATGCAGCAACAGCCACCTGGAGCCATGCTGGCAGTCAGTTTGTCTGCCGATGACGTACAGCCCTTTTTGAATCAAACGCTGGCCTTAGCGGTCAGTAACAGCCCCTCTCTGAGTGTGATTTCAGGGGCGATCGAGGCTATTCAAACCCTGGAATCTCAACTATCAGAACGGGGAATTGATTGCCGTCGGCTGCATACGTCCCATGCATTTCACTCCTACATGATGGAGGGTGTTATAGAACCGTTTGTCGAACAAGTGCGACGCATTCGGCTAAGCCCGCCCCAAGTTCCATTTATCTCCAATGTCACGGGCACCTGGATCACGGCTAAAGATGCGATCGATCCCCTCTATTGGGCACAGCATTTGCGCCAATGTGTGCAATTTTCGCAGGGCATTGCCGAACTCTTAACCGATTCTCAGGCTGTTTTTCTGGAAGTCGGGCCGGGTCGAACACTCAGCACGCTAGTAAAACAACAGGCGCAGGGACGCACGGTATTGACATCACTACCGCACCCGCAGGACAAACCCTCTGATGTGGAATGGATATTAAACGCACTGGGACAGATCTGGATCAGTGGCGTGCAGATCCAGTGGTCAAACTTTTATGCGCAGCAGCAGCGTCATCGCGTACCGCTACCCACCTATCCATTTGAACGTCAGCGCTATTGGATTGATCCACCAACATCCTCCTCCAGGGCTCAAATATCACTCGACAAAAAATCTAACCTTGCTGACTGGTTCTATGTCCCATCGTGGAAGCGTTCCGTCCTGCCCAGCTTTCAAAAGTTGGATCAGCAACGCTGTTGGGTAGTATTTGTCGATCGCACTCCTTTAGCAACGGCGATCGTACAACGATTGCAGCAGCAGGGACAGTGCGTGATTCAGGTCAATCAGGGGGAAGTTTTTAGTCAAAGTCATCCGAATGTTTACACAATTAATCCGGGCGATCGCGATCATTACGATGCGTTGATCCAGGAAGTCCTATCTGTCGATGAATTCCCTATTATCGCTCACTTGTGGACAATTGCATCTGATCTTTCGTTTGAAGCATCTCAAGCTCTAGGATTCTATAGCTTGCTTTATCTGGCTCAGGCGTTGGGACAACAAAATGCTGATCATCCGATCCACATCAGTGTTGTCTCCAGTCAGCTACAGGCGGTAAGTGGAGATGAAGATATTCGACCTGAAAAAGCAACTCTATTGGGCCCCTGTAAAGTTATTCCCCAGGAATATGCAGCGATCACCTGCTGTGCGATCGATGTTGTCTCTCCTGGATCAGACAATGCACTGGATGAACTCCTGATTGAGCAAATTATTACCGAAATTCAAACACAAGCGTCGCAAACGACTGATCCCATTGTCGCCTATCGCGGCAAGTATCGCTGGCTGCCAACCGTTGAACCCACTCGCTTAGAGGCTACCGATCAACTAACGTTCTTGCGATCGCAAGGCGTTTACCTAATCACAGGAGGATTAGGCGGTATCGGCCTGGCCATTGCAGAACATCTTGCTAAAACAGTTCAGGCCAAGCTGGTATTAATCAACCGTTCACCCTTGCCACCTCGAAACGAATGGGAACACTGGCGGACAATCCATGATGTAGATGCAACAGCTCTCAAGATTCAGAAAATCCAGGAGATGGAGGCTATTGGATCAGAGGTGTTGATTCTGAGTGCAGATGTTGCAGATCACGCACAAATGCAGACAGCCATCGATCGCGCTCGTCAAACCTTTGGACAGATCAATGGAATTTTCCATACCGCAGGTGTGCCCGGAGGTGGCGTAATCCAACTTAAAACACCCGCAATGGCAGAGCAAGTAATGGCACCCAAAATTCAAGGCACTCGCATCCTGAGCCAGCTTTTCCAGGAAACACCACCTGATTTCTGCATTCTCTTCTCATCTCTGAGTGCCCTTCTGGGCGGTACTGGACAGGTGGATTATTGCGCAGCGAACTGCTTTTTAGATGCCTTTGCACACACTGCCAAACTCAATACGCGCACTATCGCCATTAACTGGGATACTTGGCAAGAGGTGGGCATGGGAGCCAATATGACCAACCTGCCTGAAGCATTTAAACAACAGCGTTTAGAGGCACTCAGAACTGGCATTGCACCCCAGGAAGGACTGGATAGCTTAAACCGCATCCTGCAACAAAAATATCCTCAGATGATCGTTTCCACGAAAGAGTGGCAGGCTGTTTTAGAACAAAAACACAATTGGCAAGTGACGCCTGAAACACAAGTCACAGAGACACCAAAACTTACATCTGGCCATCAGCGATCGCTCCAATCCACAGCTTATGTAGCACCCACGAATGAGATTGAACAACAGATTGCGGAATTGTGGCAGGAACAGCTCGGCATTGCCCAAGTAGGAATTCACGATAATTTCTTTGAGCTGGGTGGACATTCGCTGCTGGCAGTACGTGTTGTTTCGCGATTGCGAGATCGCTATCCCGTTGATCTATCCTTGCGAACGCTCTTGTCTGATACGCCGACGGTTGCTGGAGTTGCGGCTGTGATTACAGCTCAACTGACACAGTCGGCTGATTCCGACGAAATGGATCGCCTTCTCGCTGAGATCGAACACCTATCGCAAGATGAGGTGCAAGCGCAACTGGCCCAAGAGTCACCAACGAATGTTTAACACATCAATCTTCTCTAGGGGCGCATGGCGATGCGACCTCTACCAGATCTGTTGCCTCATCCAATTAAACTGGTATCACTAATGGATTTCAGTCTTTTTTATTTTTCCGGAGATGGCTCCACCACAGGCCATGATAAATATCGCCTGTTAATTGAAGGTGCTAAGTTCGCCGATCGCAATGGGTTTTCAGCCGTTTGGATTCCCGAACGTCATTTTGATGCGTTTGGTGGTCTATATCCCAATCCAGCCGTGATTGGGTCTGCGATCGCCATGATCACCCAACAAATTCAAATCCGCTCTGGCAGTGTTGTCATGGCGTTGCAAGATCCGTTGCGCGTGGCAGAAGAATGGTCAGTGGTCGATAATCTTTCGGGTGGTAGAGTCAGTTTATCCTTCGCTCCGGGCTGGCATCCCAATGACTTTGTTCTGTATCCAGAAAAGTATGCCAACAAGAAGGAAATCATGTGGCAAGACATTCAGGTGGTGCAGCAATTGTGGCAAGGAAAAGCGATTGAGCGAATCGGCGGACATGGTAAACCTGCTCAAATTCAAACATTTCCCAGACCACTGCAAACCCAGCTTTCCGTCTGGATTACCTCATTGTCGGATGATTCTTTTGTCGAAGCAGGTAAAATCGGCGCAAATATCCTCACCTCTCCGCTATACCAAAGTTTGGATGAAACGTTGCGGAAAATATCGTTGTATCGGCGATCGCTGGCAGAACATGGTCACGATTCCCAAAAAGGTAAGGTGGCGATGATGATTCATACCTTTATTGGAGATGACCTGGATGACATCCGACGAAAAGTTAAAGCACCCTTCAAAAATTACTTGAAAACACATTTTGATTTAGTGGTTAAATCTGCTGGTGACTTACGGTTTTCAATCGATCCAAATACATTGACCGCACAGGATCTAGAAGATTTGCTTGACTTTAGTTTCGAAACCTATTTTAACGGCAAAGTGTTAATGGGAACTCCGGAGAATTGCAAAAAAACGATCAACGATCTGCAACGGGCTGGAGTCGATGAAATTTCAGCCCTAATTGACTTTGGCGTAGAGTTTGATTGGGTGATAGAAAGCCTCCATCATCTCAACCAGGTTAAACATGAATGCGGATTAGAATTGTCTATTTTGTAGGATACGTTAGTGATAGCATAACGCATTGCTGACCGTGATTCTGACACGTTACGCTATCGCTAACGCATCCCATGAAAAGACTTTTTGGTTTTCGTCAGATAATTTAATTCAATTCATTTGTGAAATTCTTTGTCTTCAGCGATCGCAACATCTCAACATGAAAGATCTCTCCCAGCGTATTGCAGCCCTTTCACCAGAACAACAAGCCTTATTCAAACGACGACTTCAGAAAAAGCAGGCAACGCAACCTCAAGCGCCAAAAATTCAAAAGCGAGAAATTTCTAACCAATCGTCTATAGCGGGCAAGCTAAATCATTCTATTCCTGTCTCTTTTGCTCAACAGCGTACCTGGTTTCAGGATCAGTTGGGAGTTAAAAGTGCAGTCTCTAACAATATCTCGATCGCCCTTAAGATCAAGGGTTCACTCAATATCGCTGTTCTGGAGCAGAGTATCCGAGAAATCCTTCAGCGTCATGAAATATTGCGAACCATGTTACGCAATATCAATGGAGAATTAACTCAAGTTATTTCTCCATTGGGTGAGTGGAAATTGCCTTTTGTTGATCTTAGTAACTTCTCATCAGTTCAATCCGAAACTGAAGTGCAACGGTTCGCTACCGAGCAAGCTTGTCAACCGTTTAACCTGGAAACAGATTGGTCGTTGCGGGTAAAACTGCTTCAGATTAGCAAAACCGAATTTGTCCTGCTGCTAACCTTACACCATATTGCGGTCGATGCCTGGTCGATTGGCGTCTTTTTTCGCGAATTGAGTGCGCTGTATGCAGCCTTTTCTAATCAACAGCGATCGCCCCTACCTGAGCTACCCATCCAATATGCCGACTTTGCCCTGTGGCAACGTCAGGCGTTGCAGGGGAAGGCATTGGATACAGATTTGGCGTATTGGAAGCAAAAATTACATAATGCGCCCGACGTATTGCAACTGCCGAGCGATCGCCCCCGTCCTCCCATCCAATCTTTTGCAGGCAAAACACTTTCCTTCATCCTGCCCAAAACACTCACGGAATCGTTGAAAGATCTGTCTCAGCAGTGTGAAGCAACCCTGTTTATGACACTAGTGGCGGGATTGCAGACCCTTCTGTTTCGCTATACCGGACAGGAGAATATTCTCATCGGTTCCCCGATCGCCAATCGTCAGCAGTCCGAAACTGAGAATCTGATTGGCTGCTTTATCAATACTGTGGTTCTGCGAACGGATCTATCAGGAAATCCAACCTTTCGAGAACTTTTGCAGCGAGTGCGCGAAACTGTTTGGGAGGCGTTAGCTCATCAAAGTTTACCGTTTGAAAAGCTGGTAGATGAATTGCAACTGTCACGTAGCCTAACTCACGCACCGCTGTTTCAGGTGATGCTGGTTTTGCAAAATTCCTTTTCGATTGAAACGATCGAACTACCTGGTTTAACGGTTCACCACTCGCGCATTGATAATCAGACCTCTCAGTTTGATCTCACTCTTCATTTAGTTGAAAGCGACCTGGG
>DATNPS010000159.1:0-10729 GCA_036703095.1 Crinalium sp. | reverse complement strand
ATGGTGCAGCGTAACGCCAACTTCGACGCCTTTATTTTCAAACGGTAGGACGTACTGAATGGAATGGTTAGCTCCGATGATGCGGGTGCGATCGCCCCACACTTGCAACAGCAGTTCCAGATGATCCAGCGGCAACAGGCTGAGAGACGATTTGGGATCTTGAGTAAACACAACGACTTCGCAGATCCCGTGAGCAGGTAGAGTGTCTACGATGCTGACAGGCGGATCGTGAGCCGCCAGAGTGAGGGAGGGAAAGCGATTGTCAAAGACGGCCACATCATATTCGCCTTCGGGTAACTCTGTCGGAAACGCTGGATCTTTGGTTGGTGCTAAGGGATTGTATTCCGGTGGCGGCATAAACGTCCGACCCTGACGATGGCTAGCATAGGCCACCCATTCGCCCCGCAAGGGATGCCAACGCAGATG
Source organism: Crinalium sp. (assembly GCA_036703095.1). GTDB lineage: Bacteria > Cyanobacteriota > Cyanobacteriia > Elainellales > Elainellaceae > DATNPS01. The sequence goes on along the minus strand of DATNPS010000159.1, from coordinate 10,303 downwards.
TGGATTTGCCTGAATTGGATCATGGCTGGGACTGGGGGCAATGATGTCTGTTGCGATCGGGCGACGACTGTAGAGCGTCAGTTTCCGACCGTCGGGCTTTAATAGCGATTGGGAATACATGTTTGCCACACGTATAAGATTGGCAGGTTCTAGAAGCATAGGAGGCTCGCCTGTATCATACCCCTATCCACAGTAGTAAGGGCGATCGCCCTTACTGCTGTATATCTCGATTCCAGAACCAAAGAGAGTGGAGGAGCGAAGCCCCCAGACAGGAGTTCCACCCTTGCCCCGTCCTGATTCAGATAGCTACGGCTACATACAAAAACGGGTTTCGTGCGCCGCACGAAACCCGTTTACAAACGTTGATTGCGTTTCTTAAGGACAGTTTGAGCCACATTGAGCAGCAGACTGAGCAACGGATTGAGCAACGGATTGAGCGAAGTCAGTTCCGATCCAGGGTTGGGTGATGCCTGCTTCAAATCCTCGACCCATTGTTGCGGTTGCGATCGCTTCTAAAGGAAACTTAGGCGTGCGATCGGCATAGAGCAATCCGTTTGCCTCTTGAAAAGTATCGGTAAGCTGGGTGTAGCAAAAGCCGCTAAATATCTCGACCTGGTTTACCACATAGAGCAGGTCTGCATATTGCTTGTGCAGCTCGATTGCATTTGATGAACGAGCATATCCCCAGGTTTTGCTGGCTTCCTCAGGGTCGGTATAGGCGATGCCACCAAACTCGGTTAGCATAATCGGCTGTCCCTGATGGGGATAACCATCCAGCGTGAGCACTCGTCCACCGGGACGCTGGCGATCGAACAGATCTGATAGTTTGACCTCCGGGCCATAGCGTTTGGCTAAGCGCTGCGGTTTGCTGTCGTAGTCGTGAATTGCCAGGATGTCGGTTGCCGCACTTTCCCAGCCATCATTGCCAATCACCGGACGGGTGGGGTCAAGTGTCTTGGTGAGATGATAAAGCGCTTGAACGTAGTTGCGATGGGCTGGAGTTGCCGTCAAATCGGGAACTCCCCAGGATTCGTTAAACGGAACCCATACAACGACACAAGGATGACTGGCATCGCGTTCGATCACCTCAGCCCATTCTTTCATCATCCGCTCAACGGCTTGAGGGGTAAAACGATATGCACTCGGCATTTCTTCCCACACCAGCAGTCCCAGCACATCGGCCCAATATAAAAAGCGGGGGTCTTCAATCTTCTGGTGTTTACGCACGCCGTTAAAGCCCATTTGCTTCACTAGCTCGATGTCTTGCCGCAGCGCTTCATCGGAGGGCGGAGTCATCAACGTATCGGGCCAATAGCCCTGATCGAGCACAAGCCGCAGATAGTAGGGTTGCCCATTTAGCATGAAGCGATCGCGCTGTACTGCCACCGTTCGCATGGCAGTGTATGAGCGAACTTCATCGAGCAGCACACCGTCTTGCCAGAGCTGAATGTCGGCATGAATCAGAGTAGGCTTTTCAGGACTCCAGAGTAATTCATTGCGATAGTCATCAATACCCGGATCAGAGAGCGCAATACGTCGATGAATTTCGCCATTGAGCACTTCATAAGTGTCATTGACTAAGCGCTGTTGACCTGCTGTTAACTTGACTTTGACCTGGATGTCGTTCTGCTGCTTTCCAGCCACAAACGCTTCAAAGCCAATTTCCCACCGTTCAAAGTGAGGCGTCCAGCGGATGCGATCGATGTAGGTTTCGGGAACTCGCTCGGCCCACACGGTTTGCCAGATGCCACTGGTGCGAGGGTACCAGATGCTATGTGGCTCAAGCTGCCAGTCTTGCTTGCCACGGGGTTTCGCTAAATCGTGCGGATCATCTTGTGCCCAGACAGTCACGCGCTGAGACCCGGTTGGGTTAAGAGCCGCTGTAATGTCAACTTTAAACGGAGTATGTCCACCTTCGTGATCGGCTACAAATTGGCCATTTACCCATACACGGGCGGCATAATCGACCGCACCAAAATGCAGCAAGACGCGACCATTTCCCTCGGATACTTCAAATTCTCGTTCATACCAACAGTTAGGATGGAATCCCGTATCGCCAATACCACTCTGGATAGATTCAGGGGCAAACGGAACTTCGATAGTATGCTCCCAGGACAAAATCTCATTGGGATGGGTGTATTGTCCTTCATCATCGAACGTAAATTTCCACGGCCCGTTTAAACAGAGCCAGTGCGATCGCCTGAGTTGTGGACGTGGATATGCCATCTCAGGCAAACCTAATGTGTCTGAAACAGATGTCGTGCAGGATGTTCGCTCATCAATGCATTTGCCGAACGCTTTCATCAGAACCTCGAAGTCTACTCCTTTAGAGAGACTGCCCTTATGCTGCTAGTAACTTAACGTCTTTCTGGTAGGTTTCTTTAAAAAAGTTTGAGAATTAATTTATCTGCTGGTGGTAAAACAGTATTAAGATATAGAGGTTCAAGCAGAATTAGAAAGTCTTTGCACCACTCAACATTTTCAACCGTTTCTGCAAACTTTTATCAACTCCCTTATCTCCATACTAAATCGAATTTGAACGGGTTGAGAGTGCGTGCCTAGCGCCCATTAACCTCTATTTCTCGTACTACAAGAAAACAATTTTGACATTCACCACTTACTAAGTACAACTGGTCATAAATAAGGGTAGGAATTCGGGGTGCAGGGGTGGAACCCCTGTCTGGGGGCACAGCCCCCATATCCCCCTAGTTTCATTTTCGACCCTTTTCTATGAATAGCAGTACTAAGAATTTGCTGACGTTGAAGGATATCGGACGGTAAGTACCGTCGAATCATTTTCGGCTACCCAGGTATGGGCCACTCCTGCATCCCAGAGCACATAATCTCCTTCATTCGCCAATACATGTTCGCGATCGGGAAACTGGAGTCGAAATCGTCCTTTGATCAGAATGGATAGTGTGATCGTCTGTTGATCTGTGCTCCACTGCGATCGCCTGTCTCCAGCCTTATGAACACCCCATTTTACTTCCAGGGCTTCTGTGGTTCGCAGATCGTCCGTTTCCATAAAATGCCCTATAAACCAACCTCGACGAGGCAAGCCTTCACAATGGGCATTGCCAAAAATTACGGTGTGTTCATTCATAGTCCGTTCTTGAGATAGACGGCAAATACCAGGGTTTCAAGGTAGCTTGAGTTAGACGGGTTCACAGCAAGACCCTTTTTATACTGAATTTCGTCTTTATAACAAGGAGATTTTATGCAACTTCAGATTGAGTGTAATCGTTTTGCTGGAGAGAAATATATTTGCTGCATGTGCGAAGACGGGTTTGAATCACAGGAGGCGCTTGTCATTGCCTGTAGCGATCAGGGAATTGGCTATGGTGAAGTTTGTCCTCAGTGTTTAGCAAATGGTTTTGGTTGGTTAAGCAGTCGGTTTGAGCGGATTAATAAACCGAAAAAAGCCGTTACTGTACTGGAACGCAAGAAATTAGATCGACTGGCGAGCGCTTGAAGCGTTGGAGAAAGGAATAGAAACAATATTAGACGACGCCTCGTGGAACTAGCAGATCATACAGTTTCATCTGCGTCTCCAAAATCTGCAACTACGCGAGAACAGGCATGATACACGACAGTTCTGAAGCAGACCCGTCCAAAGGGGAAACGCGTGGCCCCTGGATCGTTAAAGATAGCATTCAGAAATATACCAATTCGTTCATCACTGTTTGCGAAGACCAGGTGTTGCAGCCTGATGGTCAGATAGGAACCTATGCGACCGTTAGAGTCAAGCGAGGCGTTACTGTTTTGCCAATAGATGAACACAATCAAGTTTATCTCGTCCAGCAATTTCGCTATGCGCTGAATCAAGAGAGTTTGGAAGCTGTGAGCGGTAGTCTTGATGATGACGCGGAAACGCCTCTAGATGCAGCCAAACGCGAACTGCATGAAGAGGTGGGGATTGAAGCGGCTGAGTGGATCGATTTGGGTGTCGTTAATCCAGATACATCCATCGTGATGAATCCCATGTATTTGTTTGTAGCAAAACAGTTAACCTTCACGGAACCTGACCCAGATGGAGGTGAGGTGATGGAATCCGTAAAGCTGTCTCTGGAAGAGGCGATCGCCAAAGTCATTAATAGCGAAATCACTCATGCTCCGAGCTGTGTGGTGATTCTGAAAGCATTTTCCAGTTCTATTCATTCAGTTCTTTAGACCTTTGTTAGAGAAGGGCATGGTGCATCCCTGCTGTAAAGAAGGCTTAAGTGCAAAGACACAACCAAATACAAAACCCTAAAGGGTGTGTGCCGCGCCCCCAGGGGCACGGCACACACCCTTTAGGGTTTTATTCATAGGAGATTTTATGGCATTGGATGGCGTGATTTTAGACGTAGATGGAACGCTGGTTCTTAGCAATGATGCCCATGCGCAAGCGTGGGTTGAGGCGTTTTCAGCATTTGGATATGATATTTCGTTCGAGCAGATTCGCCCCTTAATTGGTATGGGTGGCGATCAAATTATTCCTCAAATGGTGCCCGGTTTGAGTGATCAGGAGGGAGACGGAAAAGCCATTTCCAATCACCGGAAAGAGTTGGTTCTCAAGAAGTTTGGCCCTCAGCTCTCTGCTGCTAACGGCACGCGCGATCTGGTGTTAAAGATGAAGGATGCTGGCTTGAACCTGATTATTGCCAGTTCCGCTACCGATGAAGAACTTGAGATTTTACTGAAAGCAGCTCATGTCGATGATCTGCTGCATCAGGCAACCACGTCTAGTGATGCGGAGAATTCTAAACCAGCTCCCGATATCGTCAAAGCCGCGTTGGATAAAGCCCATCTCAATCCCCAAACGGTAGTGATGCTAGGCGATACGCCGTATGATATCGAATCTGCCAACCAGGCAGGCGTTGCGGTGATTGCTATGCGATCGGGCGGGTTTAGCGATGAGGAACTGAAGGGAGCGATCGCCATTTACGATGATCCGGCAGATCTGCTGCGACACTATGATGAGTCTCCCTTAAGCGATACGAGTGATGATGGAGATGAATCGTTGGGCGTCGAGCAACTGCCTCAAACTGAATTAGATGCCGTTCCCGGTTCTGGAGAATCGTAATACCGTTGAGCGATCGCCCAACCGTCGAGACGACAGAACGGGGTACAAGGGTGGAATCCCTGACTGGAGATGAAGCCTACACCATTGGTTTTGATGTCCTAACAGATATGGCAACAGCTATGCAAAAAGCGCCCTCGCATCGTGAGGGCGCTTTTATGTAGATTAAGTGATGATCCTTAACGGAATATGGCCGCCGTTGAGGCAATCAGAAATGCCGCATAGGTCAGGATATACCCCACGGTAAAGTGGGTCAGACCCACTAACCAACCTTGAACGATCGATAGCGCAACTGGCTTATCTTTCCAGCGCACCAGGTTCGCCAGGGGAGTCCGTTCGTGTGCCCAGACCAGCGTTTCAATCAGCTCTTGCCAGTATCCTCTCCAGGAGATCAGGAACATGAATCCGGTTGCCCAAACGAGGTGTCCAAACAGGAACATCCACGACCAGACAGACAGGTTGTTCATACCAAACGGGTTGTATCCGTTAATCAGTGGAGCCGAGTACAGCCAGAGATAATCTCGCAGCCAGCCCATGATATAGGTGGAGCTTTCGTTAAACTGAGCGACGTTGCCCTGCCAGATGCCCAGATGTTTCCAGTGCCAGTAGAATGTCACCCAGCCCAGGGTATTGAGCATCCAGAAAATTGCCAGGTAGAAGGATTGCTGCCAACCGGATGATTGACAGGTGCCACCCCGACCGGGGCCATCACAGGGGAAGGTGAACCCAAAATCCTTCTTGTCCGGAAATAGTTTTGTGCCCCGAGCATCTAAGGCTCCTTTGACACAAATCAAGGTCGTGACGTGCAGACCGAGGGCGATCGCATGGTGAATTAGGAAATCACCTGGCCCGATCGTCAGGAACAGGGAATTTGTGCCGCTATTGATGGCATCTAGCCAACCGGGAAGCCATGTATTACCGTGATTCGGCCATGCGGTGAAAGCGATGCTATCAGAATTAGACAGCAGCGTATCAAAGCCATACACCAGTTTCCCGTGGGCCGATTGAATGAACTGCGCGAATACAGGTTCAATCAAGATCTGCTTTTCGGGTGCTCCAAAGGCAACCTGCACGTCGTTATGAACGTATAGACCCAAGGTGTGGAACCCCAGGAATAGCGAGACCCAGCTCAAGTGCGAGATGATCGCCTCTTTATGCTGGAGTACCCGATCCAATACGTTTCCTTTGTTTTGAATGGGGTCATAATCGCGCACCCAGAAGATTGCCGCGTGGGCAAATGCCCCGACCAGCAAGAATCCGGCAATGTATTGGTGGTGTGTGTATAACGCCGCCTGGGTAGTGAAGTCTTTGCCCATGAAGACATAGGGCGGCATGGAATACATGTGTTGCGCCACCAGCGAAGTAATCGTCCCTAAGGCCGCCAGGTGGATACTTAGCTGGAAGTGCAGGGAGTTGTTGTAGGTGTCATACAACCCGTGGTGCGGCAGGTTGAACTGACCTTCTGACCGGGGCGTAAACAGACCCGCTTTGGAGTCCAACATTTCTTTGATGTTGTGACCGATACCAAAGTTAGTGCGGTACATGTGACCTGCAACGATAAACAGAACGGCGATCGCCAGATGGTGATGCGCCATGTCTGTGAGCCACAGAGATTGGGTCTGCGGATGGAAACCACCCAGGAAGGTCAGAATGGCTGTTCCTGCCCCGTCTGAACTATTGAAGATATGATTCGCCGTATCGGGATTATCGGCATAGACTCCCCAGTTGCCCGTAAAGAAGGGCCGCAATCCTGCCGGGTGGGGTGCGACAGACAGGAAGTTATTCCAACCGACATGCTGTCCACGAGATTCGGGAATCGCGACGTGAATTAAGTGTCCTGCCCAGGCTAAAGAGCTAACCCCAAATAAACCTGCCAGGTGGTGATTTAAGCGAGACTCAGCATTTTTAAACCAGGACAAACTGGGACTAAATTTAGGTTGCAGATGCAGCCAGCCTGCAAATAAAAACAGCGCGGCTAACAGCAACAAGAACACCGAACCCATGTAAAGCTCGCTGTTTGTTCGCATCCCGATCGTGTACCACCAGTGATACACACCCGAATAAGCAATATTTACGGGATAGGATGCGCCTGCTTGAGTGAAGGCATCGACCGCAGGTTTACCAAAGTGAGGGTCCCAAATGGCATGAGCAATGGGACGAACGTTGAGTGGATCTTTGATCCACAGTTCAAAGTTGCCTTGCCAAGCAACATGAAATAACAAACTAGATGTCCACAGAAAAATAATGGCGACATGACCAAAGTGAGAAGCAAAAATCTTTTGATAGAGTTTCTCCTCTGTCATGCCATCATGACTTTCAAAGTCATGGGCTGTGGCAATTCCGTACCAGATCCGACGTGTTGTTGGATCTTGAGCAATATCCTGGCTAAATTTCGGAAATTTTGTTGCCATATACTTTGCCTAACTCATTCCTTAAGCGAAGCGGAAGTATTGTTTCGAAGCTGATCCACTGTATTCAGACTCATGGATAAATTAAAACCAGGTTTTTAATTTTGAAACGTGCGGCAGTGCAGCACGCTCCAAAATTAAGCTTCTGATTTTATTAAACTCACGATTCTCAGTGGCAAGAGTATAAAAATCCTCAAATTCGACTTGTGGAGGGATGAGTAACAAATAACGATACTGGCCAGATCAGGGCACTACTTAGCTCATCGGATCGATTAGCTGAAAAAGGCGGCTGATGGTCAACTTACGCCATCAATTACTCTAAACGACAAACGCCAATTAGCTCACTACTTTAACGGGTGTCGCTTCTTTTGCATCTCTAACTAAGGAGAGAAGAGTCGTATTATGCGGTCTGTAATTCTGCACACACGTTATCTTAGTACATCTTAAATCGGTATGAGAATCATTGTTTTTTTATACGCTCCATACCTGTACAAAAACGCAATTAAGATTTCCTTTTTTGTTAAGAATCCAAATTAGGGTGGGAGACGAAGCAGTGCCTCGTCTCCCACCCTAATTTAGGTTTTAGAGCATTAATCGAGAGGTATTTAAGCGCAATTAGTAGTCATGCAGATTTGCCTGTGGCAAGTTTGCATACCTACCGATTCATGACCATTCAGCAGTAGATTATGCACCTACATCACTAGTACCACCAATGCGATCGGCATTGAGCGGTAACGCAACATCATCTTCTTTTACTTTACCTGTGCTGCGATCGACGCTGGTTTGCAGGGCTGGAGGAATCGGCATTCCCAATGCGGCAGCCAGTTCGGGCGTTGGAGCTTGTCGAGCTGAAGCACGCAAGTAATCGCCTGTAAAAACGGGTGAGATGGGTTTTAACTGATGCGAAACGGTGTAGTACCGATGAGTCTGGCCATGTATTCCACGTTCTCCCAGTGCTTCAGCCGAAATCTTTTTGCGCAGTTTAATAATGGCGTCCATAATGGCTTCTGGACGCGGAGGACAACCGGGAATATATACGTCGATCGGCAAGATTTTATCGGCCCCTCGAACGGCTGTGGGTGAATCGGCGCTGAACATTCCACCTGTGATCATGCAGGCTCCCATCGCAATCACATACTTGGGATCGGGCATCTGTTCATAAATGCGGAGAGTTGCCGGAGCCATTTTCATATTTAGCGTGCCAGCCAGAATAATGAGATCTGCCTGACGGGGAGAAGACCGAGGGATTAAGCCATACCGATCGAAGTCGAAGCGAGAGCCGATGAGTGCCGCAAATTCGATGAAACAACAGGCCGTTCCATACAGTAAAGGCCACAAGCTAGAAAGCCGCGCCCAATTATATAGATCCTCTACGGTCGTTAAAATAATATTCTCCGAAAGCTGCTTTGTGACCTGAGGAGGAGCGATCGGGTTGGTCACAAAATCTTGAGTTTCTTGAGAGAGGTTTGAAGATTGCAAATCCGTCATGGTGTTACTTAGCCAAGAGCCTGGTTGAGAAACGGCACACTTATTTAGTTTTTTGGACGAAAAAATGTAGATTACAGAAACTTGCTACTCAGGTTAACAATCTATCTGTTGCTATATGTCTATCTAAAGAGGAAGTTTATATTTCAGGTAAATTAACGTGGATTTGACGAACGGGCTTTCAGGAGAGTTGCACACTCTGCGACTCTCCTGAAAGCCCAATTTTGCGTTAATTTTTAGTATTGTAGCAGTCACTCAATAAACTAGGAGTAGAGAGTTTACAGTTTAGATTGAGCAGTGCGAAATCCTTATGGAGCAATATTTTGGGTTTCCTACGTCAACTCAACCTACAGGTGTTTCTCACAACTTATTTAGAATTTTATAGAATTGCTGACATGTTTGAGTGAACAGCTAAAGTTTACAATTTCATCAACTTGAGAGAGAGGAGAAACAATCTGGCGAGTCAGTAAGGTTAAAGGAACCCAATTAACTGTCGTGCTTTAAGCCTCAGAAATGGGAATTACAGTTGCCTTTATTCTAAAAGCCAGAAGAGATCTCTTCCGGCTTTTTTATTTGACATCAGTTGAAAAGTCTCACTAACGAACGTAAGTTTCTCAGACTATAGTTCTGTGTAGTGCAGCGAGAAGTGCATCCTTCCGGGATGCGCTTCTCACAACTTAATTCTCACAACTTAATTATTAAGGGCTTTACACTCGCGTAGATAGCGGGCGATCGCCCCGTCCAGTGGCGGCAGCAAGACACCTCGTTCACTGCTTAGGACACTGTAGGTGGGTCGGGGTGCGGCAAACTTCAGGGCTTGAACGGGATGCCCTTCTACCCAGGACGCATCCAACCCGGCCAGATTTGCGGTGAATCGAGCTAAATCTGCCCAGGCGATCGCACCGGGGTTTGCCAGATGCCATAATCCGCATTCGCCATCAATCAACAAATCTAAAGTGGCATTGACTAAATCGGGGACATAGGTGGGAGAGACAATCGCATCTTTGGCTGCTACAAATGGACGTTTTGCTGCAAGCGTGCGGAGGGCGATCGTCAGAAAATTATAGTCATCCCATGGCCCGAAAAAGGCACTGGTGCGAATGACTAGTGAGCAGGGGTGGGCTTCTAAAATCCACTGCTCAGCAACGGCTTTGCTGTGACCATAGACATTCAGGGGTGAAACGTCATCGCTTTCCAGATACGGTTTTTGCTGAGTGCCATCAAAGACAAGATCTGACGAAAACGCGACCAGTGCAATCTCGTGTCGCACGCAGGCATCGGCTAGAATCGCGGCTCCGTCAGCGTTAATCAGGCGACAGACATGTGGCTCTCGCTCTGCATCATCGAC